>JAAZZR010000051.1 GCA_014237605.1 Nitrosomonadaceae bacterium | reverse complement strand
CTTTTTTTTTTTTTTTATGTAGATCATGAACTCATTTATATGAAACAGGGCTATTACCCGAGTACTAAGAAAATTCTACTTACATCAGGTCAAAAAAAGGAAATATCTTTGCAGTTGAAACCAGAATTTGGAAAAGTTATGATCTCTTCTTCGCCACCTGCAACGATCTGGATTAATAATAAAAGTTATGGGAATAGTCCCATGACTGTTAGTCTTCCGGCAGTAACTCAGCAGATTGTCTTCAAAAAAAAAGGGCATAGATTACTATCAAAGACTATAAAACCAACAGGGAAGTTTGTTCAAAAAGTAGCAGCAAAGTTACTTACTGAATATCAGGCACGATTACAGGAATCGCCAAGAGAATTAACTAATAAGGAAGGGATCAAACTAAAATTATTTATAAATCCAGGGTATCTAAAAATGGGTGCTCCACGTTCTCAAAAAGGTCAGCGTGCAAATGAATTTCAGAAGAAGATTAGATTAACAAAATCCTTCTATGCTAGTATTTTTGAAATAACGAACGGCCAGTATGGGAAATTTAAGCCAAGTTTAAAAAAGTCTCTAGGAGCAGATAATATCCCTGTAACCTCGATTGATTGGAATGAGGCCGCATCTTTCTGTAATTGGCTTAGCAAGAACGAAGGTCTCCAACCTTTCTATAATATTGTTAATGAGAGAGTAAACGGATTTAATAAAAATACTGATGGCTATCGTTTGCTTAGTGAAGCAGAATGGGAATGGCTGTCACGCCAGGCAGGAAAAGCAAAGCAAACTATTTTTTCTTGGGGAGATGAGATGGTTATTCCACCTAATGCTGCGAATGTTTCAGATGAAGGTGCTAAAGGCCAAATGAAATTTTATGTGCCTAATTATAATGATGGCTATGTAAGCGCTGCCCCTGTGGGTAGCTTGAAGAAAGAACTATCTGGTCTTCATGATATTGCCGGTAATGTTAGTGAGTGGGTGCATGATATTTATTCAACTATGCCGCCAATGGAAGGCACGACTTCAGAGGACCCATTTGGGGCAGAAAATGGGCCGTCACATGTGGTAAAAGGAGCCAATTTCCGCTCTGGTTCAGTTACCGTACTTCGACCCTCATTTAGAGAAGGATTGACTACTGGGCGAGACGACGTAGGATTTAGAGTGGGTCGTTATCTTTATGGAGGAAAAAATGAGTAAGCTGAAAAGATTATTACATAAAAGAATTACCCAATTTGCTTTAGCATTGGTGTTTCTTTTTATTGCTGTGGCAACCGTGTATGCAGTCTTGCCTACTATTAGTCTAAATTCCCCTACATCTTTTCCTGTGGATATTTAATATGTCTGAAGCTATTAAAAGTTTCATGGTGCTGATTATTTCAGCCATCTTAGTTCATCTTGCATATATCGGTTATGTTCGTCCTGAAGCCGATCTGATACTTGAAGCAGCGAGACAAGCAGGCCAATCCGCGCCCCGTGATCTTATAATCGTCATCAAGGATTATGAACAGGAGATCTGTATAATTTTGATGCTCTGGGGAAGCTTCTTGATTCTAAATAAGTGCCGCAATATTTTGCGCAGCAAATACCTTTATACAGTTGATATGGTCGAAGAAATAAAACGAGAAGACTTTGATGCTGAAGAGGTTATTAAACGACTTGATACGGAGCTCTCCGCTGCACATAGTTCAACACCTCTAATACAGACACTACGTACTACTTTGTGGCGTTATGCGGGGACTAAGAATGTACAGAACTTATCTGATGCGATAGAAAGCTGCGTGGAAGCACTCTCTATTCGTCAAGATGCTGAGAATTCGATGATTCGTTATCTGATCTGGGCTGTACCATCTATCGGTTTTATCGGCACAGTACGAGGCATTGGTGAAGCGCTCTCTTTAGCAGACAAAGCGCTTGAAGGTGATATTGCTGGCATGACAAATAGTCTTGGTGTGGCTTTCAATTCAACGCTCGTAGCTTTGTTAATTAGCATATTTCTCATGTTTATTTTCCATCAATTACAACGCCTTCAGGATGGACAGCTCGTTGATATCCAATCCTATTGCGATCAGTATTTACTTGCTCGTATTAAATAAATAATTAATCTGTGAAAAGGCGGCGTCGATCAGAAGGATTTAATCTCGCATTCCTTGACATAATGTCATGTGGACTTGGTGCGATGGTGCTGGTATTTGTCCTAGTCAAATATGATGTAAGTGACTCTAATGCTGAGGCTAATAATTTAATTGCAGAGATTCAGTTACTTGAATCGCAGCAGGTAGAATTGCAGCAGACACTTGATCAACTTCGCAATACATCTCAGTCTGAGACTGAGAAGATAAAAAAACTTAAAGAAAAACTTGCACAGATTCAACAAGGGCTTTCAAAAAAAGAGTTTAATCTTAACAATAAGAGAGGAGAGTTAACTGCTCTGAAGAATAGCATTGCTACAAGACCAATAGCGAACAAAGATGATCTTATAGAAGATGACCGGGGCGGTGAAGAAAATTATTTGATAGGTTTAAAAGTTGAAGGTAGCCGGATTGCAGTATTGGTTGATAGTAGTGCTTCAATGACCGACGAGAAATTATTAAATATAATCAGAAGAAAGAATAGTTCTATTCAAAATAAAAAACAGGGACCTAAGTGGCTTCGGACCAAAAAAATAGTTCGTTGGCTTCTTACACGGACCCCTAAAGTGAGTCAGTTAAGCGTACTTGCTTTTAATGACTCCATACATTCTCTAGGTGAAACTGAATGGGTTAGCGTTAATACTGATGGCGCCCTTAAGGGTTTTTATGAAAAATTAGATTCTATTGTTCCGGCTGGTGCAACTAATCTTCATAAAGGATTGCAAGCGGTATCCAGACTTAACGCTACTGATATTTATATCATTACAGATGGATTGCCTACTACTGGCGAATCAAATTATTCTCATTTAAATCCTTTTTCTGGGTGCAGTTCACTACTTGGGAGCTCTAAATCGATTTCAGGTGAATGTCGTGTAAAATTATTTAGGCAGACGGTTCAAGATGCTGGCCTTACTGATGTAAAAATCAACGTTATTTTGTTGCCTATTGAAGGTGATCCAAGCGCTGTAAATGAATACTGGAGTTGGGCGGCTAGTACAGGCGGTCTGGTTATTAGTCCTGCGGTGAACTGGCCATGAAAGTTAAGAAAAAAGATTTTGATATATTTAATCTTTCATTCCTAGATATTATTACTTGTGGGTTCGGCGCTATAGTCCTTCTGGTACTGATTTCTCATACTGACAGAGACACCCCTAAATTAAATGTTGAGCAAATTGAGGATCAGTTGAATCAGGTTTTGGCGCTCAAAACCCAAGTAAATAGTCTAGCGAGAAAGATTGATCAGAGAAAAAAACTGAATGAAATTCAGTTAGAGAATAGTAGAAGTTTAGGTAGGGAGGTACAAGCTTCTTTAGAAAATTTGCGCGCAATAGAAAATGAAGAAAAAGAGCTGGTCGGTGATTTGGATGGACTCTCTCTGGTTCAGTCTACTTTAAAGAGAGCATCAATCTCACCCTCTACTAGCAATACTTTTCGTGATGAAGAAGTGGGTGGCATCCCAGTAGATAGTGATTATGTGATTTTTGTGGTTGATACATCTGGCAGTATGAGGGCTATTTGGGATCGTGTTACACAGCAAATAATTAACATTCTAACTATTCACCCTCAAGTTAAAGGATTCCAGATTTTGGATGATCAGGGCAAAGCTATTCTTGCAGGTTATAGTGGGCAATGGATTCCCGATGTGCCATTTCGACGTAAAAGTGTGATGAAGTTATTTAAAGGATGGCAGAGTGCATCTAATAGTAGTCCTGTAGAGGGCGTACTGACCGCCTTGAGGAAATATAAGAAGAGAGGCCATACAATCGCCATTTATGTTTTTGGTGATGATTATACCGGTGGTTCTTATGATAGCGTCATTGCCGATATTACAAAGAAGAATAGGACTCAAAAGGATGGAAAGCGCTTAGCTAAGATTCACGCTGTTGGTTTTCCTTCTCTATATACAACAGATAGATTTGCTATTTTAATGCGGGAACTTACTAAGCAGAATGATGGAACCTTTATTGCATTACCTGTTAGATAAATAATATTCTTGCTAAATTACATTTGGAATATATTTCTTGAGCCACGGGGAAGTTAACTAATTATCACTGACTTTGTTAGTAGTGTTTCAATGGTAGAGTTTAAGAAATGATAACTTTCGGCTAATATTGGTGTGATAAACATTAGAGCTAATCCAACTCTAAGTGCACTCATGTGACGAACTGCCTCTCTTGGTGCAAGTAAATATTGAAATAGTATTGGAGAAAATAGCCAGCCAGAAAAGATAATCGTTGGCATAAAAATTAATAGGGGTGGTTTGTCAACAAGATATACTGAGATCCAGAGTGTTAATGTAATTGCGAGTATGGCTGCAATTACACCTACCCAAAGTAGCCCTATGACAATACGATTAGGATAGACATTAGCTGGCATATATAAATTAATGTTCAGTAGTCTATTAAACCCTAGAATTAATCCTGCAGGCAGATAGGGCAATAGATGCAGCCAGATTCGTTGTACAATTTCAGTATGTTGCTTTCCACATAGGATAGAAAAAGGAGGTTCTTCCCCCCCAAATAATTGCATGCAATTTTCAAGTGTTTCCTGATTTAGGGCTACTGGATTCACAGTTAAATAGACAAAACCCCCATAAAGAAAAATTACAGTAATGATTGTAGTTATCCAATATAGAATTTTTGCAAAGATCATTATGTTCTTGTTAATCAATGAGAGGTATATTTGGTAGTAATTTAATGGATTTAGTATTCTTAATAGAACTAGTTATTTTCCCTTGAAGATCAGGGGCCGATAGTATTTCCCCGTATTTATTTTCAGCTATCGTCAATATTTTATAATATAAATTAGGGTAAATTTTATTTAAATAGATTTTGATATATTTCTCGGTCTATGGGGAATAGAATTAAGCGGTTTAGGCTGAATAATAAATAAATTTTATTTAATATTATTCAGATCAAATTACGTTAATTTTCTAGTAGAAAGGCCATATAATGAAAGTTGATGAAGCAGGATATTTGTCTGATGTGCAATTTATTTCCTCGCCAAATTATGATGATCGTCCACCAGGAAATGAAATCAGCTTATTAGTAATACATAATATCAGTATGCCGCCAGATGTATTTGAAGGTGACGGCGTGATTGATCTATTTACTAACCAACTGAACCCAGATGCTAGCTATTATGAAAGCATTCGTGGCCTAAGAGTATCTGCTCATTTTTTTGTACGTCGAGACGGTGAAATTCTCCAGTTTGTTCCCTGTGAGAAGCGTGCCTGGCATGCTGGTAAGTCTTGCTGGAAAGGGCAGGAATGTTGTAATGATTTTTCTATAGGCGTGGAGATGGAGGGTAGTGATACGACACCCTTTACAGATAGTCAATATACAGCTTTAGTTGCTCTTACAATGGAGTTAAATAAGGTTTATCCAATTGCAGATATCATCGGCCATTCAGATATTGCACCGAAACGGAAAACAGATCCCGGACCATATTTTGATTGGCATCATTACCAGGAGGCCTTGCATCTCGCCAAATTGAGGGTAGGGGGATAGCAGTTTCTAAGAAAATGAAATTATTACCTACCTAGGTCTAATCTTTTTAAGAGGAATTAGTATAAATATCAGCAAAATGTGAACATTTATTCTACACCCTGATCGACTAAGAACTCTTCATAACTACCTTTAAAATCAGTAATTCCGTCTGGTTTCATATCAATGATACGAGTTGCTAATGAAGATACAAACTCTCTGTCATGAGAAACAAAGATCAATGTTCCTGTGTATTTTTCTAACGCAGAATTAAGTGATTCAATAGATTCCATATCGAGGTGGTTGGTTGGCTCATCCATAAGCAATACATTTGATTTTTGTAACATAATTTTCCCAAATAGCATGCGTCCCTGTTCCCCGCCTGAGATTACTTTGACTGATTTGTCTACTTCATCACCTGAGAATAACAGTCTGCCTAATACGCTACGTACGGCCTGGTCATCATCGGTTATTTGTCTCCATTGAGTCATCCACTCAGTAAGAGAGGCGCTTACTTCAAAGTCTGCGGCATGGTCCTGAGTAAAATGGCTATGGCGCGCTTTTTCTGCCCACTTGATCTCTCCCTCATCTGGCTTAAGTTCACTAGATAAAGACCTTAATAGCGTAGTTTTACCAATACCATTTGGCCCTATGATTGCAATCTTC
Source organism: Nitrosomonadaceae bacterium (assembly GCA_014237605.1). Taxonomy (GTDB): domain Bacteria; phylum Pseudomonadota; class Gammaproteobacteria; order Burkholderiales; family Nitrosomonadaceae; genus BJGV01. The sequence goes on along the minus strand of JAAZZR010000051.1, from coordinate 579 downwards.
TCACCTGCCTCAATATTAATACTAAGTTTTTTGAATAGTGGTTTCTCCATGCCAGAGAAATGTTTACTAATGCTTTGTACGGATACTGCCAATCGATATAATTTATCTTTATCTTCCACTTCAAAGCGAATGTATGGGTACTGGCGACTGGATAATTTTACATCTTCTAACTTTATTTTTTCTATTTGCTTGGCTCGGCTTGTTGCTTGCCTTGCCTTTGAAGCATTAGCTGAGAAACGGCTTACAAATGATTGTAACTCAGCAATCTGAGACTTCTTTTTTGCATTGTTTGAGAGCATGCGCTCCATGACCTGTGAAGAGGCAGTCATATAGGCATCATAGTTGCCCGGATAAACACGGATCTCGCCATAATCTAGGTCAGCCATATGTGTGCATACACTATTAAGGAAATGTCGGTCATGTGAGATGATTACAATGGTACTTTTACTGGCATTGATTACATCTTCTAGCCAGCGAATTGTATTGATATCAAGATTGTTTGTTGGTTCATCTAATAACAAGATTTCTGGATCAGAGAATAAAGCTTGAGCAAGTAGCACTCTTAATTTTAATCCGGGA
>JAAZZR010000050.1 GCA_014237605.1 Nitrosomonadaceae bacterium | reverse complement strand
AGAAGTTTCTCCTGTGCCTGAAGACATGGATCAGGTCTACCCAAATAATCGTGTACGTGTTGTATTAAATACCAGCATGTCTATATTGAAGTTATTTAATCCTGATCGGGAAATAAGGCTTGAAGCGGCTAAACAAATTGAAGATACAGGTGGAGCGGATGAAATGTTCCTGCCCATCATGGATCGGGTTTTGGCAAAAGAGAGTGACTCTGAGATCAAAGAAATAATAACATTAGTAAAGGCCATGATTGGTGTCCAGAGCTCTGATCCAGCAGTAAGGCTGAACGCAGTAAAAGACCTGGGGGAGAGTGATAACCCAGATATTAAATTAAAGCTTACCGAGATGACTGATCCTGCTAATGAAGCAGATAGCTCAGTACGTGCAGCTGCAGCAGAATCATTAGCATCTCTGGAACAAAAAATATTAATAGGTGAGACAGTTACCCGCGTCTTTACTGGATTAAGTCTAGGAAGTATTCTTTTATTAGCTGCGCTTGGTCTAGCTATCACATATGGTGTGATGGGTATTATTAATATGGCCCATGGCGAGCTATTAATGATTGGTGCCTTTGCAACTTTTGTTGTACATGATTTCTTCCGCGATAATTATGCAGAATATTTTGACTGGTATATAGTTGCGGCTATACCGATGGCATTTATTAGTGCAGCTATGGTAGGTGTAATAATGGAACGCACAGTTATTCGATGGCTTTATGGCCGTGCTCTTGAAACGCTGCTAACTACATGGGGTATTTCACTAATTCTGATTCAAACAGTCCGAGTAATGTTTGGTACATTTAATCAAGAAATAGCAAATCCAGCATGGCTATCAGGTAGCGTGGAAGTAATGAGTAATGTAAATCTTCCTTGGAATAGAATAATAATTATCGGTTTTGCTATATCAGTACTTGTACTAGTTTGGTTACTGCTTAATCGTACACGGCTTGGGTTATTTGTCCGTGCGGTAACACAGAATCGTACTATGGCTGGTTGTGTGGGGGTCCCTACAGCTTATATAGATACAGTAGCATTTGCATTAGGTGCAGCTATCGCAGGATTGGGTGGTGTTGCATTATCACAAGTTTCTAATGTCGGTCCGGAAATGGGTCAGGGTTATATCGTTGATTGCTTTATGACGGTTGTGTTAGGTGGCGTAGGTCAGCTTGCAGGTACCGTATGGGCATCAATGGGTATTGGAATTGTTACAAAACTAGTTGAGGGTGGTTTAGGTGCAGTATTTGCGAAAGTGATAGTACTAGCCATCATCATCCTCGTTATTCAGAAACGACCACAGGGATTATTTGCCCTAAAAGGCAGGACTGCTGACTAAAAACTATGTCTAACGCGCGCACCCCATTTATTGTAAGATTTTTCAGTGCTACCGGCCGTACTGGCTGGATAGCAATAGTTCTATTTGCTCTTTTGACCATTGTGGCAGTACCAGTATGCCACCTTATGTTTCAAGAAGGTGATGCCTTATATATATCAACTTTCTATGTAACACTTATTGGTAAGATCATGTGTTATGCAATTGTAGCGGTTGCAATGGATTTGATCTGGGGCTATGCAGGTGTTCTATCCTTAGCCCAAGGACTATTTTTTGCCCTTGGCGGATATGCATTCGGTATGTATTTAATGAGAAGTATTGGACTGGATGGCGTATATAAATCACATCTACCTGACTTTATGGTATTTCTTGATTGGAAAGAGTACCCATGGTTCTGGGCATTTACTGATAGTTTTGCATATTCATTATTCTTAGCTGTAGCAGCGCCAGGTTTACTAGCTTTTGTATTTGGTTTCTTTGTTTTCCGGTCACGAGTTAAGGGTGTTTACTTTGCTATTATTTCTCAGGCAATGTTATATGCTTTCCTATTATTGTTCTTTATGAACAATACTGGTTTTGGCGGAAACAATGGTTTCACAGATTTCAAACGTATCCTTGGGTATGATATTACTTCTCCAGAAATGAGAGCCACATTGTTTGCTTTAAGCTCAGCAACACTATTGTTTGCTCTATTATTTGGGCGCTATGTAGTAACATCTAAGTACGGTCGCATACTAACTGCGATTCGTGATGCAGAAATGAGAGTGATGTTTCTTGGTTACAACCCATTATGGTATAAACTTTTCATTTGGACGGTTGCCGCGATAATATGTGGAATTGCTGGGGCACTTTATGTACCGCAGGTTGGTATAATAAATCCTAGTGAAATGGCAACAGCTAATTCAATTGAGATTGCTATTTGGGCTGCTATCGGTGGTCGGGGTACTCTTGTTGGACCTGCGATAGGAGCTTTCGTTGTTAATTTATCTAAGAGTTGGTTTACAGTAGCATTCCCTGAATACTGGCTATACTTCCTCGGATTATTGTTTGTATTGGTTACCCTATTGTTGCCACAAGGATTAGTAGGTCTATACCAGCAACTGCGAGCACGGAGTACACGATGAATGATGTAACAGACACAAGCAATATAAAGGCAGAGGCTTCTGCTGCTACAGATACACCAAAGAACAATGATGTAATTTTAGAAATTGCAAATATTTCTGTATCATTCGATGGATTCAAGGCACTTAATGACCTTAGTATGAAATTTATGCGCAATGAATTGCGATGCATTATTGGTCCTAATGGTGCTGGTAAGACTACAATGATGGATTGTATTACTGGTAAGACAACGCCAGATGAGGGCACTTGTACTTTTAATAATACTGTAGATCTCTCAAAACTATCTGAAGCAGAAATTGCTCTTGTTGGTATTGGCCGAAAATTCCAAAAACCAACAATATTTGAAAGCCACACCGTATTTGAAAATCTTGAACTAGCAATGAAAACTGATAAGACAGTTTTCTTTAGTTTATTTGCTGTAGTTGATGATGTTATGCGGGATCGTATCTCTGATACATTAAAAACTGTTAATCTTAGCGACCATGCAGATCAACTTGCTGGACGCTTGTCTCATGGTCAGAAACAGTGGCTTGAAATTGGTATGCTGCTAATGCAGGATCCTCAACTATTATTGTTAGATGAGCCTGTTGCTGGTATGACTGATGATGAAACTGAACGTACAGGTGAGTTATTTAATTCATTAAAAGGTAAGCATTCTCTAGTTGTAGTTGAGCATGATATGGATTTTGTTGCGCAACTTAAGAGTATGGTCACTGTACTGGATCAGGGTTCTATGTTGTGTGAAGGTGAGATGGCTGCAGTGCAGTCTGATCCAAGAGTCATTGAGGTTTATTTAGGACGTTAATTATGCTAAAGGTAGAAAACCTTAACCAGAAATATGGTGGTAGTCATATTCTTCGCGACTTATCTTTTGATTTAAAGATAGGCGAAGTGACTTGTTTGCTCGGCCGAAATGGCGCTGGTAAAACAACCTTACTTAAAACCCTCATGGGTATAGAAAAATCAGCTTCAGGTAACATTGTTTTTGACGGCAGTGATATGACCCATGAACCATCATACAAAAGAGTACGCCATGGCATTGGTTATGTTCCACAGGGACGTGAAATTTTCCCTCGCCTTACGGTTTTAGAAAATCTAAATATGGGGTTGGCCTCCAAGTCTTCTGGAACTCCCTTGCCGCCACGTATATACGAAATGTTTCCAATATTAAAGGAATTCCTTAAGCGTCGCGGTGGCGATCTGTCTGGCGGTCAACAGCAGCAGCTTGCTATTGGTCGTGCTTTAGCAATTTCTCCTCAGCTTTTAATTTTAGATGAGCCTACTGAAGGTATTCAACCATCTATTATTAAAGATATTGAACGTGCTATTCGGAGCTTAGCTGAGGAAGGTAATATGGCAATCTTGCTTGTTGAGCAATATTATGATTTCGCACATTCTCTTGCTGATCAATATTTATTAATGGAACGTGGTGAGTTTATTAAGCGTGGCTCAGGTGAAGACATGGAAAAAGATGGCATACGAGAAGCACTTGCAGTTTAGTCTCTTTGCTTGTTATTTTATTTAATTAAAATTTATTTTGTTACATAGTAATAATAAAAAAGCCTCCAGCAGAAATGGAGGCTTTTTTATTATTACTAGAGATAATGTAAGGATTAGGTTATTAATGCATTTCAATTATTTAGTTTCACTTAGATAAGTAACGCTGCTGCAACATTTCTTCCTTCTGCCATGAGGATATTATAAGTTCGACACGCAGCATTTGTATCCATCACCTCAACACCTATTTTTGATTCTAATAAATTTTTTGTTACTAATGGGGATGGAAAGCGTAAGGTAGCACCAGTACCTAATAAGATAATTTCTGGTTCATATGGAATTAGTAGTTCAAAATGTTCTTCTGTGAGCTTTTCAACTGTTGGGGCCTGCCAGTCCTCAATAATTTTATCTGGCATTGTGATCATGCTGTTTTCATATCTTTTGTTATTAACAACAACATAGCCTGCTCCATAGCCGCTAAAAATATTTTTTTCAACTTGTTTAGACAGATGTAACTTCAATATTAGTCTCCATTTGCAGCTGATTAGCTGGTCAGGTAACATTACATCTTTTTTCCGTAGTAATAAAGTATAAATAGTGATAGAAGTAATATAGTTTTAAAATTCACTGGCGTACCGATGCAATCATTGAATTGTAGTATAAGTTCTTTTTTACTGTAATTTCTTCCAGATTATGACTTGGTTATTTATTTATGAAATCAATATTAAAATCTAGCAAGCTAGCTAAGGTTTGTTACGACATCCGTGGGCCAGTTCACGATCAGGCTAAACTGATGGAGGAGGAAGGTCAGCATATAATCAAGCTCAATATAGGTAACCCTGGTTCCTTCGGCTTTGATGCGCCAGAAGAAATACTAAGAGATGTGATTCATAATTTATCAGATGCATCTGCTTATTGTGACTCTAAGGGTCTATTTGCTGCACGTAAGTCAATTATGCATTATGCCCAAGAGAAGAATATACAAGATGTACAGATGGATGATATTTTTATTGGTAATGGCGTATCTGAATTAATAGTTATGTCTATGCAAGCACTTCTTGACGATGGAGATGAAGTGCTAATTCCTTCACCTGACTATCCATTATGGACTGCGGCAGTTGTTTTAGCTGGGGGGGTTGCACAACACTATAAGTGTGACGAGCGCGCGGATTGGTTTCCTGATGTAGACGATATTCGTTCTAAAATAACATCTAGGACTAAGGCCATAGTTATTATTAACCCTAATAATCCAACTGGGTCAATTTACTCTGACGAGTTATTGTGTGAAATTATTGATATTGCAAGAATAAATAATCTTATCATTTATTCCGATGAGATTTACGATAAGGTATTGTATGGGAATGCTAAGCATACCTCTGTTGCTTCCTTGGCTAATGATGTTTTTTTTGTAACATTTAGTGGGTTATCTAAAAATTATCGTGTTGCGGGATTTCGAACAGGTTGGGCTATTGTTTCTGGTAAAAAAAATCAGGCTCAAGATTATATTACAGGCTTAACTATGCTCGCATCAATGCGCTTATGTGCCAATGTCCCTGCTCAATATGGCATTCAAACCGCGCTCGGAGGTTACCAGAGTATTGACGATTTGGTCATGCCAACCGGGCGACTTGTAAAGCAGCGGGATCTTGCATGGAATCTTCTAACTGACATCCCGGGCGTTACTTGCTTTAAGCCACCAGCAGCAATGTATTTATTTCCTCGTTTAGACTCAAAGATATATCCTATCAAAGATGATGAGAAATTTGTATTAGATTTATTGATGGAGGAAAAAGTTCTATTGGTTCAGGGAAGCGGGTTTAATTGGCCATTTCCAGATCATTTTCGGCTTGTTTTTCTTCCAAATAGTGACGATATTACTGAAGCAATTCGCCGGATTGCATGCTATCTTGAGCGATATCGAAAGAGCCATGGAACTAACTGCTTATCGTGATGTTCATTGCATAACCTTAAAATCTATATGAAGAACATATTTTTAAAAATATCTTGGAATTACAAAAAAATTAAATATTATTTTCCTTCAAAACAAAAATTATGAAACCAATTAATATAGGCTTATTAGGTATTGGAACAGTTGGAAGTGGAACCTTTGCTGTTCTTAAGCGTAACCAGGAAGAAATTGCTAGGCGCGCTGGTCGAGAGATCATTATTAAGATCATTGCGGACCGTGATATTGATAAAGCACGGGGAATTGTCGGTGATGATGGCACATTGATCACAGATGATGCAAATGAGGTCGTTACACACCCTGATGTTGATATTGTGGTTGAGTTAATAGGTGGTTATAGCGCTGCAAAAGAGCTAACGCTTAAAGCAATTGGAAATGGAAAGCATGTGGTTACTGCTAATAAGGCTATGCTTGCCTCACACGGCACTGAAATATTTGCTGCTGCGGAAAGGCAAGGGGTTATGGTGGCATTTGAAGCAGCGGTAGCTGGCGGGATCCCTATTATTAAAGCTTTACGTGAAGGTCTGACAGCAAATCGCATTGAGTGGATTGCTGGGATTATTAACGGTACTGGAAATTTTATTTTATCAGAGATGCGTAGTAAGGGACTTAGCTTTGATACTGTATTGGAGCAAGCGCAGGAATTAGGATATGCAGAAGCGGATCCTACTTTTGATATTGAAGGAATTGATGCGGCTCATAAGATTTCTATTATGGCCTCTATTGCCTTTGGAATTTCAATCCAATTTGATAAAGTTTATACGGAAGGAATTACAAAATTAACCGGTGAAGATATTAGTTATGCAGAGGAGTTGGGGTATCGTATTAAATTATTAGGTATTACCAAGAAGACTTCTAAAGGAATTGAGCTGCGTGTTCATCCCACCCTTATTCCTTCACGAAGGCTGATTGCTAATGTAGAAGGCGTAATGAACGCTGTTGTGGTTAAAGGGGATGCAGTAGGGCCAACCCTTTATTATGGTCCTGGGGCCGGAGCAGAGCCTACCGCAAGCGCTGTTGTTGCTGATCTGGTAGATGTTACTCGTATGCATACTGCCGATTCCAAACAGCGTGTTCCCCATCTAGGTGTTCAGCCTAATTTATTATTAGACATACCAATCCTGCCAATGGAAGAAGTGGTGACATCATATTATCTCCGGTTGCAGGCATTGGATAGGCCAGGTGTGTTAGCTGATATTACATGCATACTAGCTGAACTTGAAATTTCGATCGATGCGATGGTTCAGAAGGAACCAAAAAAAAATGAAGAGCAGGTAGATATAATTGTACTTACCCATCTTTCTGTGGAAAAGAATATTAATGCAGCTATTGCCAAAATAGAGGAACTCCCTTCAGTAATGGGAGAAATAACTCGCATTCGATTAGAGGAGTTAAGTAGCAAATAATTTAGCAAAGAATAGCTGAGTTATATCAAAAAGATTAATCTGTTATGGCAACAAGGCACACTAATCTAGTTGTTTATTATTCAATTTTTAGTAATTAAACCGAATATTTTGTATCTTCTGTAAAACATGCGCTATATATCTACTCGTGGAAACATGTCATCAAAAGCATTCTCTGAAGTGGTTTTAAGTGGATTGGCTTCTGATGGCGGCCTTGCAATACCAGAATCTTATCCAAAAATAAATGAATCTGATCTGGAACAGTGGCGTAATCTTAATTATCCTGATCTTGCATTCAAGATTATTTCAAAATTTGTTGACGATATCCCTGAAACAGATTTGCGCAGCATCATTGATCGAACATATACCCCTGCGGCCTTTCATAATGATGAAATTACACCATTAAAGACCTTAGAGCCCGGG
>JAAZZR010000004.1 GCA_014237605.1 Nitrosomonadaceae bacterium | reverse complement strand
CATCATAATAAAGTAAATTTAATTTTTCAGCTTCCATAGGCACTGATTTTGGAACTCCGTGTGCTGAAAAAATAACAGGTCTATCAATTTGATCTATTTCACTTAATTCTTCAACAAAAATTGAGAAGTCTGCTGATACTGGTCTTGCCGCCATAGAGGAAACTGCAGAGACTAAACTATCCGGAATTTCTTCATCCAATGTTAATTCGTGATCTGTCATTGATACCAGTCTGTAATATCTATTAATAGGCTACCAAGTCAAAAAAGTGACCGGGCCAGCTGCCGAAATTTTTAATGGCCCATCCTGACTGACAGCATGATAGAACTCACCATCGACGATATAGTCATCATCTACTGCTAACTCTATCCCGCTACTATTATAGCTATGATAACCGTCAAGTTCTTTGAGAGCTGCATATCTCCCTGAAATCAGTGCCCAAATTGAGCTTATATATTTTCTTAGAGCCTTTTTACGCTTCTCTACAAATGTAACATGAAGCGGTTCCTGCTCTTGCCCCCAGTAAGGGCGCGTATTAAATAACAAACGGTTTAACGCGCTAACAAACAAAAATTGATAAGGGCCATTGAAAGTTTTTCCAGCCAATTTCACGGCTGTCAAATTTGCTGGTGCCCATGCTCCAGTACACCGCCTAAGAAGTAATCCAGCAAAATAAACTGCCATAATCAGGCCAGAATAAATCTCTCCTGTAATCCCAACCTTCTTGATTCCACTACGTGAGAATATTACGGCGCGGGCTATAATTCCAACTGCAAAAAACATACCATATACTTTGTTAACTCCAGCTTGCTCAATGCACAACACATTCTTTTTTAATAAAATAGGTAAAGGCTTTGTCGAAATATATTGACTTAACCTTCTTGCTGAATCCTCAGGGTCATCATATTTAACCAGATCTAGTGCTGTCATATTTGTTGTTCCGCCAGGTATTATTGCAAGAATTGGCCAATCTATATGATCATACTCTGTAAATAAATGACTCAATATTCCTTGTACTGTTCCATCTCCAGCAGCAATTACTAGCAGATCAACTTTAGTATCTAAGAACTCATCAACAGTTTCTTTGAACTCAAGTCCTGTCTTTGCTTCTCGCAGAATTACACCCGGAATCTTTCCTAATACGCCCTTTATTGTGCTTTCATGTTTTCGGATTCGTCCGCTAAGGGGGTTGAATACCAACCCAACCTTAGCATTTCCCATTTGTATTTTCTTAATTCGTAACTCTTCTGTCATTAATACTAACTGGTGTGCGGGTAAAAATCCGTACTGCCAGTCCTCCATCTTCTTGATTAGGTGCAATTTCTTCAAACCACGACTTCAATGGACCATTATGATATTTTGCACGCCAGCCATAAACTACTCGTATGACAAGAATAGCTGTAGAGATTAAATGCCATATAACCACTGCAAAAAACCCGAAATCAGGCTGATCAATAATCCAACCACCCGTCAACAATATTAGATTAGGATTGCGCCGAGCAGTAATCAATCGATTGAATGAATCAAACTTTTGCCATATAAATATATCAAATGATCCCACAAAGAACTGAAAAACCCCTTCACATATTCTTCCCCCTATATAACCAATGAACATTAGCCATATCAATACTTCCAAGCCAGACACTGATAGCGAAACTGCGCTTAATCCAATCCCCCATGCCATATACCAAAGTGGCGGATGAATAATGTCTAGACCATGATCAAGAACGTCACCTAAGCGACTGGAAGTAACGGTTACCCTTGCCAATTTCCCATCTACAGTATCTAGGAATGTCATGATCCACCCCATCAGCAGCCCTATCCCGTAGCTACCAAACCAAAAGGAAACTCCTGCCAATATAGCAAATACGTAGCTCATTAACGTGACATGATTCGGCGACAAACCTATACGAACACAAAGGTGAGTGATCCAGGAAGCAGGTGCCGGCCAAACCCATTTGGTTACCAAATCAGTAACACCCTTGTATGACCCTGAAAATAACTCTGATTCAAGAACTTTGTAATTAGCCCTATTAATAAAAAATAAATAGGGAGCATCTTTCTTCTTCAGATTTTTTTGTTGAAGATTCAAATTTAGTTCATCTAGCGAATAATGAGGGAAAACAGAAATAGCATTCCCATCCCCTGCTCCCAGGAAATCTGCCAGGACATTAGACGCATTTCCATCAGTAATATGAATGGCAGCTATTTGATCACTATTACTATCTAAAATTAGATTAGATTTTGTCTGAACTAGTGTTGATAGAACCCTCGCATCAAACAAATGATCGGCACATAGAAATAATACCGATCCTCCATCAGGAATATTCCCAAGATCATCAACCAAAGTAATTCGTTCATGGTGAGCTTTTAGCATCCGATGCAATCGTTCTCGCCCACTTAAACCCCAGACGTTAACTTCACTATCACCAACGATATAAACAAAAGTAGTCATCTATAGCTCTAAATTATTTTCCTAAAGTCATACACCATGACCCTATCCAAATTAAATATTATTCAATTAAATAAAAAACAGCACGCATAATTCTCTATGCAACATTACTGTCACAATAGGAACTAATGTATAGCTATCATATGGTCGTATAAAGACAACTGATTTTATCAGCTAACGGATCCTCCGCAACCAAATATTAGCAACTAGAATCAGTGCCAATCCTGGAGATAATGCCGTAAAAGCTGGGGAAAAATGTAACAACAAACCTGCATTTGCAATAATTTGGTCAAGAAGATAAACGCTAATACCGGCCATTACTGCAAACACCAATTTATTAGCAAAACCAGTCCTAGATGACCCAAAAACAAAAGGAATAGATAGTAATAACATTGCGATTGTTGTAAATGCCCCCCCTGCTTTTCGCCATAATGCCAATTCATATGCGTCGGCTTCCTGGCCAGTATCTTTTAAGAAACGCACATGTTGAAATAAATCAACAGGTGACAAACTTTCTGGCGACTTATTTAAAATCGAAATGTCAGTTGGGTTCACAAATGATTTCCACTGCATTGAGTCTAAGCTTATAGATTCTATCTCTTCCTCTGTCTCACTGAATGTCTTACTAATGACTTCACGTAATTCCCATAAATTTTTATCATTAATATCAGCATATTTAGCATGCGTATAGGTCAACAGAAAACCATTTTTATCAAAATTTAATATTTCTACATTTATAGCTTTTTTGGTGGTTATCATTTCACCAATACGTAATATATTTCTCTCATTTCGAGTCCAGATTCCAAGATTCTTACCAAGCTGCACGCTCTTATCAAGTGCTACGGCCTTATGTGAAATCGCTTTTTGCTGAAGTTCGGGGGCTACAAATTGCTCCACTAAGGCAATAAAAATTAAGAGAATAATCCCGATACAAAGTGGCGCCTTACTTAAACGAACAGGAGAAATAGCAGCCACTTGCATTGCAGTTAATTCTAAATTTTTCGCCAGCCCCCCTAATGCAATTACAGTACCTAATAATGCAATAAATGGTGCTAACTGACTAAATCTTCGCGGCAACATTAACGCAGTGTGAACAAAGGCATCTTTAACCTGATATGTTCCCTTACCTACATCATCAAGCTGCTCTAACAAATCTAGAAAGCTAAATAAGGGTAAAAGTACTGCAGTTGCAATACACAGACCAACAAAAACTCGGAATGCAAGATAACGATCAATTATTAGTATCATTTGGACCGAAACAATTGTTTCCAACCATTAGGAAAAAGCAAGCTAAGTGAAACAACAGCCATTAATACGTACAGCCACCACACTCCGGGTACACTTCCTATTATTCCCTGTTCTACCCAAGTCTGGGCTAAACCACTTAAGATATAATAAATTGCAAAAACCAGAGCTGCGTAAAAATAAATCCTCTCCCCCTCCGTACGTCGAGGAGAAGTGCGGCTAAATGGTATAGCAATTAAGGCCAACAAAATAGTTGAAATTGGCCGAGATAACCGCCATTGAAGCTCGGCGATGTCAGGTGGACGGTCCGAGTCCATCAGAGTTCTAGTCGCTGTTGATTTGCGCTTATAATCCAGCTCATTACTATCATCGTCGAAATATACTAGTTTCTCAAAATGGGATACTGTATCTTTTGTAGAAGCATGTTTAAGTTTATATAAATTACCATCGAATAGATGTAATTGGGGCCGCTCCCCACGAGCTGGACGCTTCTGGATCCCCTCTTTAGCGAAGAGAATTTCACTTCCACCTTCCTTACTTACAAAGTGAAAGATATTTCTCATTTCTTTGCCGGATTCATCCTTAGAATCAATGTAAACTACTCTGCCACTTTTCTCACTTCCATAAAAGCGCCCGGCCTGAAATCGATCAGTATTTAATTCTGCCTCTGCCTGAGCATTTAGAATATAACTCTCTTCGTATGCCCAAGGACGAGCAAACATAGAAAGTACACCGCTTATAATTCCAACTGGAATCGCAATTATAAGCACAGCATAAATTATACGGTGCTCACTAATTCCTGCAGAACGTAATACATTAATTTCCTGATCCCTATTCATTCTGCCAAGCCCAATTATTACAGCAATGTAAAGGGCAATCGGCACCAGCACCTCTAAAGCAATTAAAGTCTTAAGGCCTACCAACTCCAGCATAGCAAAGATGCCAAGTGACTCGGTTACTGCCTCTGCAAGAAAACGAGCACTGCTAAAACTAGAAAATAATCCACTCAGAATTACAATTAACACTGTGAAAGGAATCAATAACTCACGTGTAATATATTTATCTATTATCTTCATGAACGCTCTCTTGCAAATTTTGTAGTGAAGCCAGGTTACTACATACCAAAGTAACGTTATGTACTGTTATTCTCACGTGAGACCAACGCCTCTTTCTCTAGGACGGATTCTACAAGCGTTATATCTTCTGCCTTATCTACATCTACCCCGGCATTAGCATAAGGAATGATTACTGCTTGTGATCTAACGCCCACCTTAGCAGACACAGCATTTAATGCTTGATTAAGTTTTGATATTCTTAATAAATATAACAAAATAGCTATTGGGCCCAGTATTTCTCCAACTAGTTTCCATGGTTTCTTTCGCAAATCTTCAGCCTTTCTCCAGAATGGAACTAAATTACGACCACAAGGGTTAAGAAAAGCATAAAGATTACAGCCACAGAAATTTCCGTCACGAAGCCTTATTACAGTTCGTTTAGTTCCCGGAAAAGAAGCCATTACATTTTTATGTTCAACCAATCCCACAGTAACATCACTGTCAGCTTTACTGGACTCGCAAAGAAAATATCTTACGATCTCTGGAGTTAATAACGCATGATCAGCTGTTGTCAAGAACACTGGAGCTTCTTTATCTATATACTCAAATCCTCTATTAGCACTCCGACTCGGAGAATCTAGGTTTGGCACCCAAGTGACGTACCCACTTCCTATCCGCTGTTCCAACTCCGGACAAGCAGCCAGCGAGGATTCTGGTGGGCCACATAAAACAATTCTCTCAATCACGCCGCTCTCTTCAAGAGCATCTAATACACGAATTATCATTGGCACCCCACAAATCGGTGTAAATGCCTTGCAGGCCATACCTGATTTGTTAGCAACCGGATCATTAGCGGTACGATCTGCAGCCAGCACAATTGCAACAAATTTCTCTATTTTCTTACTTGGGATTTTAGCCTCCAGCACTATAATTTTTACTAAAATAAGTAATCATAAAGTTTTTCCAAAAATTCGATAGCGCTTATATTCTGGGACGCCCGCCAGTTTCTCAATCATCCCCCGCATAGATTTATTATCTTCAAGTATCCAAGACACCTCAATTTCGCGAATCCCTCTGGAAAGACCAATTTCTCTTGGTGCTTCAATCATCATACAGGCTAATGCAGCCCCTAACGGAGTATTCTGGAATTTCTTGCGTACGCCCATTAAAGGTATTCGGCCTGTACTAATTTGATCAAATTTTAACTTTTTAATCAGCTGAAACCAGCCCAATGGTAATAGGTTCCCATTAAGTTTAGCAAAAACCTCATTCAAATTTGGTAATACCACCATAAATGCCGCCGGGACTCCATCAACCTCAACAATTTGAATATACTCATCCTTTAGGAGAAAACGAAATGTACTCCCAAGTTCAGAGAATTCTGCTTCAGTAAAAGGAATAAAACCCCAGTTATCCGACCATGCGTCATTAAAAATACTTCTTAGCACCTCTATTTCTGCTTTAAATTGATTGCGACGTATCATCCTTTTATGAACTCGGGTAGAAAATTTATCTACCAAAATACGCATAATTTTTGGGACTTCCATGTCTGCCTTAAATAAATAGGCAAGCAGATCCTTTAATGGATAATAGCCTTGCTCTTCAAGAAGTTGCCCATACCACTTGGGTGAGTGCGGCATCATAACCATTGGCGGCGTATCAAAACCACTCACAAGCACCCCGCATTCCTGATTAATAGAAAAATTATATGGCCCACTTACATTTTTAGTCCCTCTTTCCACAAGCCATTTCTCTGCAGTCTGCATAAGCTCTGAAAACACCTCCTTATCATTCACGCTTTCTAATAATCCAAAATGGCCAGTATCTGCTCCGTACCGTTGACGATGGAGCTGATCAATTTGCGCGCTAATTCTTCCAACTGGTTTATTATCACGGTATGCAATCCAAGCCTGCCATTCTCCGTGCCCAAAAAAAGGATTTGATTTAGAAAAATGCCAACGTCTCTCAAGACGTAACGGTGGTACCCACACAGGGTCATTTGCGTAAACGATCCAGGGGACGTCAATAAATTTTCTTAATTCTTGACGGTTAGTAACCGGATAAACAGCAACTGCTGTAGATATTGGCAAATTAGATTTTTCATTCATGACATGAGAGTAAATATAAAATTATTAAATCTTTGGATTACTAGTCATTAATCTCTACATATAGGGCTCAATTATGCGCTAATAAATATTATTAGCTATAATCACAGAACACTGTTTCCATATTAATGGGGTTAGAAATTTTGTATTTCCGCATATTATCTTAACAACAAGAGATAATTATGAGCATGATGACTGAATTCAAAGAATCTTCAATAAAAGTAGAAGCTGTTGACATAGCTGTTGATGTGCTCATTGGAGCCATGTTTGGGAAGATCGTTTCCTCATTAGAATAATTAATTCGGAGCGGACTTCAAGAAACCTACCTTCACATTAAAATAAAAACCAGGGGGCGTTACTGCTATATAGATATCTTATGGTACATTTATACATACAATATTTGATTCTATAATTATAGCATTCGTGATATCTAAAGCGATAAAAAGCAATTAATTTAGAAAAGAGAAAATAGAAAGTAAGAATTACTACTTTTTGATATACGTGACATACTAAAAGAAGAAGAATATATATTATTACTAATATTTTTTAACTCTTAAACTAAACCCTTAAATATTTTCTCATAACTGTATTACACAGTTAATTTAAGGTTTTATAACAATATTTTATTTATAAGGTAGATTAGTTATGACTGATGATGCTGGATTAAATCTATTAATGGCACTTTTCCTTATCCCGGTCGCCATAGGGCTTCATATTTGGGTTAGGAGACGTAAGGAAAGTCGACGCAATGAATCTGGAGATGTTGAATTTGGAAGCCTTGGCTCAACACTACTATCGACCATCGGAGAAGGGTTGGCTGTTATTACTAGCCTGATACTGATGATCATGGTCGTAGGGTTTATTTTGAAATATTTCTTTCCTCAGATATTTGGCGTACAACTGTAATCTATTCCACTTGCTGAGAAATAATATGGCGTCTAAGCATAGGTACAAACCTTAGCCTAAGAACTCAAGAAAATGGCCCCTATTAGTTTTTCGTCTAGGAAGCAGTTATCTTCTAGAATAAGATAGTTAATCTAATTCTAGGCGACTGACTTCTTGGCGACTGACTTCTTGGCGACTGACTTCTTGGCGACTGACTTCTTAGTAGCTGGCTTCTTTATTTTAGGATTGATTGTTTTAACTTTAGAGCCGACCTTTGCTCGTTTGTCTTCAAACTCAAATCTTGTTTTACCGCTATCATCTGCTGCCAAATAAGCTGAAAAAGGCCTTCCTTTTTTGGAAATAAATTTAGTAAGTAAGTCCGTCTTGCCAGTGAGTAATAGCTTTGTAACTTGCTCCCGCTCCATTGGGCGATTAAGAATTATTTTTCCTGTTTTAAAATTACATGTTCGGGCGGCTCCGACAGATTTTTCACAAATGTAACTAATCCCATGCTCAAATACTCGGCCATCACACTTGAGGCATTTCCCCAACGAGTCCTGACCTGAGAAGTCTACCTCCTCTGTGCTTTCATCATTAGTTTCACCAAAATCAAATTTCATTTCATACTCATCTGTAAGCCTTATATTTGCATTAAATAACCTACCCATTTTGCTCCGGAAGCCTTGTAGCGTACCAACTTCACGTTTCGTAATCAGCTCTTCCATTTCAGTCACTTCAAATTGCCTACCTGCCAAAATTTTCCACAATGCAAAATCACATTTCCCACATTGAAATTTCTTGTAAGTTTCTTGTACTATTCCGCCACATTTAGGGCAAGGCGAGGTAAGAGTAGAAAAATCCCCGCTTATAGATTCACCGCGATGGTTTTTTGCCTGCTCAACCATATGGTTCGTCATATTCGCAATTTCTTTCATGAATGAATCTCGTTCCAGCTTATTTTGCTCAATTTGCCGCAGCTTAAATTCCCAATTTCCAGTCAGTTCAGGTGATGTCAGTTCTGGGACCTTCAAGCCGCGAAGAAGAATAATCAGAGAAAAAGCCTTAGCGGTAGGGTGTAATTCTCGACCCATTCGTTGCAAATAATTTTCATATACTAGTCCCTCAATAGTTGAAGCCCTCGTAGCAGGAGTACCCAGTCCTTTTGCACTCATTGCTTCGCGCAGCTCTCCATCTTCCACTAATTTTCCTGCACTCTCCATAGCTGATAATAATGTTGCCTCATTAAATCTAGCTGGCGGTCGGGTCTGGTTTGCAACTATTTCTATTTCCTCTGCATGCACAGATTCATTTTGCTTCACAGCTACTAAAACCGAGTCTTTATCAGTCCCATTTGCACGAACTTCTTTACCGTAAACATACTGCCACCCAGGGTTAACCATTACCTTCCCCTCGGTTCTAAATGGCTCGTTCTCAACTCGGGTGACTCGGGTAGTTACAAGAAATTCTGCAGCAGGATAGAAGATTGCCAGAAAACGCTTAGTTACCAAATCATAAAGTTTCTGCTCGGCCTCATTTAATTTCTTAGGCTTAAGTGAGGTTGGGATAATAGCAAAATGATCTGAGATTTTAGAGTTATTAAAAATTCTCTTGCTTGGTTTGACCCACTCAGATTCTAAAATTTTTGAGGCAAATATCCCATATTGAGAGTCTTTCATCTCTCCCAAGGTATCTTTTACAGTTGAAATATAATCTTCGGGTAATGCGCGTGAATCAGTTCGAGGATACGTCAACACTTTATGTCTTTCATATAAAGCTTGAGCCAGACTGAGCGTCATCTTAGCGGAGAAGCCAAATCGTCCATTGGCATCCCGCTGCAAACTAGTAAGGTCATATAGTCGAGGACAAGTTTCTTTGGCGGGCTTACTAACCTCACTAACTATTCCAGTCTTCCCATGGCATTTGATACGAATGGACTCAGCAGTCTCATGCTCCCACACACGCTCAGCTTTTTGTTCTACATTTTCTTTGTTTTTAATAAATTTTTCATCAAACCAACGCCCATTATAGCTACCATCTGTTGCAAGGAAAGTGCCATGAATCTCCCAGTAGTCCCGAGAAATAAATTTTTTAATTACCTCTTCCCGTTCAACTAGAATTGTTAAAGTAGGTGTTTGTACTCGACCCACTGTGGTTTTGTGAAATCCACCTTCTTGGGAATTAAATGCCGTCATAACCCGCGTACCATTAATGCCAACTAACCAGTCAGCTTCAGACCGGCTCACAGCAGCCTGAGCTAAGGGGTACATAGCTTCGTTCTCAAGTAATTTTGCAAACCCATCTTTTATCGAACTCGGCGTCATTGATTGTAGCCATAGACGCATAATCGGCTTTTTTGTTGCTACATAACGTGCGATATATTGAAATATTAGCTCTCCCTCACGCCCTGCATCACAGGCGTTAATTAGCTTATCAACATCTTTCCGCTTAATGAGTTTTTTTAGAAGTTTTAATCTTGGCTTAGTTTTCTCAATGGGGTTGAGATCAAAGTAAGGCGGGATTACCGGTAGATTTGCAAAGCTCCATTTACCACGCTTAACCTCGTATTTTTCTGGCACCACTAGTTCCAGTAAATGGCCCACAGCTGATGATAATACATACTCTTCGCTCTCATAATAATCAGTATGTTTAACAAACCCACCTAAAACTCGCGCAATATCTCTAGCGACAGATGGTTTCTCAGCTATGATTAAAACTTTACCCATAGGACTCTCTTGTAAATTAGTTTTATATAATCAAAAAATGATTTCAGAATTATGGTGGGAGACTACCATAATAAATATCTTAAATATTCAGTTAAATATAAAATGAGCTGGATTATCTTCAAATTAAACTTACGTATTTCAATTGATTACATCAGTAGGAAAACTGATTTAGTATACTAATTCTTGACTATGATAAATTTAATTTGAACATAATAAGCATGGCGGATACCGTTACTTCAGTCAAGCAACTGCAAAAAACAACTCAAGACCACTCTGGGTGCCACAGTTATTGTCGCAATATAATCACATTCTACCTAAAGCGCTAAAGTAGCCATTGTTAGGAGCAAACTAAAGACTCTAATTTTAAGGGCAGCAACGAAATGATGAAACGCTTTCTATGCGACTCAACGTTAATTGTATAAGTTGAATTTACTTCTAGCTATAAAGTAAACTCACAAACAAAATCACAGATATAATAGAATTATGCACGAGCCTCCTCAATTACTGAAAGTGATAGATCTTTCGGAAATAATAATTCTAACTGACTTATTAGAGTTGGCTATCGGCTAATTTATATAAAAAAATAGGACAATTTTTCTTGAGCCTTGTATTTAATCCATTAAGCTTAAGATTCTAAATTAATATTCTTTTATGGCTCTTCTAAAAATATTGCGATACCCAGATGAACGACTGCATAGGGTTGCAGCTAAAGTACCAGAAGTAACTGATGAGACCAGAACTTTGGTTCACAACATGGCAGAAACCATGTATGCCGCCCCTGGCATTGGTTTAGCAGCAACACAGGTAGATGTCCACCAGCGCGTGATTGTAATTGATGTATCTGATACCCACGATCAGTTGCAGGTATTAATCAATCCGGAAATCACATCTTCTTCTGGAGTATCTGATACTGAGGAAGGCTGCCTGTCAGTCCCGGAAGTATTTGCAAAAGTACGGCGAGCTGATTATGTCTTGGTTAAAGCATTGAATATCCATGGAGATCAGTATGTGCTTGAGGCAAATGGATTGCTGGCTGTCTGCATTCAACATGAAATGGATCATCTCATAGGTAAAGTGTTCGTTGAGTATTTGTCACAGTTAAAACAGACGAGGATTCTTGGAAAAATAAAAAAACAACAACGAAATATAATGTAACCGATTATTTATCTTTTATTTCCTATGAACAATTAAGCCACTTTAAAAAAATATATGTCTTATGAAATTCTCTGACACAAATAAAATACTTAATGGCATCTAAAGCAGGTAATCATGAAGATTATTTTTGCAGGTACGCCACAATTTGCTGCACATGCACTTGAAGCCCTAATAATCGAGGGACACGAGATTGCGCTTGTATTGACTCAGCCTGATCGTCCCGCTGGAAGAGGAATGAAATTAAATGCTAGTGCTGTTAAATTACTAGCACAAAAACACAAGATCGCCCTATTACAACCACATTCACTTAAACAACCCGAAGTATATGAGCAATTAAGTAAGATCTGTGCAGATGTGATGGTAGTCGCGGCTTACGGGTTAATTTTACCCTCAATCATTTTAAGTACTCCGCGTCTTGGATGTATAAATATCCATGCCTCTTTGTTGCCACGCTGGCGAGGAGCCGCGCCAATTCAAAGAGCAATTCTAGCGGGAGAACAAGAAACCGGTATTACCATCATGCAAATGGATCACGGTCTCGATACTGGAGGCATATTACTGCAACGAAGTACTTCTATACTAAATAATGACAATGCTAATACTCTATACGACAAACTATCCATACTCGGTGCAAACTGTATTGTTACGACTCTACACCTCTTAAAAAATGAAAAAATTACAGCGGTACCACAAACTAAAGAAAATGTAAGCTATGCCTCAAAACTAGAAAAAATAGAAGCAAAAATTAATTGGCAAATGAATGCTGAGGAAATCAGTTATGCCGTACGAGCATTTAATCCCTATCCTGTAGCACATTCTGTCATAGATGGCTTCCCTCTGAAAATTTTTCAAGCAAGGGCTATTAGCAACGCTATAGGCAGGCCGGGTGAGATTCTATCGGTCAAGCAGGAGGGCATAGTCGTTGCATGTGGCAAAGATGCTCTATTGCTAGAAATAGTACAGAAACCAGGTGGCAAAAAACTAAGCGCTGCTGAGTTCCTTGCCGGATATTCATTAAAACCCGGTAATTATTTTACAGCAGCAGGATGATTAAAACTCAAATCATAGCTACTGATGCAGTGAGCAAAGTTCTAGCTGGAGCCAGCCTGACTGTTGTCTTGAAAGAATTATGGCGTACTCACCATACCCTATCAGACCAACAACGCGGAGCTATTCAAGATATAAGTTATGGTGTTTTACGATTCTATGGGCAGCTAGATACGTTACTTAGTTTGTTACTTAAGAAACCCATAAAGAAAGAGGATGTTCGATGCTTATTACTGGTAGGGCTATATCAACTGCAATACAGTAAGGCTGCTTCATATGCGGTGGTTAACTACGCCGTCTCTGCATCCCTGAGCCTCAGCTATGGCAAAGGTGCAAAAGGGTTAATTAATGCAGTACTACGTGAATTTATACGGCAACGAGAGACTCTTCTAATAACGGCGAATACAAAAGAGGTCGGAAAATATTCCCATCCGCAGTGGTGGATAGACAAACTTCGCAACCAATACCCTAGAGACTATAGCGCAGTACTAAAAGCAAGTAATCAGCGACCACCCATGACACTTCGAGTTAATCAAAAGAAAATAGGCGTTTTAGAGTATCTGGGCCAACTAAATGATCATAATTTTAGTGCGCAGGTAACATCGAACAATGCTCTCATTCTTGAACACTCAATAACAGTAGAAAAACTGCCGGGATTCACTGCAGGGATGGTCTCAGTTCAGGATGCAGGTGCGCAATTAGCAGCAGAATTCTTAGATGTACATGACGGGATGCGTATTTTAGATGCTTGTGCCGCCCCTGGCGGAAAAAGTGGGCATTTATTAGAATTGGCAGATATAGACCTAACTACATTAGATAATAGTCCCGCACGACTTGCCCTAGTTAAGCAAAATTTTACACGCCTTTCTTTCAAAAAATATCGTATTGTCTGCGGTGATGCATCCGCCCCCACAGAATGGTGGGATGGTAAATTATTTGATCGGATTTTAGCTGATGTGCCCTGCTCTGCATCGGGAGTAGTTCGCCGTCATCCTGATATAAAATGGCTACGCCGCCCGAGCGATATTGTCCAATTTAGCTCTATTCAACAAAAAATACTCAATGCCCTGTGGCAGACCCTAGCAAGAGATGGTAAATTGCTCTACGTTACCTGTTCTATATTTTCTGAAGAAAATAAATTACAGGTTGAAGAATTTTTGCTTCATCATTCAGATGCTAGAATTGTGCCCTTACCTATGGTTGAAGCTCTTGACGGACAACTGTTACCGAGTTCCCAGCATGATGGTTTCTTTTATACCTTGCTACAAAAAATCTAACTCTATTGCGCAGGCAATGCGTATGGCCACAGCAATGTTGCTGATTTTATTCCTATTAATTTCCTTCACAGCCAAAGCAGAAAGTATAAAATTAGAATTTGTTGAAATAGACGCCGTTGACGATGGTTATCAATTCAATGCCGATATTGAGATAATGTTAAACCCTACTTTAAAAAGGGCACTCAAAAAAGGCATTGCACTTTATTTTGTAACTGACTTTAGATTAGTAAGTCCACGCTGGTACTGGTTTGATAAAAGAATCGCTCGGAGCAAACAGCGAGATTCATTAAGTTACTACGCGCTCACACGCCAATACCGTCTAAGCGGTGGATTACAAAATCAGAGTTTTAGTACTCTAAAAGAGGCATTACGTGTCTTAAGTCGCGTACGAGACCGCCCTATCGTAGCAAATTCAAAATTGATACGAGATAAGGAGCATATAGCAAAATTGCGTATGAGATTAGATTTGTAGCGACTGCCAAAACCGTTTCAGGTGGAAGCACTCGGTTCAAAAGAATGGAATTTAAGTTCAGGCTGGCAACAATGGAAACTTAAATTCCCTTTGCAAAGGCTTATTCTTCAGGATAAACCGTGAAATACATAATAACTATTGGCGCTATTTTAATTAGTGCGGTAATGCTATTTTTGCTTGCAATTGCAGGTGATGATACTGACTTCTTTGAGCGAAAATATCAGCTTCTAATTCAGCTCAATGTTGGTTTCGTACTACTTCTCATGACAGTAGTTGGATATCTCATTTGGAGACTCAGGCGCAGGCTTAAAAAAAAGGTATTAGGCTCTAGGCTTGCATTACGTTTATTGCTCATTTTCTCTCTAATGGCTGTTCTGCCAGGTGTATTAGTATACAGCGCATCAGTACAGTTCCTTGGCAAAAGTATCGAGTCATGGTTTGATGTTAAAGTTGATCAGGCACTAGAAGGAGGATTAAACCTTGGGCGAATCGCATTAGATAATTTATTAGAAGAGCTACGAAAGAATGCCCAGGTCACTGCCGTTACTCTATCTGGACAATCCGCTCTACCATTACCAGAACTAAAACAACTCTTAGAGCAGTCAAAAGTACAAGAGGCAACACTATTTAATCAGGATGGCAGAGTAATTGCATTCTCTGATACCGCTGGCACAGAAGTTCCAGAAATGCCAAGTACTGAAGTGATGCGACAAGTTAGAATACAAGAGGCCTATAGTGCTGTTGAGTTCATACCAGGGAAAGGCTTATATTTACGTGTAGTTGAACCAGTCCCGGTAAATGTTCTTAAACATGAAAGTGGTATTCGAATTTTGCAGTTGTTGCAACCAGTGCCAAAGCAACTAGCAGAAGATGCGGAAATAGTTCAAACAATATATCGTGATTATGAAGAACTGTCATTATCACGCCACGGCCTGAAAAGGCTCTATGGAGTAACATTAACTCTGGTACTGTTACTCTCGCTTTTTTCTGCACTAGCTGCTGCTTTCTTTATTAGTGAGCGACTCAGTGCACCGTTAGGCATGCTAGCAGAAGGCACCCGCGCGGTAGCTCAGGGGGACTTTAGCAGAAGGCATCCGATACAAAGTAATGATGAATTAGGTGTACTAACTGAATCATTCAATCTCATGACCCATCAACTAGAAGAAGCGCGTACAGAATCACAGCGTAATCAGCATGAGGTTGAAAGTGCTAGGGCTTATTTAGAGAATATTCTAGCCAATCTCTCATCAGGCGTCCTTGTATTTGATGAGAGTTTACGTATGCGTACTACAAATCTAAGCGCTGAATATATCTTAAAAATTCCTTTGGCCGATCTCGAAGGATTCACTATGGAGGAATGTGCGAGCCAAAAGCCCCCACTTCGTGCTCTTGAGAACGGAATCCGTGAAGGATTTCAGTCAGGCAAAACCGGAGAATGGCAATGCCAAATAGAGCGCAACATCGATGGCATAAGCCAAGTTCTTCTCTTGCGCGGAACACGCCTTCCACATGTTTCAGGTGGTGGTGGTGTCGTTGTTTTTGACGATATTACTAATTTGCTTCAAGCACAACGTACTGCTGCATGGGGAGAGGTCGCGAGGCGTCTGGCTCATGAAATCAAGAATCCCCTTACACCAATACAACTTAGTGCTGAACGAGTACAACATAAATTATCCAAAAAACTGAACCCGCAGGATTCAGAAATTCTGAGAAAATCAACTGAAACAATCGTAAATCAAGTGGCAGCATTGAAGACGATGGTAAACGAATTTAGCCAATATGCACGTGAACCAAAACTAAAACTAAACTTGCTAGACCTCAATAAACTAATACAGGAAGTATTGGAGCTATATGAAACAACAAGCACTACTGAAGGTACGTTACACTCTTATATACGCTTAGCTTTAACCCCTAATTTACCGCCTATTAAAGGAGACTCAACAAGATTGCGTCAAGTTATTCATAATCTTCTGCAAAACTCCCAAGATACTCTGATTGATATTCCAGAGCCAATCATTACTGTAAGCACAAAAGTAGTGCAAGACGGAATATGCCTTAGTCTAAGTGACAATGGCAAGGGCTTCCCTGATCACGTCATAATGCGTGCATTTGAACCATACGTTACTACTAAAATTAAAGGCACGGGATTAGGCTTACCAATAGTAAAAAAGATTGTAGAAGAGCACAATGGAACAATTAAAATTGAAAATATTCAGCCACATGGCGCCTATATTGCTATTACCCTACCAGCTATTTCTGAAAATGATTCAACTATTACCCGTGAGATAACTTAATCAATTAAATATCTCATTACATACAATGTAAAAAATAAAATTTATAATTATGACAAATAATACAATACTAGTTGTCGATGATGAAATTGGCATACGTGAACTACTATCAGAAATATTGCGTGATGAGGGTTACCATGTAACATTAGCAGAAAGTGCTGAGCAAGCGCGTATCTGGCGAAACAAATCACGCCCTGATCTGGTGCTACTTGATATTTGGATGCCAGACACAGACGGCGTCACCCTACTAAAAGAATGGGCAAGTAATGGGCTACTGACAATGCCTGTAATAGTAATGTCAGGACATGGCACTATCGCAACTGCAGTTGAGGCAACCCGTATAGGAGCTTTTGGTTACCTAGAAAAACCGGTGCCATTGCAAATGCTATTAAATACAGTAGCGCAGGCATTACGCGCAGGTCAGAGCAAGTTCTCCTCAACCCTCTCACTTGCCAGTCTTGGAAAAGGACCATTAATAACAGATCTAAGAAAAAGACTAGAACAGATTTCTAATCTAAAAACTCCATTACTACTTACCGGAGAACAGGGAGCAGGAACAGAGTTATGTGCTCATTTCCTCCATTGCCATAACACGCCATGGATAGAACCTGATACGTGCATATTACTGTCAGACTCTCCGTCTGATTTACTTGAAAAAGCAAGAGATGGACTATTATTCCTAAAAGAAATTGGCAACTTAAATAGGTTAGAACAAAATGGTTTACTAAAACTACTAAGTAAACTAGATACATACAATGTTCGACTTGTATGTGCAAGCTCCCTGCCACTAACACAGCTAACAGCTCAAGGTAAATTTGAGCCGAAATTGTATGAAATTTTAAGCGGTCTTTGTATAAATGTCCCTGCGCTAAAAGAACACAAAGAAGATATTCCTGAACTTGCGAACCAAATTCTCTCGCATTGTATTGAATCAGGTGACGCATCTATTCGACAATTTAACACTGCGGCACTTAATGCTTTACGCAACTATGATTGGCCTGGCAATCTTGTGCAACTTACCGGAACGGTACGCTCTTTGGGTCTAACCTGCACCGGAAAAGAAATTTCAGCAGATGACGTGAAAAGAATTCTTGGAGCACCAATGCCGGGACAAGCAGTTCAGAACGCCCCTATTAACATGACTTTACGAGAGGCCCGCGATATTTTTGAGAAATCGTATTTTGAGCAACTCATAGATCATGAAGAGGGCAACATGACTCGAGTAGCAGAACGGGCCGGCCTAGAACGAACGCACCTTTATCGCAAACTTAAAGCGTTAGATATTAAACTTCGAAGTCATTGATATCAAACAAAAGTCTCATAAAGTTAGCTCATCTGGTTGTCTGTCTCCGCTTCTTAAGGGATAATGCCGCCTTTGCCTATTAAATATCGTCACACTATTTTCACAAATGTGTGGCTGGGTATTTTTTTCTTTATTTTTTGTTGAGCTAGGGAGTTTGTATCCATGGGAACATCTAAAAATTCTGAACCGCCAGTGTTCAAAGACCTAACCAGTGCTGTTCGTGCATTAGCAATGGACGCCGTTCAAAAGGCTAATTCTGGCCACCCTGGCGCACCCATGGGCATGGCTGAAATTGCAGAAGTACTATGGATTCACCATTTGCGTCATAACCCTGCTAATCCAAATTGGGCAGACCGGGATCGGTTCATTCTATCTAATGGGCATGGCTCTATGCTAATTTATGCTCTGTTGCACCTTACCGGATATGATTTATCAATAGAAGATATTAAGCAATTCCGTCAGCTTCATTCCAAAACTCCAGGTCACCCAGAATATGGTTATACGCCTGGTGTAGAAACAACGACTGGACCTTTAGGTCAGGGCATTACAAATGCAGTAGGTATGGCATTAGCAGAAAAAATTCTTGCCTCCGAATTTAATCGCCCAGGTTTTGATATTGTTAATCATTACAGTTATACATTCCTTGGCGACGGCTGCCTTATGGAAGGAATTTCCCATGAATCCTGCTCTTTAGCAGGAACCCTAGGACTTGGAAAACTAATTTGTTTTTACGATGACAATGGTATTTCTATAGATGGCCACGTAGAAGGCTGGTTTAGTGACGACACTCCTAAACGCTTTGAAGCTTATGGCTGGCACGTGGTTTCAGATGTAAATGGTCACGACCCTGTGGCAATTGAAGCTGCTATTGCGGAAGCTAAACAAGCGACCGGAAAACCTTCAATTATTTGCTGCAAGACAGTAATAGGAATGGGATCACCTAACAAAGCGGGAACCCATGCCGTTCACGGAGCAGCGCTAGGTGAAGAAGAAATAGCTGCTTCTCGCGCAAGCATAGGATGGAACTACCCACCATTCGAAATACCGAAAGAGGTTTATGACGCATGGGATGGTCGTACCAAAGGCAAAAAAATAGAAGCTGAATGGAATCAAAAATTTAATGAATATACAAAAAAATACCCAAGTGAGTCTGCTGAATTTAAGCGTCGCATAGCGGGAGATCTTCCAGCCAATTGGCATGAACATGCAGAGATGGCTATTACTCAAGTTAATGAAAAAGCAGAGACCATTGCAAGCCGCAAAGCCTCACAAAATGCTATTGAAGACTTAGCTCCTGCTTTACCAGAACTAGTCGGCGGCTCAGCTGATCTTGCGGGATCAAATCTTACCCTATGGTCTGGTTCAAAAGGTATTAGTAATGAGACTGGTGGCAACTATATTTATTACGGTGTTCGTGAATTTGGCATGAGTGCGATAATGAACGGGCTATCATTGCATGGTGGCATAATACCTTACGGCGCCACATTTCTTATGTTCTCAGAATACGCCCGCAATGCATTGCGAATGGCAGCTCTGATGAAAATTCGTAATTTGTTTGTATTTACGCACGATTCAATTGGTCTTGGCGAAGATGGCCCTACACACCAAGCAGTAGAGCAAACTGCAACTCTTCGATACATCCCTAACATGGATGTATGGCGCCCATGCGATTCGGTCGAGTCAACAGTATCATGGGCACGTTCAATTGAACGTAAGGACGGCCCATCAACTCTTATTTTTAGCCGTCAAAATCTTCCATTCCAGAAACGTAATGCTGCAACAATTAAGTTGATTGATAGAGGCGGTTATGTTTTATCAGAAGCATCAGATGGGAAACCACAAGCCATAATTATTGCAACTGGTTCAGAAATTGGGCTAGCCATGAGTGCACAGCAAGCATTGGCTGAATCAGGTATCAGTGTCAGGGTTGTTTCAATGCCATGCACCAGTTTATTTGACCGACAGGATCAAGCCTATAAGGACAGCGTGCTTCTGAATGGCGTAAAACGTGTTGCAGTGGAAGCAGGCACCGCAGATTTCTGGTGCAAGTATGTAGGGCTTGAAGGAGCAGTGGTAGGAATGACTACTTTTGGTGAATCTGCGCCCGCGGGCGACCTGTTCAACCACTTTGGTTTCACGGTAGATAATGTTGTTAAGACGGTAAAAAATGTAATCTGATTGTTTTTAAGTGACATAAGGATTTGTGTTCAACTGTAATTTAATTTTTTTATTCAGGGGACTTTCAATATGACAATTAAAGTCGGTATAAATGGGTTTGGCCGCATTGGACGTATGGTATTTCGTGCAGCAGTCGAAGATTTTAAAGACATTGAGATCGTTGCAATAAACGATTTACTCGAGCCAGATTATTTAGCTTACATGCTAAAACATGACTCAGTACATGGGCGATTCAAAGGAGAGGTAGCTTTAGAAGGCGATAATACTCTAGTAGTCAACGGTAAAAAAACCCGTCTGACCGCTATTAAAGATCCATCGGAGCTTAAATGGGATGAAGTAGGGGCGGATATTGTTATTGAGTCAACCGGTCTCTTCCTTACTAAAGAAACTTGTGAGAAACATCTCGCTGCCGGTGCCAAAAAAGTAATTATGTCGGCACCTTCTAAAGATGACACGCCTATGTTTGTCAATGGAGTAAATGACAAAACCTATGCTGGTCAAGCTATTATTTCCAACGCTTCTTGTACAACTAACTGCCTTGCGCCAGTCGCAAAAGTATTAAACGATAATTTTGGTATTAAGCGTGGCCTGATGACTACTGTACATGCAGCCACAGCCACTCAAAAAACTGTTGATGGTCCTTCTAACAAGGACTGGCGTGGTGGACGGGGTATTCTTGAGAATATCATCCCATCTTCGACGGGCGCTGCTAAAGCTGTAGGAGTAGTTATTCCAGAATTAAACAAGAAACTTACTGGCATGGCGTTCCGTGTTCCAACATCAGATGTTTCAGTTGTGGATCTAACGGTAGAATTGAACAAGGATACCACCTATGAAGAAGTCTGCGCAGCTATGAAAAAGGCATCTGAAGGGAGCATGAAGGGTGTACTTGCATATACTGACCAAAAAGTTGTTTCTACTGACTTCAGGGGTGAAAGCTGCACATCAGTTTTTGATGCAGAGGCCGGCATGTCCCTAGATGGCACATTTATAAAATGTGTCTCTTGGTACGATAATGAATGGGGATATTCTAGTAAAATTCTTGAAATGGCGCGCGTTGTAGCTAAATAGTTATCTCGTGAATATTATTAGGCGGGGGTTTTATTCCCCTGCTTTCTTACCATTTACTACAAATTAAATTTAGATTGTATTTGTAGTAAATATTTCAAGTTATTTTTTTCTTGCCCAAATATATTTGGATCAGCCATGCCAGTTATAAAAATTACTGAACTTAATCTAAAAAATAAGCGAATATTCATTCGCTCTGACCTTAATGTGCCAATCGAAAATGGAGTAGTGACATCTGATGCGCGTATTACTGCTTCTATGTCTACGATTAATTACTGCCTAGAACAAGGTGCCAAAGTAATGGTAACTTCACACTTAGGGCGTCCTGAAGAAGGGGTATGGTCTGAAGAAAACTCTCTCAAGCCTGTTGCTGATAATATATCAGCACGTTTAAATAAACCGGTACATTTAATTAAGGATTGGGTTGAGGGTGGATTTGAAATTAAAAGTGGTGATCTTGCAGTATTAGAGAATTGCCGTTTTAATAAAGGTGAAAAAAAGAATACGGAAGAAACCGCACAAAAATATGCAAAGCTCTGCGATGTTTTTGTAATGGATGCCTTTGGTACGGCACATCGTGCACAAGCCTCGACTCATGGCATTGCAAAGTATGCGCCTGTAGCCTGTGCCGGAATCTTGTTAACTGAGGAATTAGAAGCACTAACTAAAGCCTTATTAAATCCTGCGCGACCAATGGTTGCTATTGTAGGGGGTTCCAAGGTTTCAACAAAACTAACTGTTCTTGAATCTTTATCAGAAAAAGTTGACCAATTAGTTGTAGGTGGGGGTATTGCAAATACTTTTCTAAAAGCTACGGGCAAGAATATTGGAAAATCTTTATGTGAAGATAGCCTAGTTTCTACTGCTAAAGACTTAATGGGTAAAATGGAAATGCGTAATGCTTCGATTCCTATAGCTGTAGATGTTGTAGTCGGGGGGAAATTCGATCCGAATGAAGCAGCCATACTGAAGAATTCTGATACAGTCTCAGATGAAGAAATGATATTTGATATTGGACCAAAGAGTGCTCAGGAGTTAGCTATTATAATCATGAATGCCGGAACAGTTGTATGGAATGGCCCAGTTGGAGTATTTGAATTTGACCAATTTGGATCTGGTACTAAAACAATTGCTACAGCTATAGCAAACACTAAAGCTTTCACTCTTGCAGGCGGTGGTGACACTATTGCAGCCATCCAGAAATATGATATTTATGAAAAAATTTCTTATATTTCAACCGCTGGTGGTGCCTTCCTAGAATTCCTAGAAGGGAAAAAATTACCTGCGGTGGAAATACTAGAAGAGCGCGCAAACTGATACACTTTAAACACTTGCCTTTTTACTATATATGATTCGAAGAAAAAAATGCTACGAAGAACAAAAATTGTAGCAACCCTTGGCCCAGCGTCTAGTGATCCGAAAGTCCTCGAACGCATGATTCAGGCTGGAGTAGATGTTATTCGCATCAATTTTGCCCACGGTACCAAGGAAGAACATCTCGAAATAATTGAACTGACCCGTTCCTTAGCGCGATCCTCAGGACATACAATAGGCGTACTAGCAGATTTACAGGGCCCAAAGATCCGTATAGGAAGATTTGAGAATGGAAATGTATCTCTGGAAACAGGCGATCCTTTTATCCTTGATGCAGACTGCGATCTTGGGAATCAAGAGCGAGTAGGCCTAGACTATAAAGAACTACCAAATGACGTAGAACCTGGTGTAATTCTTATGTTAGACGATGGCCGCATTGTATTAAATGTTTCCAAAGTTAAGGGCAACCAAATATATTGTACAGTTGAACAAGGCGGGATACTGTCCAACAACAAGGGAATTAATCGCAAAGGAGGCGGACTCAGTGCTCCCGCATTAACAACTAAAGATATGGAGGATATTAAGACTGCTGCTGAGTTTAAAGCAGATTATCTCGCCATATCCTTTCCACGCTCTGGCCAGGATATGGCTATAGCTCGTGATTTAATGAATCAGGCCGGCGGTAAAAGTCTGTTGATGGCAAAAATTGAGCGGAAAGAGGCAATTGTAGCGCTAGACGATATTCTAAAAGCCTCCGATGCAATCATGGTTGCACGAGGCGATCTTTCTGTAGAGGTGGGTGATGCAGCAGTTCCTGCATTACAGAAACGCATGATCCGTGCCGCTCGTACAAATAATAAAATAGTAATAACTGCTACTCAAATGATGGAGTCAATGAATGCTAGTCAGATACCTACTCGGGCAGAAGTATCTGATGTCGCTAATGCAGTATTAGATGGAACTGATGCGGTAATGCTATCTTCAGAGTCTGCTACAGGTCAGTATCCAGTTGAAACTGTTGAGGCTATGGCCAGAGTATGTATTGAGTCAGAAAAGGAATATCATGGCAACCTTGAACTTCGGCGAATTCAAGGTGGCATGCCAGACACAATTGAGGAAGCAATTTCTCGAGCTACCATGTTCACTGCGGGCAGTTTAAAAATAGCTGCTATTGCCGCTCTTACACAAAGTGGGTTTACAGCGATGCTAATGTCGCGAAAAAGTTCTAATGTTCCAATTTTTGCGCTAAGCCCACAGTTAGATACCCGCAGAAAAGTAACTTTGTTTCGTGGAGTTTATCCGATAAATTTTAACGGTAAATTTCAAGACCCGGAAATAATATTAAACCGTGCAGAAAACGAATTACTTAAGCGCGGGGTAGTAAAAACTGGCGATCTAATCCTCATGACTATCGGTGAACCAGTAGGAAAAGCAGGTGGGACAAACACCATGAAAATTGTTAAAGTTGGGGACCACATTAATACTAAAATTAAAAATTAAATAACAAAATATATTTTTATATCTATTCTTTTGGCTTTTTTAGATTTTTTAGATTTAATTGGATTTCACTAGCTTTAAACTATATTATTCTATTAATCTACAACTCTTAGTTACAGATTTTTTTGGAGGACACTTAAATGGCACTCGTATCAATGAGACAACTCTTGGATCACGCAGCAGAGAATGGCTATGGCCTTCCTGCTTTTAACGTAAATAACCTGGAACAAATCCAAGCCATAATGCAGGCGGCTGATGAATGTAATAGCCCGGTAATCATGCAAGGCTCTGCAGGTGCCCGCAAATATGCTGGCGAAGCTTTCCTACGTCATCTAATTGAGGCTGCAGTCGAAGCATATCCACATATACCAGTCGTTATGCACCAAGATCATGGTGCTACTCCGGGAGTTTGTGCAAACGCTATTCGTAGTGGATTTTCTAGTGTCATGATGGATGGCTCATTAGAGGCTGATGCTAAAACACCTTCATCCTACGAATACAACGTTGAAGTTACTACTAAGGTTGTAGACATGGCCCACTCAGTTGGTGTTTCGGTTGAAGGTGAATTGGGTTGCCTGGGATCACTAGAAACAGGTACAGGCGAGAAAGAAGATGGACAAGGTGCAGAAGGAATACTAACGCCTGATCAATTGCTGACGGATCCAGAAGAAGCTGCCGATTTTGTTAAAAAATCTGGCGTAGATGCATTAGCAATTGCTATCGGCACCTCCCATGGCGCTTATAAATTTACTCGTAAACCTACAGGTGATATTCTCGCTATTGATCGTATTAAGGAAATTCATAAGCGAATCCCCAATACACATTTGGTTATGCATGGATCTAGTTCTGTTCCACAAGAATGGCTTAGCATTATCCGTGAATTTGGTGGAGAAATGAAAGAAACCTATGGCGTTCCTGTAGAAGAAATTCAGGAAGGAATCAAGCATGGGGTTCGTAAAGTAAACATCGATACTGATATTCGCCTCGCTATGACTGGTGCAGTCCGACGTCATTTATCTGAAAATAAAAGTAATTTTGATCCAAGAAAATTCCTGCAAGTTGCTACTGCTGCGGCAAAAGATGTCTGTAAAGCACGCTTTGAAGCATTCGGTTGTGCCGGACAAGCGGGTAAAATTAAACCGATCAAGCTAGATATCATGGCAAATAAATATACTAAAGGTGAATTAAAAGCTGTTATCAAGTAATTTTGTTGAGCTAGAAATATGTGTGATGAATGCCGCTGAAGCTTATTTAAATCAGCGGCATTTATTTTAAGCATACCGTGTTCCATAGCAGCTAAACAATAAGGCTAGCTATAAGAATTTCATATTTTACAATCTATAGATTTATTCAAAAATTTATAATGAAACATCTGAATTTATCACTCTGATGGTGGCACAAAACCAATAGGGTCTTCAGCACCTGCGCCGAAAAAATGTGCTTCCATTTGTTCTGCCAAATATTTACGTGCTTTAATATCTGACAAATTTAGGCGATTCTCATTGACTAGCATGGTCTGGTGTTTAATCCAATCGGCCCACGCCTCTCTAGATACTTTCTCAAAAATCCGTTTTCCTAATCCTCCCGGATAAGGAGGAAAGTCTAGGCCTTCTGCTTCGCGTCGAAGTTTGACGCATTGAACCATTCTTACCATTAAACTTCTCCGATCTTAATAATTTATTTTAGGCTACTAAAGTAAAACTATACTATCAAATTAATCATACGATACAAGTCTCAGAAAAAATAATATTGGGATTTCTAATATCTTATATTCTCCCAATACTATGAATCTATTGATTAAATTCTAAATACAATTAATGCTTAGATACTCCTTATAAAAATTTTTGAGCGGCGCTTATAATTGTATCCCCCCTGCTTCATTTTAGGTAATTTCTCTATGCTAGTTTCATTGAACCCACGTTCTGTGAACCAGTGAAAGGCCTTTGTAGTAAGTACAATTAATTCATTAATTCCATTATTCTTAGCCCTAGTCTTAATACGTTTGAGCAGAGAGTCTCCATATCCTTTATTGCGATAATCAGAATGTATTGCCAAACAAGTAAGCTCACCTACATGTGTTCCGGGAAAATGATTGAGCGCAGCGCAACCAATAATCATATTGTCATATTCTAAAACTAAAAAACGATCTATCTCTATTTCTATTAGCTTGCGGTCACGCCTTGCTAATACCCCTTCACTTTCTAATGGCTCAATTAATTCCAGAATCCCACCCACGTCATCAATCTCTGCAGAACGAAAGGTTTGTAAAGGGCCGCGGGAGATCATACAACCAACACCTTTATGCGTAAATAATTCCTGTAACATAGCCCCATCTATACGACGGCTAATAAGGTGAATGCGGTCCACCCCACCTGCACACGCTTGTACTGCACTTGGCAAGTATTTCTGGATATCCTTTGAGGATTTGACACTGCTACTCTCTAGTTTTGAAAGTAATACCCTTGCCTCAGGCAAAGTCAGCTCACTTAACTCCCCATTCAAATCACCATTGGATTTTCTATCTATACCAGGTGCATCCATTAGAAAAATTAATTTATCTGCTTTTAATGCGGTTGCCACTTCTATCGCAACATTCTCTGGGGTCAGAGAAAAAACTTCGCCAGTTTGAGAATAGCCAAGCGGTGAAAGTAGTACCATCTCACCTTGATCCAGATGAAGGCGGATAGCTGCCGTATCAATTTTACGTACTTCGCCGGTGAACATTAGGTCAATGCCATCTACTATTCCTATTGGACGAGCAGTTATATAATTTCCATTAGTAATTCTAATAGTAGAATTAGCCATAGGTGGCTTTGATAGGCCCATTGATAATAATGCCTCTATCTCAATACGAATTTTCCCTATTGTTTCTTTAATTAAATTTAATGTCGCAGCATCAGTAACACGCAGTCCTTTTATATATTTTGAGCGTAAATTAGCGTCTTTTATCTTTGACTGGATCTCTGGATATACACCGTGGACGATAACAAGTTTAACGCCTAAATTTACCAATAAATTGAAATCACGAAAAATTTCTGCAGATCTTTCACCCGCCGCAATCTCTCCGTCAAAAACCACAACAAATGTTTTTCCGCGGAACTCATTAACGTAGGGCACAATTGAGCGAAACCAAGCTACGAAATCATTGTTTGGCTTCACTATATGCCTCGGTAGATTACAAATTTCATTTGGATATACTCTTGTTTAAACTAGTCTAAGGTTCGATAAATCATAACAATTACTTCTATAGTTTACAGTTCATAAGCACATACTCAAAATTTGCTTTAAATACTAATTTAGTAATCACCCCAAATAGTCTGTAGTGCAGCAATTGCTGCAAGGGCAGCGCTTTCCGTCCTTAGAGTACGGCTCCCTAAACGTAGCGAAGAGAACCCTGCCATCAATGCAGCTGCATCTTCATCTGATGTAAATCCACCCTCTGGTCCTACCAACAAAGCCAATTCAGCAACTGATAAACTTTTTGAAAAATCATGCAATCCCATTTTTGATGTCGGAGAAAGCATAAAATATAGTTTTTTTGTGGGCTCATTATTTAATTCTTTTTGCATAGCCCCTTGCCTACTAAGCCAGCTCGACAAAGTAACTGGTGATGACACCCCTGGTACACGATTCCTACCACACTGCTCACAAGCAGAAATAATTATTTGCTCCCAGTGTTGCACGCGCTTTAGCTCACGTTTTCCAGAGAGCTTGACCAGGCATCTTTTTGCCAGAATGGGCTGAATATTATTAACACCGAGCTCAACTGCCTTACGTATAATTAAATCCATTTTTATATTAGTGCATATGCTTTGGGCTAATGTAATCTGTAATGGCGATTCATGCTCAACATTAATAAATTTTTCTATTGATACAAGAATAGCTACTTTATTTATACGCCTGATAAATGCTAAAAATTCACCACCTTTACCATTGAACAAAGTAACTCTGTCGCCTTTCCCAAGTCGCAGTACATTTGCTGCATGATGCGTAGCTCCGTAAGATAGCTCGATTGACTCTCCCACATTAATTTGATCAGGATAATAAAAACGAGGAGATTTCATGGTTTCCTAAGCAAGATATTAAGAATATTACCCATGATAATATAACTGCAAATAATTACAGAGTTATAGGAGAAAAATATGGCAAGCTTAGAAACACCCATTTGTAATTTTGGCTGGGGAGCAGAAAATTTTAATTTATTAGGAGTTGATGGGAAGCATTATGATCTGGAAGCAGCAAGAGGTCAAAATGGTTTATTGATTATGTTTATTTGCAACCATTGCCCTTACGTTAAGGCTATTTTAGAACGCATAGTCCGTGATACAACAGAACTATCTCAGCATGGCATAAATACAATAGCTATTATGTCAAATGATCCTTCAGCCTACCCAGAAGATTCATTTGACAATATGATTTTAATTGCAAAAAAATTTAATTTCTCCTTTCCATACGTACTGGATGAATCCCAACAAACAGCTAAAAACTATGGTGCAGTATGTACCCCAGACTTCTTCGGCTTTAACAACAAGCTGGAATTACAATACCGAGGCCGTCTTGATGCTTCACGAAAGGAATCAGCGCCTACTGATGCACGTCGTGACCTTTATGAAGCCATGCTGATGATTTCAAAAACTGCTAAAGGACCGGATAGCCAGATTCCTAGTATTGGTTGCTCAATTAAATGGCGAGAAGAATAGGTATGCTAAATGCAGTTATTGATGCAGTAAAGGAAGTTGCGAAACAGGAAATTATCCCTCGCTACCTAAAAGTACAGGGTCATTACAAGTCTGATGGCAGCCTTTGCACTGAAGCTGATGTTGCCGCACAAGAGGCCTTGGTGGGGAAGCTACAAAAAATATACCCTGGAAAAATAGTTAGTGAAGAAATATCAGCAGCGCAAAATAATCATCAATGGAATTCTGGTGATGGAGGATTATGGTGCATTGACCCAATAGATGGTACTACCAACTTTGTAAATGGCATCCCCTATTTTGCAGTTTCAGTGGCCCTAATGAATCGTGGCAGAAGTGTTCTAGGTGTAGTTTACGACCCAATAGCAGATGAAATGTTTTCTGCTGAGAAAGGAAAAGGGGCCTTCCTAAATAAAGCAAAGCTACCAGTCAAAGAATATACCCCTACTGCATTTGAAGGTGCTATAGCAAGTGTAGATTTGAAGCGCCTCAATAAAAAACTAGCAGCAATAATTTCTACCACTCCACCATGCTCTTCACAAAGAAATTTTGGGGCCAGTGCATTAGATTGGTGTTTTACTGCCACTGGACGTTTTGATCTTTCTTTACACGGTGGACAGAACCTATGGGATTATGCTGCTGGTTCTCTAATTTTAGAAGAAGCAGGTGGTCGTATGTGTGGCCTTGATTTAGATGATTTCTGGGAACAACCTCTATGGGAACGATCGGTAATCGCGGCACTAGACCCAAACTTGTTTTTACAATGGCGTAACTGGATACGTATAAATCAATAAGAATAACTGTAGGCACTCCTATATAGATAGGTATAAAATAATAATATTACAAGGTAGATTACTCAATTGAAAATCATCATTCTAGGCGCGGGCAGAGTTGGTACTTCTGTAGCAGAAAGTCTCGTAAGTGAGGCTAACGACATAACTCTTGTTGATATGGCCCCTGACAGGCTCCTTTCGCTGCAGGACCACCTGGATTTACGTA
This sequence comes from Nitrosomonadaceae bacterium, assembly GCA_014237605.1. GTDB lineage: Bacteria > Pseudomonadota > Gammaproteobacteria > Burkholderiales > Nitrosomonadaceae > BJGV01. The sequence goes on along the minus strand of JAAZZR010000004.1, from coordinate 29,351 downwards.
CTGTGGCTGGAAATGCTTCTCACCCATCAGTATTGATTAAGGCTGGCGCTAATGATGCTGATCTAATTCTTGCTGTAACTAAAAGTGACGAAACAAACCTAGTCGCGTGCAAACTTGCAGCCACGATGTTTAATATACCGACCAAAATTGCTCGTATTCATTCGGCTAACTTCCTTGCCTATCCAGAGATTTTTTCATCCGATAATTTTGGAGTTGATTACGCGATCTGTCCGGAACAGATCATCACTGATTACACAGAAAAACTGATAGAGTTTCCAAATGCTCTACAAGTTCTTGATTTTGCAAAAGGAAAAGTTAGTTTGGTAGCCGTACGAGCCTTCCATGGCGGGCCTCTTGTTGGCCGTGAGCTGCGTGAATTACGTCAACACGTACCTAATGTTGATACACGTGTTGCAGCAATATTTCGTAAGGACAGCCCTATTATTCCAGAGGGAGATACCATAGTTGAAGCAGAGGATGAAGTGTTTTTTCTTGCTGCAGCAAATGATATCAGAAGTGTGATTAGTGAATTACGGCGAATGGATAAGCCGGTCGAGCGCATAATGATTGCAGGAGGCGGCAAGATTGGAAGGCGGCTAGCTAATGCACTAGACAAAGCGAAAGAAAAAAATTATCAGGTTAAACTTATTGAATACGATAAACGAGTAAGCCAGAGCTTAGCAGCGGAGCTTCAGCATACCTTAGTTTTACATGGTGATGCCACAGATGAAGGTTTGCTTGAAAATGAGAATATTGCTGAGATGGATATGTTTTGTGCCCTCACTAACGATGATGAAAATAACATAATGTCTGCTCTACTTGCTAAAAGCATGGGAGCTCGTAAAGTACTCGCTCTCATTAATCGTAGTGCATATGTGGATTTAGTACACAGTGGTAATATTGATATCGCCATATCTCCCGCACAAGTTACAATCGGGTCGCTGCTTGCACATGTCCGACGTGGGGATGTTGTGGCTGTACATAGCCTCCGAAGAGGTGCGGCAGAAGCACTGGAGCTAGTTGCCCACGGTGATGCTAAATCATCAAAAGTTGTTGGGCGTAAAGTTTCTGATATTAAATTACCTAGGGGTGCAACTATTGGTGCTATTGTACGAGGACTCTCAGCAACAGAAAGCCGAGGATGGAATAATGAAAAGGGAAAAGAACCGCATGATGATAATGCGCAAGTACTAATTGCTCATCATGACACAACCATTGAAGCAGAAGATCATATTATTGTATTTGTAATCAATAAAAAACTTATCCGTCAGGTTGAAAAAATATTTCAGGTTGGAGTCGGCTTCCTGTAACAGGACCTATTGATGAATCGACTTTTCCCAGTCATCAATGTACTTGGCATAGTAATCCTAATATTCGGATTTACCATGCTAGTACCTCTTGCGCTTTCTATTTGGCTGAACAATGTTGCTCAGTTTGTTTACTATAAATCAGCCACAATTACTATTGCTTCAGGTTTATTGATGTGGGCAGTAACACGTAACTATAAACGCGAACTAAAAATACGAGATGGATTCTTATTGGTCGTTCTGGTTTGGTCTGTATTGCCAGCTTTTGCAACATTACCCCTATTATTTCATCTTCCTTATTTGAGTTTTACCAATGCCTATTTTGAAGCCACATCAGGGCTTACTGCCAGTGGTGGCACTGTTCTTTCTGGGCTTGATTTGCTCCCGCCATCTATAAATTTTTGGCGTACTGAGATGGTCTGGATGGGAGGAATGGGCTTGATTGTTCTGGCAGTGGCTATTTTACCGTTACTAGGAGTTGGTGGAAGGCAGATGTTCAAAGCGGAGACTCCGGGCCCGATGAAGGATACCAAACTAACGCCACGTATTGCTGAAACTGCTAAAGGCTTGTGGCTAGTTTATGCCGGGATAACGGTTGCTTGTGCCATAGCCTACAAATTAGCTGGTATGACTTGGCTAGATGCAGTAATGCATTCCTTTACCACGATTGGCCTTGGTGGATTCTCCTCACATGACGCAAGCTTTTCACACTGGGATTCACCACAAATTGAGGGAGTTGCTATTCTGTTTATGTTGATAGCCGGTATAAATTTTGCTTCACATTTTTTAGTTTGGCGAGAGAAATCCCTATTACCTTATCGATATGACCCAGAAGCCGGTCTGTTCATTACTACAATTTTAATAAGCTGCTTTATGCTTACTATTTACTTGTGGGACATGGGAGTTTATCCAGACCTACTTACTTCTTTACGCTATGCTAGTTTTAATACCGTATCGGTTGCCACCACCACTGGGTATAGTAATACTGATTATAATTTGTGGCCTATATTTGCTCCATTATGGATGCTGGCGCTTTGCTGTTTCTGCTCATCATCCGGTTCTACCGGTGGCGGTATTAAGATGATCAGGGCCAAGCTTCTATTCAAACAAGTTTTTCGTGAAATGATTGTAATCATGCATCCTCAGGCAGTTACACCGGTTAAGCTAGGCAATAGCGTGGTATCTAACCAAATTGTTTACGCAATATTGGCTTTTCTGTCCATATATTTAGCTAGCATAATCTCATTAACACTAATTCTTGCTTCTAGCGGATTAGACTTTATAACGGCTTTTTCCACAGTGGTTGCATGTATTAACAATTTAGGTCCAGGACTTAATCAAGTCGGTCCTGCCGCTACTTTCGAAGGGCTCACTGATTTTCAGACGTGGGTATGTAGCTTTACTATGCTATTAGGTCGATTGGAGCTTTTTACATTACTTATTGTCTTTATTCCTGCATTCTGGAGGAAATAATCATAGAGAGTTTATAACAAGCTATGATTCTTGAAGTTTTACCTAATGCTACAAGAGTGATATCCCTAAACGAGAGCTATCCTAGGAGTTTGCGACTACATCCGAAAACCAAAACTACCTTATAATAATACTGAGACAGATCATTTAATAAAATTAGCAAGAGCTTGCCTTAGTTACAATATACATAATAAATCCAGTTTCAAATTAATCTAAAATCAGATATGAGTCAAAATCCCATAGTTATTATTGGCAGCGGACTTGCGGGATATACCGTAATCCGTGAGTTTCGTAAGCTTGAGAATGAAATTCCCGTAATTATAATTTCTGCTGACCACGGAGGATTTTATTCCAAACCGATGCTCTCGAATGCTTTGACTAAAGGTAAAACCCCCGACACTCTCCTGAATAGTAACGCAGAGCAGGTGGCTGAACAGATGAAAGCAGTCATAAGACCTTATAGTAGGGTGAGCACCATAAATCCAACTAATAAAAATATAGTTCTGCAGAATGGAGAAAAAATCAATTATGATCAGCTTGTTCTCGCCTTAGGAGCAAATCAGATCCGCCTTCCTCTTGAGGGGGACGGAGCTGAAGAAATCCTTTCCGTAAATAATTTAGACGATTACCGTAGCTTTCGGGATACGCTAACGACGAAGAAAGAGATATCAATTCTCGGTGGGGGACTAATTGGCTGTGAATTTGCTAACGATCTTGCTATGGCAGGTTATAAAGTGCACGTAATTGATATTAGTACACAACCTCTAGGTAAATTATTACCGCCTGCCGGTGGTGCTTTCATGCAAAGAAAATTAGAAGCTATTGGTGTGGTTTTCCATTTCGGCACCATCACTAAGCGTGTTGAGAAAATAGGAAAAAAATTACAACTAACATTTGCAAATGGGAAAATTTTGCAAACAGATATTCTATTAACAGCAGTTGGGCTCATTCCAAATACCTCTCTTGCAGAAAGAGCAGGCATCAGGATAAATCGTGGCATTGTCGTGACGCGCTCACTACAAACCAATTACAGCGATATTTATGCCTTAGGTGACTGTGCTGAAGTTGACGGCAGAGTACTTCCATTCGTTATGCCGATCATGCATGCGGCACGCGCCTTAGCAGCAACTCTAGCCAAAAAACCAACTGTAGTGCGATACCCTGCTATGCCAGTTCTAGTAAAGACTCCTGCGTGTCCAACCGTAGTTTCACCCCCCAATCCTGGCACAAAAGGAGAGTGGCAAATTGAGGAAACACCTGATAGTGTAAAAGCACTATTCAATGATGCAGAAAATAATTTACTCGGCTATGCGCTACTAGGCACAGCAATAAATGAAAAAGTGCCTTTAACTAAAAAATTGCCACCGGTAATGGAATAGAGAGTATTGCTGGCCAGTATTTATGTTCAGCTTTTAGTATTATTGATCTTTGAAATAAAGGTTAGTTGGCAGCTTCTGCCATTGCATGATAGTAAGAAAAAAATTAACTTAATCTACAGAAAGAGTTAGATCCATAGTTATCAGAATATGGACCCGTACTTCTGCACTTTGAATTAAGTTGCTCTGACAGGAGAAGATTATGCAGCGAAGAGATTTTATCAAACTAGCTGGAGGTGCTGCCTTAATTCCAATTGCGCCATCAGTCTTTGGCGAGCAAATTAACCATTCAAGATGGAATAGTTATCGGCTGACCTACCAAATTAACCTTCCAACAAAAGGCAAAAGAGCCTTACTATGGCTACCACTCCCCGATACAACTGATACGCATTACCAGTTTACTCAAGGAAGCGTGTGGAACGGAAGTGCTAAAAAGGCCAAGTTTCACACTATTCCCAAAACAAATTTCCCGGTTTTTCATGCTGAATGGCGAGGCAATGGAACACGAAAGGTAACGGTAAGCAGCATCGTTAAAACTCGCAACCGATCTGTAAATTTACAAAATTTTTTTGAAAAAAAGAATCGTATAATTCCTTCTAATATAAAACGTTTTCTATTGCCTACCAGACATGCGCCGTTAAACGGCATTGTGCGCATGACTGCCTCGTCTATTGCCAAAGCTGCCAATGCAAATACTCCTCTAGAAAAATCTTACGCTATCTACAACTGGGTAGTTGATAATGCACACCGTGACCAGACGGCACGTGGTTGTGGGCGAGGAGATATCAAATACATGCTGGAAAGAAATAATTTAGGTGGCAAATCTGCTGATCTTAATACGCTATTTGTAGGTCTGGCACGAGCTTCAGGCATACCAGCAAGGAATCAATACGGGATTCGCATAGATGAGTCAATAACACACAAATGTCTAGGTAAATTTGGGGACCTAAGTAATGCACAACACTGCCGTGCAGAATTTTATCTTGCTGGCTTAGGCTGGGTACCAGTAGATCCAGCTGATGTGCACCAGCTAATACTTGATGAGGGGCTAACGCATGATCACCCTAAAGTAATAGCGCTAAGAGACAAATTATTCGGTGCATTGGAGATGAACTGGGTGACATTTAATCATGGAGATGACATCACATTAGCAAACAACAGTGTCTCAGGTAGATTGCCGTTTTTTATGTACCCCCATGCGGAAATTAGCGGACAAGAACAAGATAGCCTGTCACCAGTAGAATTTTCATACAAAATTATCTCTGCAAAACTTGTAGGTACCCGTATAAAACTTTAACAATCCTAACTTTACTCCCGTCACATGTACTCCGCATAAAGCCTTCAGAAACTTTTACGTTCTTGGCTAGCCTTTTGATTTGTCGCTTGATAAGCATAATAATATCTAGTACTATAATTTTTATGAGAATTATTGACTTCAAGGTGGTTATTTTTTAATTTAAATGAAATGGTTACTTAGCATTCTGCTGCAAAACACAGAAGAAAAATATTTTAAATAAAGGAACCATAATGAAAAATGATATCCGGGCAATTGTTTTAGCCGTAGCAGCCATGTCTTTGGTTGGTTGTGCAGCAACCCAGCCATCCGGCGACAGCTTTAACGCAAAACAATTGAGCACTGCTAACTATGCCAAAAAAATTGATACCTTTGTGATTATTCATGATGCTTCATCATCAATGGCGAACAAACACATGGGGCGCGCTAAAATTGATATCTCCAATGAAATCCTGTCAAACATGAACCAAACAATTCCTCAGTTAGACTTTAACTCAGGTCTTACTAGTTATGGCAGCGGAGCTAAAGTACACTTTGGACTAGCAGGGCATAGCCGTAGCGGCCTTGGTGATGCGATTGCGAAACTTACAAGTGCAAATGGGCCATCTCCTATGGATGCAGGTCTCAAAACCACTAACAACAAGTTCCTGAATGGGCTAGGCCTTGGAAAAATAGCAATGTTTATTGTCAGCGATGGTATATCAGACGTAAGTAATTCCGGCGGCTCTGGCGAAAGAAATGCTGCCATTTCAGCTGCAAAGAAAATCAAAGACCAACTAGGCGACCGGGTATGCATTTACCCAATACAAATTGGTAATGAACCGGGTGGGAAAGAATTTATGCATGAACTTGCCGAGATTGGAGGCTGTGGCTTCTTAACCAACCATAAGCATATTAGTTCACCAGATTCTATGGCAAGTTTTGTGATTATGACGCTTCTCGGACCTATAGAATCAAAGCCAGAATCTCAAGTCTCTAAGACTTCTCCTGATACTTCTCCTGATAAAATTACTTTTTCAGCTGATGCATTGTTCGACTTTGACGGATCTATACTAAAACAAGATGGTAAAGAATCTTTAGACAATTTGATGACGGAACTGGGTAAAGTAAAATATGATGTGATCATAGCTCTTGGTTATACAGACCATATTGGTAGTAAAGATTACAACAAAAAGCTTTCTTTGAAGCGTGCAGAGGCAGTTAAAAATTATCTAGTATCGGCTCATAACATTGATCCCAGCGATATTTTTGTTGATGGCAAAGGGGAGGCCAATCCCGTAACCGGAGTGGGAACATGGCATGGTTTATGTAAAGGGAAAGGGCAAAAACTAAAAGACTGCCTGCAGCCTGACCGCCGCGTTGAGATTGAAATTGCTGGCGTACAATAAATTAATCAGGGATTGTCCTAAATAACAAAAGACTTAAACCCTGCCTCTGGCGGGGGAGTTTTAGAATATATTAATTAAAATTACACAAGAAACCATAACTAATACTCAAAGTATTAACTTAGCTTCCCGCAACACTGCTTATATTTCTTACCAGATCCGCATGGGCATGGGTCATTACGGCCGACCTTCCCACCTTGACGCACAAACGGCTGATGCGTCTCTTCTTTGCTATTGTTATTTGCCTCTTCACCCTCGTCGCCTTCACCTTCACCTAGACCTTCATAAGAAGCATGCTGATATTGCATGTTTACATGTGACTGTGGCATCTCAGAAGCTGCTTCCATTTGCTTTTCATCTCTAATTTGCACCATCATAAGTATCTGAGTAACCTCAGATTTGATTTCTCCCATCATGGCTTGAAAAAGATCATAGGCTTCACGCTTATATTCCTGCTTTGGATTTTTTTGTGCATAACCCCTCAGGTGAATTCCCTGACGCAAATGATCCAAAGCTGCTAAATGTTCACGCCAATGTGAGTCTAGCGTTTGCAGCATCACAGCTCGCTCGTACTGACGCATAACATCTTCGCCAACTAAATCTACTTTATTCTGATATTGTTGACTAGCAGCCTCCGAGACTCGTTCGCCAAGAGTCTCTTCATTCAACTCAGGCTCTTTATCCAGCCATTCATGGATGGGTAACTGTAATTGATATTCAGAGGCTAGAGTCTTTTCCAATCCTGGGACATCCCATTGTTCCTCAGCACTACCTGGTGGCATATAAAAACTGACAAGACCGTCTAGTACCTCACTACGTATCTCCTCAATAAATTCATAACAATTATCTGTTTCTAGCAAATCATTACGAAGCTGATAAAGCACTTTTCGTTGATCATTAGATACATCGTCATACTCAAGTAATTGCTTTCGCATATCAAAATTACGAGCCTCAACTTTACGTTGCGCATTTTCAATTGCTCGGGTCACCCATGGGTGCTCAATAGCCTCTCCCTCTGGCATTTTGAGGCGATCCATAATGCTAGCCACACGATCAGATGCAAAAATACGCAAAAGTGAGTCTTCAAGTGAAAGATAAAAACGACTGGAGCCAGGGTCACCTTGACGCCCTGACCTCCCACGCAATTGATTATCTACCCGGCGAGACTCATGTCTCTCTGTTCCGATAATATGCAACCCGCCGAGCTTCAGAACCTCATCATGGACAACTTGCCACTCTTCACGTATTTTTGTAATACGCTCTGTCCTGATAGCCTCACTGATCTTTTCATCCGAACTGATCTTCTCAATCTCTGGTTCAGGGTTTCCCCCTAACACAATATCAGTGCCACGCCCTGCCATATTAGTTGCTATAGTGATCATCTTCGGGCGACCAGCCTGAGTAATAATATCTGCCTCATTTGCATGCTGTTTAGCATTTAATAATTGATGAGGCAATTTGTTCTCTTCTAATAGCCGAGACAAGAGTTCATTATTTTCAATTGAAGTTGTTCCGACCAAGACAGGCTGCCCCTTCTGGTAGCAATCTTTAATCGCCTCAACAATAGCGTTATTTTTTTCTTCAAGAGTGCGATAAACTTGATCCATAGTGTCGTCACGAACCATCGGCCGATCAGTTGGAATAACTACGGTCTCCAATCCATAAATTTGCTGAAACTCAAAAGCCTCAGTATCTGCTGTACCTGTCATACCACCCAGTTTGTTATACATACGAAAATAATTCTGAAAAGTAATCCCGGCAAGCGTCTGATTCTCCTTCTGAATCGGAACATTTTCTTTAGCTTCTACAGCTTGATGTAGCCCTTCCGACCAACGTCTACCAGACATGAGTCGTCCAGTAAATTCATCCACTATCACTATTTCCCCATTCTGCACTACGTAATGCTGGTCTAGATGGAACAGCGCATGCGCACGAAGTCCCGCATAAAGATGATGTATAAGATTAATGTTAGCAGGATCATACAAACTAGCTCCCGCATCTAACAAGCCGTCCTGAGCAAGAATTTTTTCTGCATTCTCAAATCCCACCTCACTCAGTAGTACTTGCTGAGTTTTTTCATCTACATTAAAATCTCCCGGCGCATCTTCTTTCTCCTGACGTACAAGCTTAGGAATCAGCTTATTCATACGTATGTAGACATCGGTATTACCTTCTGCCTGACCAGAAATAATCAGTGGAGTACGAGCTTCGTCAATAAGAATAGAATCTACTTCATCAATAATTGCGTAGTTAAGCGGTCGCTGCACCCTCTCAGCAGGATCATTAACCATATTGTCTCGCAGGTAATCAAAACCAAATTCGTTGTTTGTACCATATGTAATGTCAGCAGAATAAGCCGCTTGCCTCTGTTCATGCTCCATATCAGACACAACAACTCCTACGCTAAGACCAAGGAACTGATGTATCTTTCCCATCCACTCAGAATCACGTTTAGCCAAGTAATCATTTACAGTAACTAAATGGAAGCCTTTACCATCTAAAGCATTAAGATATGAAGGCAAGGTTGCCATTAAAGTTTTCCCTTCACCCGTACGCATTTCGGCAATTTTTCCGTTATGCAACACCATGCCACCGATCAATTGCACCCCAAAATGTCGCATGCCTAAAACCCGTTTACTGGCTTCGCGCACTACTGCAAAGGCTTCGGGCAATAACATATCAAGTGTCTCTCCATCCTTAATACGTTGTCTAAATTCGTCTGTTTTTGCACGTAATTCTGCGTCTGTAAGTTCCGCAATTTTAATTTCCAGATTGTTAATTACACCAACCGTCTGAAAATATTGCTTGATCAACCTATCGTTACGGCTACCAAATACTTTTTTAAAAACATTGTTAAACATGAGATATAAATTCTTCTACATAAATGCCATCATCAAAAATAAAGGGTGAGGCTTTCGGCCCCACCCCGCCAATACTAATTCATGGCCCATGCTCAATTAATTTTCTTTAGAAACCGAGATGGGTTCATCGCTCTGCCTTTATGCCTAATTTCAAAATGCAAATGCGGACCAGTTGACCGGCCAGTGTTGCCAACTTCTGCTATCTTTTCCCCCTGCTTAACCACCTGCCCAACTTTAACCAATCTTTTAGAAGCATGAGCATAGCGGCTTACAAGATCATTTCCATGATCAACAGAAACCATATTACCATATTCAGGGTGGCGATCAGAGTAAACCACCACGCCACTAGCTGCCGCTTTAATAGATGCCCCTGTTTCTGCTACAAAATCAATGCCCTTATGATAGGCTTTTTTACCGGTAAAAGGATCGGTGCGATAACCAAAACCGGATGATAACCATTTCGCGTCTACAGGCATATTAGTAGGGCGCATTTCTTTTTTGAGCCTGTCCTTCCTAAGGATAAGATCCAATGTTTCCAATTTTCCCAACCGGTCATCTAGTATGCGCGATAAATCTTCGACTTGATTACCAAACTCACTAAAAGAAATATCCTTTGACGGCGAAGTAGATACCGCCCCGCCTTGGCTAGGTATCTGGTCAAACATAAATTCCTCTGGCTCAATACCAGATAACTCTGCAAGTCTTTTACCTACTGAATCTATTCTTAATAATTGAGCTTGCATCTGACCCAATTTAATTGCCATGGCATTTAAATTTACGCTCAGATATTGCTGGCTTTTTTCATACTCTTCTTGCTGAATGCTCATTACAAATGAGCGAAAAGAAGGACTATCAATTTTATCTACATATCGCAAAGATAAATAATTTAAACCTAAAACCATCAGCACAACAATTAAAAATAGTGCCGCTAACAACGCCATAAAGTGTCTTTTCTTAAAAGTTAATGTCTTTGCCTTCGCAAGATGACTAGAAACCAGAATTATATTCATATATACCTCCGAATTCTCGTACAATACATGTATATTTTTTTCTACATAGAACAATTTTATTGTTAAGTGTTGTTATATATATCAAGAATCACATTACTACCTATTATGACAATACATAAAATTAATTTCTTCCTTAACACACTCAAAGACGCGCCTGCGCATCAAGAATTATTTACCCAGGTCGATCGAATATCCGAAATGCAGGCAGCATTTATGGAGGTTATTCCGCCCAAATTAGTACAGTTCTGCGCTCTAGGTAAATTCACAGATGGGAAGTTAACTATCATAGTAGGTAATGGAACAATTGCAGCAAAACTCAAACAGATTCTCCCATCACTACTCTCAAAATTTCACACATTAGGCTATGTTGAGGTTACTTCTATTCAAATCACTGTGCAAGCAAATTACTATATTTGCCATGCAGTTAACTTGCCCCATAAGAAACCAGAAATAAGCCAGGCTGGCACAGAGAGCCTTAATATACTTGCTAATAATTTACCTCTATCGCCATTAAAGACCGCTGTCACATCGATGCTAAATAATCAGATCAACCCAACAAAAAAACCTAGGCCAGACCAAAAAAAATGAAAATTATATACATATGTGTAAAAGGCAACTAATTTCAGCATCCGACATAGTATTCCAATGAATTTTGCACTGTGCTAAAATTATACATTCTGGTAGGCGAATACCTCCTCCGATTAGCTAGCAAATATAAGCACACAAGCAGTTGTGTTATCCACAAGAAATAGTGCCGATTCTTAGCAAATGGCCAAGTAGCTCAGTTGGTAGAGCAGAGGACTGAAAATCCTTGTGTCGGGGGTTCAATTCCCTCCTTGGCCACCATAAAATAAATAATTACAACATAGCATATTCCTACTCTTTACTATTTTTTGAAGTAAACCCAAACAATTCTAATTAAACCCCTAATTAGTAGTTACCAACCTATATAGCACAAAAAATACCGATTTCTAACACCTAGGACGGGGAATTAAATATTGAATTAATGCACTCCTATACTTGTCTTACTTTATCTAAAGTTGTAATTTTTTTTTCTTTGATAGTATTCAAGCTCTTGAAATACTATAATCAGGGGTTTTCCATATTCTTTACCAGTTACTTACATAACAAACTATGGAATTATTGGCCTTCGGGATTAATTATCAGACTGCACCTATTGATGTGCGAGAACAAGTCGTATTCTCGGATGACTCAATGGAGGATGCATTACATGATCTAGTTGGTCATCATGCTGTAAAAGAGGCCGCGATCGTCTCTACCTGTAATCGTACGGAGATCTATTGCAGCACGGATAAACCAGAGGAAGCAAAAAATTGGTTGGCTAGCTTTCATCAGCTGCAAGCGCGTGAATTAGAACCATATCTCTACAGTCTACCTCGCGAGCATGCAGTAAAACATGCCTTCAGAGTTGCAAGCGGCTTAGATTCAATGGTATTGGGTGAGCCACAGATACTGGGTCAGCTAAAGAATGCAGTAAAATCTGCAGAACTTGCCGGTACACTAGGTTTGTTATTGCATAAACTTTTTCAGCGCACTTTTTTTGTTGCAAAAGAAGTTCGCACATCCACTGAAATTGGCGCTAACTCTGTTTCCATGGCTGCTGCTGCCACACAGCTAGCAGAAAGAATCTTTGGAGATATTAGTGCGCAACGTATACTCCTTATTGGGGCAGGGGAAATGATTGAATTATGTGCTGGTAGTTTCTCAGCACGCCACCCAAAGAGTATTACTGTCGCCAACCGTACTGCAGAACACGCTCAGGCCCTGGTGAATCGTTTCAACGCAAAATCGATAACACTAAATGAACTCCCAGAACAGCTAGCTCTTCATGACATTGTCGTAACCTGTACCGCAAGCCCCCTTCCGATACTTGGAAAAGGCATGATGGAACGAGCAATTAAAAAACGTAAGCATCGTCCAATTTTTATGGTTGATCTAGCCGTGCCACGGGATGTTGAACAGGAAGTATTAGAGCTTGACGATGTGTTTCTCTATACTGTGGATGATCTCTCAGACATTGTCCAGGAAGGGTTGGATTCACGACAAGGTGCGGTAGTTCAGGCAGAAGCCATCATTAATTCAAATGTTATTAATTTTATGCACTGGCTAGAATCTCGTGAATTAGTCCCAACCATCCGTGCATTGCGTAGCCAAGCGGAGCACTATCGTCGGCATGAACTTGACCGCGCACTTAAACTTTTGGCAAGAGGTGGGGACTCAAAAAAAATTATGGAGTCATTAAGTAATAGCCTGACCAACAAACTTTTACACTCTCCTTCCGATGTACTAAACCATGCCTCATCAGATGAAAGAGATGAGCTTGTCGACATGATAAATCGGCTCTACCAACTTGATCGTTTAGAATGAACGAGGGTATCACTACCAAACTCATGCAGTTGAGCTCACGCCTGGAAGAACTGGACGGTCTACTAAGTAGTGAAGATGTAACCTCTGACCTGAATAATTACCGTAAGCTTACACGCGAGCATGCAGAGATAGTTCCAGTAGTCGAGCTTTATCGCGCATATCAACTTGGTGAACGCAATATTCAGGCTGCCCAGGAGATGATTGCTGATGCTGAAATGCGTGAATTTGCTGAAGATGAGATCCGAAGTGAAAAAGAAAAGCTTATACAAATTGAGCTAGAATTGCAGAAATTATTACTCCCCAAGGATCCAAATGATGAACACAACCTTTTCCTAGAGATTCGAGCCGGTACAGGGGGAGATGAATCAGCACTATTTGCCGGAGATCTATTTCGTATGTATACACGTTTTGCCGAACGAGAACACTGGCAAGTAGAAATCATTTCGCAAAGTTTATCTGAGGTTGGTGGATATAAAGAAATTATTGCCCAGATATCAGGTGACGGCGCCTATTCTAAACTTAAATTTGAATCAGGTGGTCACAGGGTGCAGCGCGTCCCCACTACAGAGACTCAAGGCCGCATCCATACTTCTGCCTGTACGGTTGCAATAATGCCGGAAATAGATGAGATATCAGATGTAGTATTAAACCCTTCTGAGCTGAGAATTGACACCTACCGGGCATCTGGCGCAGGGGGTCAGCATATAAATAAAACTGATTCGGCTGTACGAATTACTCATAATCCTACAGGTATTGTTGTTGAGTGCCAGGATGGACGCTCACAACATAAGAATAAAGCACAAGCGATGAGTGTTTTGATTGCCAGAATTCGTGATAAACAGATGAGTGAACAACAAGCTAAACAGGCTGCTACCCGTAAATTACTCATTGGTAGTGGCGATCGTTCAGAAAGAATCCGTACCTATAATTTCCCACAAGGCCGCATATCTGATCATCGCATAAACCTTACACTCTATAAAATAGACCAAATTATGGATGGTGATTTAAACGAATTATGCTCTACGCTAGCGTCAGAACATCAAGCGGAACAACTTGCGGCAATGGGAGAGTAAAAGGCCACTCCACTCCGAAACACTCCTAATCTCGAATCCGGAGTCTTCTATCTCCGATCTGGCACCATAAAATGAATTTTGAAAAACAGCAATACATTACAATAGAAGATGTTCTGAGTCAGGCACATATTCTTATTTCCTATAATGACGCACGAATATTATTACAACATGTTCTTAAAATAAATCATGCCTACATAATTACCCACCCCGAACAAAGCCTAACTCCGATTCAAATACATACGTTTCAATTACTGGTTAAGCAACGTGCCAGTGGCGAGCCAGTCTCTTATATTCTTGGCGAGTGTGAGTTTTATAGTATAAAATTTAAAGTTACACCTTCTGTACTAATTCCTAGGCAAGAAACCGAACTACTCGTAGACTTAGCATTAGAGAAAGTTTCCTCAAGCATGCCATGCAAAATACTAGACCTTGGTACTGGTAGCGGAGTAATCGCAATAACTATTGCAAAACACCGGACTCTATCCAATGTTACCGCAGCTGATAATTCTGCAGATGCCATAGCTATCGCCAAAACAAATGCAGAACGTCTCAGTGTAAACAACGTCAATTTTATCAAAAGCGACTGGTTTCAAGCGTTAACCAAAAGAAAATTTGACCTTATCATTTCTAACCCGCCCTATATTGCCCTGAATGATCCCCATCTAAATCAGCAGGACCTACGTTTTGAACCAAAATTAGCTCTAGTTGCTGAGCAAGATGGGATGTTTTGTATCCAAACGATCATTTCTTCCGCTGCTTCATACCTAAATGCAGGCGGATGGCTACTATTAGAACATGGTTACAATCAAGCCAAAATAACCAAACAGTTACTAAAAGAAGCTGGCTTCATCAGTGTTTTCTCTCGCTCAGATTTAGCAGGAATACCAAGGGTCAGCGGTGGAAGATATGACCCTCCCCTTTAAAAAGCTGTTAAACTATTAAAATTGGCTGCTCTAATCAAGTTGAAGAGAACTTTTTTAGACTGGCACTGTTTTTCATAGAATATGAATAATAGTAACTAATATGATGAGAGGCTCGGTATGAATACACAAGAGATTATCAGTGAACCAGTAACCACTAATTCTGTGGTTCTCTATATGAAAGGTACGCCGGAAAATCCACAATGTGGTTTCTCAGCGCATGCTGTAAAAATACTTGATGCTTGTGGGGCAAGTAATATCTTTACTGTTGACGTACTCCCTAACCCGGAGATTAGACAGGGCATTAAAGAATACTCAAATTGGCCAACTATTCCACAACTCTATATCGATGGTAATTTTGTCGGCGGCTCAGATATCGTAGCAGAAATGTACGAGAACGGAGAATTACAAAAATTAATTAAAAAATAGACTCCATCATCTAGTTAAAACTAATTTTAAGAACAAAATAGATTCTATCGTTCTTCTAATTGCTTAAAAACTCTGCAATTACCCAGTAACGTGCAAATTTACCAACTGCCATGAACAATAGAACCCATAGCCAGTTGACCCGAAGCCAGCCTGCCGCAACACACAACACATCACCTATCAGAGGAACCCAGGACAGCAATATCACAGGGCTTCCGTAACTACGTACCCACTCAAGTCCTCGCCTGCTGCCGTTGTGTTTCTTGAGAAGTGCCTTTTCATCTGGCAAGAGCCTCCCAATTAAATAAGAGCTTATGCCGCCCAAGGTATTACCAAGTGAGGCAACCCCCAAAGCAGGCCAATACAGCTGGGGATAAGCTTTTAATACTCCAAACAATACTGCTTCTGACCCACCTGGAAGCAATGTGGCAGCAAAGAAACTACTGGCAAATAAGGCTAATAGGCTTGATTGTTCATCCATAAATATATCCAAATTTAAGCACGCCACAGTTTAGCGTTAAATTAGCCCATAATAAAATGTACTAGCAAAATATTTTCGCCTTAATTTAATTTTCACTATAAATTTCCGTTATTTAAATTTACTATAACTTTCGTCCCTAACTCTACCTGAAATGTGATCTTTCGCCCGCCAAAATTTTACTTGGCGATATTATTAGGTAGTGATATGCTTGTTGATAATCCATATCCTGTTAAAAATAAGAGGAAAATTATGAAAGAAAAATTAACTTTCAAGCAAGATGTCGACTCAATTATTGGATCTAAAAGTCTCCTGAAACACCCATTCTATGTCGCTTGGACCGAAGGAAAACTTTCAAAGCATCAGCTACGTAAATATGCTGAACAATACTTTCATAATGTTTTAGCTGAACCAACTTATTTAAGTGCAGTACATTTCAATACCCCTCATTTCCATACTGAAACTAATAGTGGCGATATCAGTGTTCGGCAAGAAGTATTAGAGAACCTAATTAGTGAAGAATATGGTGAGAAAAATCATCCTGGCCTTTGGAAAAACTTTGCATTAGCTTTAGGCTCAAGCGAAAAAGAATTAGCTAATGCAGCTGCCTTACCTGGCACAGAAAATCTTGTTACAACTTTTCGGGATATTTGCCTAAATCAACCATTCTATGCAGGCCTAGCAGCTATGCATGCATTTGAGTCACAAGTACCAGAAATTGCCGCAGTAAAGATTGATGGCTTGGCAAAATTCTATGGGATGAATAACCCTGATAGCTATGAATTCTTTACAGTACACCAAGAAGCTGACATCCACCATTCAAAGGCAGAATGGGCCTTAATTGAAAGGTTCGCTGATACACCAGAGAAAAAAGCTGAGGTTCTGGCTGCTACTACTGAAGCATGTAATGCTCTTTGGAAATTCCTTGATGGAATCTATGAAAATTACTGTGCGGACCTCAATATTGAATGTAAAGAAGCGATAACAATACATTAAAGAATCAGGATACGAGTTACAAACTATAAGTATCTCTATATGGTATGAATTCTATCCTGATTTTATCTTAGTTAATTTATTTGGTATCTGCAATATACTGAGAATCTCTTCTTCTAGTTTAATTAATGTCTTTGTTTCATTTAATATTTTTCCCGTAATAAGAAAAATATCTTCTGCACGTTCGCCCATCGTATTTACCTTGGCGCCATGTACTCTGACATCAGAACCCACCAAAACTTGAGCAACACGTGACAGTAACTCTGGCTGGTCTCCAGCAACAATTGATAGGACATGATAGGCTCCTCTTTCATCTGGCTCAATGCCAACCTCAGGTGTAATTGGAAAATGCTTAAGGTGGCGGCTTACTCGCACTTGTGAGGGAGATTTAAGAGGTAGCTGTTGTTCCAATTCCTGTTTTAATCCATGCTCCACAATACGAGTCACATCACGATATTGCCCTGCTGATTTGAATGGATTTAGTACTAAAAAACTATCAAGTGCGTAACCACTCTTTGTAGTATGAATCTTAGCTTCAACAATACTGTAATCAATATGTTCAAAGAATTTACAAATACGCAAAAATAAGTCTTTCTGGTCCGAAGTATATACCATGACATGGACACCATCTCCAGCAGGAACAGCCCGAGCTTTAACAACCGGCACGAGAGTATTAATCCTGTAATAAAGCTGTCGTGCATGCCACGCGATTTCTTGTGGATCATTCTGTAGAAAATATGTTGTATCTAGCTCTGACCAGAACTGTTTATGTGCACCTGTAGGAATAGGGTCATCTTGCAATAATTCTAATGCCCTAATTTTATGAGTTTCTAGAATACCGCCAGCATATGGTTCGCCACATAAATAACGCCACGTTTTCCAAAATAAATCTTCTAATAGTTTACCTTTCCAGGCGTTCCATATCTTAGGGCCGGTGCCACGCACATCTGCAACTGTAAGTAAATAAATTGCGATGAGCCGACGCTCATTCCTTACATGTGAAGCAAAACAAGATATTATTTTTGGGTCTGATAAGTCTTTTTCTGTGCTGTGGCTGACATTATCAAATGATTCTCTACCAGCCATGATACTAATTCCACGTCCTCTGCAGATAGTCTATGCTGCATACAAAACCGTTTAGCCTCTTTCTGTCCAAGTAAAGAGTGGTCTCCATTACGCCCTTTAGCAATATCGTGGAATAAACCTGCAAGATAAAGAATTTCGGGACGATCAAATTCACTTATGAGCTGACTACATAGTGGATACTCATGGGCAAACTCAGAAGACATAAAACGACGTAGATTTCTTACCACCATTAAAATATGCTCGTCTACTGTATAGACATGGAACAAGTCATGCTGCATCTGACCAATAATTCGTCCGAATGCCGGAATATAACGCCCCAATATTCCGTAGCGACTCATGAAACGTAACTCTCTGGTAAGTCCACGTGGCTGACGTAGAATTTCCATAAATAGGTTGCGATTGCGTACGTTTAACCGAAAATCCGAGTTAATAAGAGGTGTTGCATGCCAGAGTGCTCTCAGTGTAGTAACACTAAGAGTTTTTAATTCAGGGTGTTGCTGTAGCATTAGAATGCTTTCTAGAATAACGCTCGGCTCTTTCCTGAAGACACATTCATCTCTTACTTCCAGTAATTCACCACGCTTCTGAAAATATTTATTTAATTTTATAGGTGTTACGTTTGCATACGGGAAGATTTCTGTTCGTAAAGTAAGCAAAAGAATAGTATTAATTTGGGCTACTAACTTTGCAGCACGGTAGTAACGCTGCATTAATAATTCGCCCGCTAAACGTGACGATTTATCGGTAATTTTGTAATCTTTAGCAAGTAAAGTCTGAAAATCAAACAACAATCTGTCTTCACGACGTCCTGCGAGATAATGTAGTCGAATACGAAGGCCCTGTAAGATTTTTTCATTCCGCTTTGTAAGTCGGGCTTCCTCTTTTGTGATAAATCTTCCCCTGACAAGATCAGACCAGGATCTCCCATGTCCTGTAGCACGACTAACCCATAAAATATTTTGCAAATCTCGCAAACCGCCGGGACTTTCCTTTAAATTAGGCTCAAGATTATAGGTTACTTCATGATAACGGCCATGACGCTGCTGTTGTTCAAGCAGTTTAGCATTGAAGAACTCTCGTGGATTTAACCCAGATGTTATTACTTGTGAGAAAATTCTGAATAATTTAGTGCTTCCTGCAAGCCGGCGCGCCTCAAGCAGGCTTGTCTGTACCGTAATATCTTTTGCCTCTTCTGTACATTCAGTTAGCGTACGAACACTATGACCCACCTCTAGTCCCATATCCCACAACAAATGCACCCAGCTCTCTAGCTTCAATTTTGTAACAGCATCCATAGCTTCCTGCTTATTTCCCTTAGCAGGAAGCAAAACTACTAAATCTATATCTGAATTAGGGAAAAGATATCCACGACCATATCCGCCTACAGCCAATAAGGCAATTGAAACTGGGAGCGCCATTTCTTTCCATGCCTGGCGCAATACAATATCAATTAGCCTACAATGACCGCGAAGTAATGCCGTGCTGTTTGCATTCTTACTAAATTGTTCACGTAATACCTTACGGCCTTGTATTAGTGATTTTTTCCCATGTATGGAATTTAATGGGCTTGGTAAAGACCTTACCTCAATATCCATTAATTTGAATCAGACACGAAATGCGGGTTTTGGTGGGGCACCTTCAGACAGTGTCAAAACTTCATACCCTGTATCAGTAACTAATACTGTATGTTCCCACTGAGCCGATAGACTATGATCTTTAGTAACTATAGTCCAGCCATCTGCCAATTGACGAATTGATGCCTTACCTGCATTGATCATAGGCTCTACTGTAAAAATCATACCTGCCTTCAATTGCAGGCCAGTTCCAGCACTACCATAATGGAGGACCTGCGGGTCGTCATGAAATTTTGTACCTATGCCATGACCACAAAACTCTTTTACTACACTACAACCCAAATTCTCAGCAAAGCTTTGAATAGCATAACCTATATCACCTAAATGCTTATTTGGTTTAATTTCTTCTATTCCACGCCACATAGATTCATAGGTAATTTCACATAAACGTTTAGCTTGAATCGGTGCCTCGCCCACATAATACATACGACTTGTATCGCCGTGATAACCACCTTTAATTACCGTTACATCAATATTAACAATATCACCTACTTTCAATTTTTTCTCGCCTGGCACGCCATGGCATACTTGATGATTAACGGAAGTACAAATTGACTTTGGATAAGGCTTATGTCCTGGTGGTGCATAATTAAGTGGTGCCGGAATCGTATTCTGCTCATTTAACATATAATCATGACATAGCTTATCAAGTTCACTGGTTGTTATTCCAGGCTTGACAAAAGGTGTAATGAAATCGAGAACCTCTGATCCAAGTCTCCCAGCAACCCGCATTTTTTCAATCTCTTGTGGGGAATTAAGATGTACCGTCATAATATTCCTTAATTAAATAAGTATTATTTATAGCAAAAATAGTAATGCGAGTTTGTAAAATAATTTTCTAACTACTTCAGCTACACCTACTAATGTTTAATTTTGCAAACTGCAAGTCAAAATAAAATTGGCCACCCCTTTCAAGGCGAGCCGTCGGTGTTGACAGTAGCTTAATTTTTTCCGGCTTAAGCTCTGGTCGTAATTGAACTTCCCTATCAGAATTAGTGTCAAATCGGATATGAAATAAAAAAACTAAATTGGCTACTAATAGTAGAAAGAATAGTACTTTCATTATGGATATACTTTCATTGTTGGTCGTTTATTGTTGTTAACAGGCTCCGGCCTTGTTAAAATGCTCCGCTAATCTAACTTATGCTATTTTTCTCGAGGCTCCAGAAATGCAAGGTATGAAAGTAGTATCAAACTTAGTAATGTTCATCGCACTACTATTGTCTAATCAGATTTTTGCAGAAGATTCAGCAGAAACTGATACGCCAACTAAAAATACAATTCTGCCAACTGATTTTGAATTGATGGCAGAATCTCCATCAGCTGATTCTAAGATTTCTCTGGACAATAGCATAGTCAATGGTGATCCTAATAAAGGGAAAAAAATTGCAAGCAAAGTTTGTGCCGGTTGTCATAATGCTGATGGCAATAGCATTATCCCATCGAACCCAATTCTAGCTGGACAACATCCAGAGTATATCACTAAGCAATTGCTAAACTTTAAATCGCAAGACAATAAGCCTGCTGAAAGAAAAAATCCGGTCATGGCTGCAATGGTTGCTCCTCTCTCAGCTGAAGATATGAAGAATATTGGCGCTTATTACGCCCAACAAGAACCTACTCCTGGTGCAGCAAAAGACAAAGAACTTGCTGAGCAAGGCGAAAAAATTTATCGTGGCGGAAATATAGAATCTGGCCTGCCGGCATGCTCCGGATGCCACTCTCCAAATGGAAGTGGTATCCCGCCTCATTATCCACGCCTTGCTGGACAACATGCTGTATATACAGCAACACAACTTCGTGCCTTTCGAACTGAACAGCGGGCTAATGATACAAACAACGTAATGAGAGAAATTGTTTCCCGTATGAGTGAAAAGGAAATGGAAGCAGTAGCTGAATTTATCAGAGGCTTAAACTAAGCTCATAATAAATTAAAGTCATACTCTAACTGGATAATATTTATTCCCAAGTGCTGAATATTCTCTCAGCTGCTTGTAATGTTTTCCTGATTACCATATCACTATGGGCAGAAGAAACAAATCCAGCTTCAAAGGATGACGGTGCAAAATAAATGCCTTCTTCTAGCATGGCATGGAAAAATCGATTAAAAGATTCTACGTCGCACTCCATTACTTCAGCATAACTTGACGGTATATCTCCTCGAAAATAGAGACCAAACATCCCACCTAATGATTGTGCGCAGAATGGAACCCCATTTTTCTTTGCTATGTCAGTAAGACCATTAATAAGTTGCTGAGTACTACTAGTAAGTTTTTCGTAGAATCCAGGAGTTTGTACCATCTGTAAAGTAGCAAGCCCTGCACTAACAGCTATCGGGTTACCAGATAGTGTTCCTGCCTGATATACTGAACCCACGGGAGCAAGACATTGCATGATTTCTCGTTTGCCACCAAAGGCCGCCATTGGCATCCCACCACCAATCACTTTACCTAATGTAGTAAGATCTGGCTTAATATTATAAACCCCTTGGGCACACCCCAGTCCAACACGAAAGCCAGTCATCACCTCATCAAAAATTAATACACTACCATACTTCGTACATAACTCACGTAGTGCTGGTAAGAACTTAGGGTTTGGTGTTACAAAATTCATGTTACCCGCAACCGGCTCTACAATAACTGCAGCGACTTCTCTACCGGTCTTACTGAATATTTGTTCTAGCTCTTCAAGATCATTGTAGTTTAATACAGTAGTACTATTTGTAACTTCTGCAGGGACCCCTGCAGAACTTGGACAACCAAGAGTAAGTGCTCCAGAGCCAGCTTTTACTAGTAATGCATCATCATGGCCATGATAACAACCCTCAAATTTGATGATGCGATTTCTGCCAGTATAACCCCGTGCGAGACGAATCGCAGTCATGGTGGCTTCAGTACCTGAGCTAACAAGCCTCACTTGCTCAATAGATGGAACCAGCTTGCATAATAGCTCGGCTATTTCCAACTCAGCCTCAGTTGGAGCGCCGAATGTTAACCCATCTTGTATTTTATTTTGTACGGCTTTAATTACTTCTGGATGAGCGTGACCCAGAATCAGTGGCCCCCAAGAGCCCACATAATCTATATAGCTCTTATTATCTGCATCCCATACATATGCCCCCTTTCCTTGCTTAAAAAATACAGGCGTACCACCAACTGATTTAAAAGCACGTACCGGTGAATTAACTCCACCTGGGATAAATTCTTGAGAGCGTTGAAATAGTTTCTGATTAAGTGAAGTCATTTGATAGCTCATTTAAATTATTAATGGAATATTTAGTTTGTTTGAATATACAGGATAGTTTTTTGGTTTCAAGCTGAATATTTATGGAATTAAAAATAGAACTACTAACTGCTACTGCATCAGCTCCCTTATATATTAGCTCTACAATATTTTCTGAATCAATTCCTCCGATTGCAACAACTGGGATTTGTAGGCACTGCTTTGCCTTGCACAATAAACTTATAGGCGCGGAGACTGCACCAGATTTTGTACTGGAAATATAAAAAGCCCCGAATGCCACATAATCTGCACCATGATTTTCTGCTTCAATAGCGTATCTGAGTTTATTGTAACAAGAAGCCCCAATGATTTTTCCTGGCCCCAATCTACGCCGAGCTTCAACTACCGTTATATCCTCTATTCCAAGGTGCACACCATCTGCACCAACTTTAATTGCAAGATCCAGGTCATCATTAATAATCAACGGCGTATTAAATTCATGGCAAAGAGTAGAAAGCAAAGCTGCCTGTTCCAACTTTAGAGCATTGTCAGCTATCTTGTTACGATATTGAATTAGCTGCACGCCACTAATAAGTACTTGCTGCGTTAACATAACCAAATTAGTAGTATCAATTAGGTCTGGAGTTATTGCATATATACCGCTAATCCTTGGGCTCGACATCCAGCTCATCCTCTTCTTTAGAGTCATGCTCATTACGTGCCCAAAATAAACGATCCGGTAAATATTGCCCCATCCCCGGATGAAAACCAGATTTTAGAGCCTGCCAAGTATATTCTTGAGCCTCATACACTCCGTCAGAAACAGGTAGGCCATTGGCAATCGTTGCCGCAATAGCAGAAGCTAAGGTACACCCTGATCCATGATATGAGCCAGTTAGTCGCTGCCATACATCTGACCTCACAACACCTGAACCTCTATACAGGGTATTCGTCACCTGACGAGTATTTTCATGGGCTCCTGTTATTAACACGTACTCACAGCCCATATGTAGAATCCGTTCACCACATTGCTCCAGTTCCAACTCATCTGAGTCTTCCATCTCATCCTGCACCAGTCGGCGAGCCTCTATGCTATTTGGAGTAATGATAGTAGTCTGAGGAAACAATAATTCACGCATTGCTAAGATCATATCCTCATTCGCAAATTCGTCACCACGGCCTGAACTAAGAATGGGATCCAGAACTACTGGAATATCCGGATAATCCGACACTATTTCAGCAATAGTGGCTATATTTTCAACACTACCCAACATTCCAATTTTGAATACATGTACTGGCATATCTTCAAGCACTGCACGCGCTTGGTCTGCTACCCATCCTGGGTCTAGTGCCATAACATCATCCACTCCAACAGTATCTTGTACCGTAATTGCAGTAATTACTGACAAAGGATGGCAGCCCATACTTGCAAGGGTGAGAGTGTCTGCCTGAATCCCAGCACCACCGCTAGAATCATTGGCAGAAAAAGAAAGCACTATTGGGGGTGGCTGAAGCATACGTTAATACCGTAAAATGACATTTTAACCTAAAATACAAATATTATGCCTACTACTGAAACTCCTGCATTCCGCAGTTACATGTGCCTTATTTGCGGTTACGTATATGACGAAAGCGAAGGATCTCCAGAAGAGGGCATCCCTCCTGGCACACGTTGGGATGATGTGCCGATAAACTGGGTCTGTCCTGAGTGTGAGGCTCGTAAAGAAGACTTTGAGATGATTGAAATTTAGATGAGAATTCTGCATGCCATGCTACGAGTTGGAAACCTGGAGAACTCAATCGAGTTTTATTCTCAAGTTCTTGGAATGAGAGTACTTCGCCGCAAGGACTATCCTGAAGGAAGATTTACTTTGGCATTTGTTGGTTATCAAAATGAGAGCGATGCCACAGCAATTGAATTAACCCACAACTGGGATACAAAAGAATACGATTTAGGGGCCGGCTTCGGCCACATCGCAATTGAAGTAGATGATGCATATATAGCGTGTGAAATGGTTAAAAAACGCGGGGGAAGGGTTACACGTGAAGCAGGGCCTATGAAACATGGCCTCACAGTAATTGCTTTCGTGGAGGATCCTGACGGCTATAAAATTGAGTTTATCCAGAAAAAAGTATCTAGGTAATAGCCCAATTAAAAATAATTAAATTATTTTATAGATAAATTACTAATCATTTCTGGCAAGCATTAACGCAGCCGCAAAAAAACTATCTGTATTATGCTCCCCTGGATATAACTGCAAAAACATACCGGTATCAAGT
This sequence comes from Nitrosomonadaceae bacterium, assembly GCA_014237605.1. Classification (GTDB taxonomy): domain Bacteria; phylum Pseudomonadota; class Gammaproteobacteria; order Burkholderiales; family Nitrosomonadaceae; genus BJGV01. The sequence continues at coordinate 4,148 of JAAZZR010000004.1, read as the reverse complement.
GGGATCTTCTGCTGCATAAACAATTCTGCACAATTTAGTAATGTGAATTTAGTATGAGCAGCAAGAAAATTCTCAATTATTTCTTGGTTCTCCTCTGGCAAAAAACTACAAGTGGCATATACCAGTCTACCTCCTGGTTTTAGTAATTTTGCCGCTGATACAAGAATTGCTTCTTGACCTCGCTTTGCTTCTTCAATACTTTCTGGTGTTTGACGTAACTTTATATCTGGGTTTCGGCGCAATGTTCCTAGTCCGCTACATGGTGCATCTACAATAACTCGGTCAACTTTCCCGGCCAATCGCTTTACCTTGACATCATTTTCATTGCTTATCCATCTCGGAAATAGATTGGAAAGGCCTGATCGCTTGAGACGTGGTTTCAATCTATTTAATCTTCTTTCAGAAACATCAAATGCATATATACGCCCTTTTGAGCCCATCAATGCGCCCATCATTAGCGCTTTACCGCCCGCTCCAGCACAAAAATCTACTACTATTTCACCTCGCTTTGGTTGTAACAAATACCCCAGAAGCTGGCTTCCCTCATCCTGTATTTCAATATTGCCAGTAATAAACATCTCATGACTCTGAATCGTTAATTTCCTAACAAGACGAATACCGATAGGCGAATAGCTCGTTGCGCTTGCATCAATGCCATCCTTGCTTAATCTCGCAAGTACATCATTACGATTCGCTATTAACGTATTTACTCTCAAATCAAGCGACGCCTGTTCCTGAAATGAGAGGCCCAAAGCAAGAATATTCATATCTGACATCTTCGCTTGAACCTTTTCAATCAGCCACTCAGGAAACTCTGTCCGAATAGTTAGTGGCAACGAATCCAGCTCCATCTCTTTTGTTTTTATGAGCTGCTTTATTTCAGTCTCAGTGATAAATGGCTTTAATTCTCGCAAATTTATACCTCGGAATTTTGCAAGGTATGCAAGAATCAATGGGCGGGGAATAGTTGTGCCAGTTATATATTTAAGAGAAAAAAAATGCCGAAGAACACCGAACACAGTGTCCGCTATAAATGTACGGTCATTTACACCAAGCTTATTATTTTCACGAAAAAAGTTTCTCAGCACCCCATCAGCAGGGCCTTTTAATTGCTGTACTGCACGTAGTGCTGCAATAGCCATGTCCAACTGATACAGAGCAAGGCGCATCTTTTATAAACCCTTGCGATAAAAATAAATAAATAAATCATTCATGTGATTCTGATGAATATAAAACTTAATTATCAGAAATTTCATTACATACTTTAACGCCACTTCCTGAAATTTTTAACCGGCCTTCCACAAATAAATGTACAGCCTCTGGAAATATACGGTGCTCCTGTAACAGGACCCGTGCAGCTAGCGTTTCATTAGTATCGTCAGGCAGCACCGGAACTGTTGCCTGAATAATAATTGGCCCATGATCCACCTCTGATGTAACAAAATGTACTGTACAACCATGTATTTTTACACCTTCTTTTAATGCTTTTTTGTGAGTTCCTAGCCCAGGAAAAGCAGGCAATAATGAAGGATGAATATTTATTAATTTATCTTTATATTTGTTAACAAAATCACCTCCTAACACTCGCATAAAACCAGCTAATACGATAAGAGATGGCCGATAAAGATCAATCTTATCTGCGAGCAACAGATCAAATTCTGCACGATCCGAATATTTCCTATGATCTACTACACATGTTTCAATATTATGTTTTTTTGCTATCTCCAGCCCGGCCGCATCAGGATTGTTACTAATAACAGCAGCTATTCTGACTGGCAGTGCCGCCTCAATTAAGGCCTGCATATTACTACCACGACCAGAAATAAGAATAACAATCGATTTCATTAGATTAATTGTAATATGGATGAAATTAAACGCTAATCATTCAACGAGAATTTGCTCTGCTCCTTCACCACGTCTTTGTATTGTGCCAATATGCCATACAACTTCTCCTGCATTACGTAATTCCTTCATTGCAGCTTCAACATGTTCATTAGAAATAATTATTGCCATCCCTATACCGCAATTAAATACACGATGCATTTCACAATCCGTGATTTTTCCTTTCTGCTGTAACCAGTTGAATAACTCCGGCATATCCCAGGCTGATCTTTCCAATACAGCAGCAAGGCCTTCGGGTAAAATGCGTGGAATATTTTCCACTAGCCCGCCTCCTGTGATATGTGCCATGCCTTTTACTGGAAAATGTTTCAATAAATTAAGTAACGGTTTTACATAAATACGAGTCGGTTCCATGATCGCATCCATTAATAACTTACCATTTAGGCTGGCAGCTATATCGGTATGACTTTCTTCCAAAATCTTACGAATTAAAGAGTACCCGTTTGAATGCGGACCACTAGAAGCAAGGCCAAGGACAGCATCACCTTCCGTAATAGACTGGCCATCTATGATTCGATCCTTCTCAACAACCCCTACAGCGAAGCCTGCGAGATCATATTCATGATCTGGATACATCCCTGGCATTTCAGCTGTTTCGCCACCAATTAAAGCGCATCCCGCTTGCTCGCACCCTGAAGCAATACCTTTAACTACTCGAGTAGCGATATCAACATCCAATTTGCCACAGGCAAAATAATCAAGAAAGAATAGTGGCTCTGCCCCCTGTACCAGAATATCGTTAACACTCATTGCTACTAGATCTATGCCAATACAGTCATGCTTCTCAAGTTTAAATGCAAGCTTCAGCTTCGTGCCAACACCATCCGTGCCGGATACCAACACCGGGTTTTTGTAATTTTTTGAGATCTCAAACATCGCACCAAAACCACCAATCCCGCTAAGAACTTCCGGGCGTATAGTGCGCTTAACATATGGCTTAATGTTTTCTACTAAACGATAGCCTGCATCAATATCAACGCCTGCATCATAGTAAGACATTTTTTTTGTGTCCGAATTTCCCCGATTAGATGAAGTCAAGTTGAGTTCTCACGTTGTAGCAGTTAGAGTATAGTTTATAGGGACAACAATTTTACCGTAAATGGACAATAAACACTCTGCCAATTTACATTATCTATGGTGGCTGGCCTTAGCTACCATAGCAGGTTTATTAATTTATCTTCTAAGCCCGATACTCACACCATTTCTTTTGGCGGGAATCATTGCCTATATCTTTAATCCGTTGGTAACAAAAATAGAGCTATGGAAAATTGACCGCTCTCTGGGTACGATATTAATCATGGTATTTTTACTATGCATATTTACAGCATTGATTATTATCATTACTCCCTTATTCGAAAGAAAAATTTCCCTGTTAATTGAGAAAATGCCAGTTTATCTTGAAACCATTAGAAGCGGTCTGGTTCCTTGGCTAGAAACACAGCTAGGCATCAATTTACAACTAGATGCCGCCCAACTTAAACTAGTATTACAACAGCACTGGCAAGACACCGGTGGAGTTCTTGCCAAGCTAATACCTTCAATCCAAAGTAGTGGCGTAGCTACAATGGAATTTGTCCTGAATATGTTACTTATGCCAGTAGTGTTATTTTATTTATTACGAGACTGGGCGCATTTGATTAAACTTATTGACGAAACAATTCCGCGTCACTGGCACGAACAAGTAAACGAGCTAGCAAATGCATCAGATAAGGTATTGGCTGAGTTTTTGCGAGGACAGCTTTCTGTAATGTTAATAATGAGTTTCTGTTATGTGACAGGATTATGGATGGTGGGGCTTGAGTTTGCACTGCCAATTGGCATAATAGCTGGGGTATTAGTGTTTGTTCCTTACCTTGGTCTAGGCATTGGTCTTGTTTTAGCAACCTTAGCAGCACTTATACAATTTCAAGACTGGGGTGCTCTTCTACAAGTTTGGCTTATTTTTGGTATCGCACAGCTACTAGAAAGTATGGTAATAACACCTTGGTTGGTTGGAAACCGTATAGGACTCCATCCGGTAATAGTCATCTTTGCGCTACTTGCGTTTGGCCAGCTGTTTGGGTTTGTTGGCCTGTTGCTGGCGTTACCAGCAAGTGCTGTACTACTAGTCTGGTTACGACATGTTCGCAAGCAGTACTTGGAAAGCAATCTCTATAATCCTTAGATGAAGCAGCTACTCCTGGATATTTCTCCCCCTTGCTTACCTACATTAGAAAACTTTGTACCGGGACGCAATCTTGAACTAT
>JAAZZR010000049.1 GCA_014237605.1 Nitrosomonadaceae bacterium | reverse complement strand
TTATTTTCTTTTTTTGCAATTATCTTTCTCTCTCCTGTTTTGCTTGTTGTTGCTCTAATTGTTTGGTTAGAAGATGGGTTTCCCATTATTTTTAAACAAAAAAGATTTGGAACAGTAAACTTAAAGATAAATTAGTTGAGATTTTTATCCATTCACATTTTGGCGAGTACTGCAGCAACCGTTTTTCCCATATCAGATGGCGTCGCACTGATAGTGACGCCCAGCTCTCTTAATAGAGCAACTTTCTCCGCGGCACCTTCTCCTGCAGAAGAAATAATCGCTCCTGCATGACCCATACGTTTACCTTCTGGTGCAGTTAAGCCAGCAATATAAGAAATTAACGGCTTACTTAAGTTATCCTTAGCAAAGACCCCAGCATCTACTTCCTGTGGCCCGCCAATTTCTCCAATCATAAGCACAATTTTTGTTTCAGGGTCTGATTCAAAAAATTCTAGAATATCTCGAAACGAACTCCCAGTAATGGGATCACCACCGATACCAACCGATGTTGAAATACCAATACCCAACATTCTTAACTGATCAGCAGCCTCATAACCTAGAGTTCCAGAGCGACCAATAATTCCAATATTTCCTTGAATATAAATATGCCCTGGCATAATTCCTAACATAGAACGCCCTGGGCTGATTGTTCCAGCACAATTCGGACCAGTTAATAACATCCTTTTTTCTTTCGGAAAGCGGCGAAGATAATTTTTTACCGTCATCATATCTTGGGTTGGTATGCCATCAGTGATTGCCACACAATATTTAATACCCGCATCAGCAGCTTCCATAATTGAATCAGCAGCGAAAGCAGGGGGGACAAATATTATGCTTGCTTCGGCTCCAGCCTGATGCACAGCCTCTTTTACCGTATTAAAAACTGGCAAACCCAAATGTTTCTGGCCTCCTTTTCCAGGAGTAACTCCTCCTACTACATTAGAACCGTACTTAATCATGTCTTCCGCATGAAAAGTACCGATTTTCCCTGTAAATCCCTGAACAATAATTCGTGTTTTTTCATTAATTAAAATTGACATCGTTCTTTCCCCTAGATTCCTCTTGCGACCATCTCATTGCGTGCCTGAACAACCTTCTCAGCTGCCTCAGCTAATGTTTCTGCCATAATTATAGGCAAGTTACTCTCAGTAATTATCTTACGGCCTTGAGCAACATTTGTCCCTGACAGACGTACAACCAGAGGTATTTTCATGTCGATATTCTTAATTGCCTGTACAACACCTTCTGCAATCCAATCACACCGATTAATTCCAGCAAAAATATTAACCAATAACGCCTTAACATTCTTATCTGCTAATACTAAACGAAATGCCTTTTCAGTACGCTCTGCAGATGCTCCACCGCCTACATCCAGAAAATTAGCAGGCTCCCCACCGGCCAGCTTAATCATGTCCATGGTAGCCATGGCCAGACCTGCACCATTAATCATGCAGCCTATGTCTCCACTTAAACCAACATAGCTCAATCCCTGTTCAGCAGCTGCAACTTCACGATGATCCCCTTGGGTTTTATCACGTAGCTCAGCAATTTTATGACGACGAAATAAAGCATTGTCATCAAAGCTCATTTTTGCATCTAAGGCTACTAGTTAACTATCGGTAACTACAAGAGGGTTAATTTCAAGCATATTTGCATCAAGGTCGCGTAAGGCACGATAACAACCCTTAATTATTTTAACGCTACGAGATAATAATTTCGGATCCTCCAGACCTAGTGCAAAAGCCATTGTACGTGCTTGAAAGTCCTGCAAGCCAACAGCTGGCTCAATATAGACCTTATGGATTAATTCAGGATTTGTTTTAGCTAATTTTTCAATCTCCATGCCTCCTTGCGTAGAACCGACCATGACGATACGTTCGGAGCTTCTATCTATAAGAAAGCAGAGATAAAGTTCTCTAGTAAAATTTGTTCCTGCCTCAATATAAACTCTGGAACAAATTTTCCCTGCGGGGCCAGATTGATGAGTTACTAATTTTTTTCCTAACAGTTCTTCCGCGGCTTTTTCTACTTCATCATGGGTCTTACAGACCTTTATGCCGCCAGCTTTTCCACGTGCCCCTGAATGTATCTGGGCCTTAACTACCCAACTACTGCTGCTTATTTCTCTCGCTCTCTGAACAGCTTCTAACGGGGTGTAAGCTAAGCCACCATCTCCTATCTTAACCCCATATTCTGCTAGAATTTCTTTTGCTTGATATTCATGGATGTCCAATGTCTCACCCTTAATTTAAATTACCAGTAAAAAATTTTTATTTCTTAGACTTAGCTTCTATTCTTTTTTGATATTGCTTCTGCTACTTCTACTACATTATTAGCCATCCTTGCCGAAGCAGCATCAATTAATCTCCCATCTAATGCTGCTGCTCCCTTCCCTTGTGCTGCAGCTTCATCTAGTGCAGACAATATTCGTTTTGCCTTCTCTACTTCTATAAGAGGTGGCGTAAATACCTCATTTGCAAGATCCACCTGTGTTGGATGAATGGCCCATTTCCCTTCAATACCTAAGGCTGCTGCTCTTCTAGCCGCCAACTTATACCCATCTGGATCCTTTAAATCTCCAAAAGGTCCGTCAATTGCTCTTAAACCATAAGCTCTGCAAGTCATAACAAGTTGTGATAATCCATGATGCCATTGATCTCCAGGATAATCAGGATTTAAACCACCAATATTTGTTGTTCTAGCACGATTACTGGCGGCATAGTCTGCAACACCAAAATGCAATGCTTCAAGACGACCTGCTGATCCACTGCAGGCAATATTTTCTACATTAGCCATGCCTAAGGCTGTTTCAATTAAAGCCTCAATACCAATCTTGTTTTTTAACCCCTGCTGCATTTCTAACTGATTTAGCATAGCCTCGACCATGTACACATCAGAGTAAACCCCAACCTTTGGCACCAGAATAGTATCTATTTTATTTCCGGCCTGTTCTACTAGATCCACTACATCACGAACCATATATTGAGTATCTAAACCATTAATTCTAACTGATAGGGAGACTCCGTTTCCTTTCCAATCTAAATCGTTAATAGCCTCGATAATATTTCTTCTAGCTTGTATCTTATCGTCTGGAGCGACAGCATCTTCAAGGTCAAGAAAAACGAAATCCACACCACTTTTCATTGCCTTTTCAAACATGTTTGGATTTGAACCTGGCACAGCTAATTCACAACGCTGCACTCTTAAAACAGAAGCTTCATGTAAAGTATGACTCATTTATTTCTTCCTTAATGATGCATTATTAAATTTAGAGTAAAACCTCATTATTTTAACATAATAGACAAGAATAAATAAACCTTACCCCCCTATAAGCAGCTCTATGTCGCCCTACTTACTCCATAACCATAACTAGAATTTAGGTTTATTTCTTACAGTAATTTATTCATATCTTTAGTCATTATTTGATATTTATCAGACGCACAATTGAACAGATCTGTATCAGATTTATGGCTATTATTGCAACCTTCTATCGCTTGTATAGTTACCATTAAATCAATATGAAGATTGACCCTATCATACTCATTTTGATATAATTTATACTTACTAGCGCGGGGTGGAGCAGTCTGGCAGCTCGTCGGGCTCATAACCCGAAGGTCGTAGGTTCAAATCCTGCCCCCGCAACCAAACATCTTACGTAGTTTCTACATATTTTGAACCAGACCTTAAGAAATATAGTCTGGTAATATTTTATTTATGGCGGGCCTCCCCGCATTGCATAGTAGTGAACTTGGTCAGGTCCGGAAGGAAGCAGCCACAACTATTCTCTGTAAGTGCCGGGGGTTGGGCTCGCCGCCTTATTATTATATATTTACTAAGAATCAAACTATTATCCTTGTTTGATTCTATTTTTAATGGCTTCTGGGTCACTGGACATAACTCATAAAAAAATGAGGAAGATTGCATTTCAGGCTATCCAGATTACAATATATATTTATTGATCCTTACCAACTATTAATTAGTACCTGCCGTGTCTCAATCTCAAGTCCTTGCTCGTAAATGGCGTCCAAAAGACTTTTCCAGTCTGATTGGACAGGACCATATTATTAAAGCGCTCACAAATGCGCTCGAACAAAAACGTTTACATCATGCCTATTTATTTACAGGCACACGTGGGGTCGGGAAAACAACAATCGCACGTATTCTAGCCAAGGCTCTTAACTGTGAATCAGGTGTTACAAGTAATCCATGCAGCAGTTGTCCCGCCTGTATCGAAATTGATAGTGGGAATTTTATTGATTTAGTAGAGCTTGATGCTGCATCAAATACCCAGGTCGACAATATGCGTGAGTTGCTGGAAAACGCATTGTATGCACCAACCTCTGCACGCTACAAGATCTATATCATTGATGAAGTACATATGCTTTCTAAGTCTGCTTTTAACGCTATGCTTAAGACTTTAGAAGAGCCTCCAGACCATGTAAAATTTATATTGGCCACTACTGATCCACAAAAAATTCCGGTCACTGTTTTATCACGCTGTTTACAATTTAATTTAAAACAGATCCCTCTTGCCATGATTAATGAGCATCTAAAGCATGTGCTTGAACAAGAAAAAATAGCATCTGACGAAATCTCATTACAGTTATTAGCGCGTGCAGCTCAAGGCAGTATGCGTGATGCCCTTAGTATTCTTGATCAGGCCATTATTTTTAGCAAAGGTAAGATTGAGGAATCTGAGGTTCATGCCATGCTAGGAACTATTGATCAGGTCTATCTTTATGATCTGCTTGAGGCAATTCTGCAAAAGAATGGTACAAATCTACTAAATATAGCTGATGGAATCGAAGCAAAGAGCTTGTCTTTTGATAATGCCTTACAAGATTTGGCTAGGCTGCTGCATACACTTTCATTGGCACAAATAGTCCCACAGTCCATTAACGAAAATATACCAGAATATAAACAGATTATTGCATTATCAAAAAAATTCTCACCTGAAGAATTACAATTATATTATCAAATTGCCTTGCACGGTCGTGATGATTTAGGGCTGGCACCTGATGAATACGCTGGCTTTACAATGACATTAATGCGTATGCTGGCTTTTATTCCAGAAAATTTATTAGAAAATACCAAAGCCTCCGCTCCTTCATCAGATTTAAACTCAATAGCACAAACCCCTAAAATAAATAAAAACATTAGCATTGCCTCAGATAGCAATTCTGAACATATTTCTCCTGCCATATTAAATGACGTTAAAGAGCCTAATACATACTCTAATGACGCCGGTCAATTAGATATTCACTGGCCGTCATTGGTAAATCAGTTAAAATTGAACGGCATGGCAAAAATGTTAGCTCAAAACTGTGAGATTAAAAATTATTCAACAGGCAGCCTAGAATTATGCTTGTTAGCTGAGCATAAACATTTATTAGAGAAAAGATACCAAGACAAAGTAAAAGTCGCATTAAATGAGCACTTTGGAAATAATATATATTTAAAATTTTCTGTTGGTACAGTTACAGGTATTACTCCAGCAGATTTAGATAATCGTGAGAAAAAAACGAAACAACAACAAGCCATAACTGCTATTGAGACCGATCCGATTGTGCGTCAATTAATGGATAATTTCGATGCAAAATTAATTAACTCTTCAATTAAACCTATTAACAAAGGAGATTCAGAATGATGAAAGGTGGATTGGGGCCGCTAATGAAACAGGCTCAACAAATGCAAGAAAATATGAAAGATATGCAAGAACAATTAGCTACAGTTGAAGTAGAGGGGCAGTCGGGTGCTGGCATGGTTAAAGTTATAATGACCTGCCGCTATGATGTAAAGAGGGTGAACATAGACGACAGCCTATTCAATGATGATAAAGATATGTTGGAAGATCTGCTTGCTGCCGCAGTAAATGACGCTGTTCGACGAGTTGAATCTACTACGCAAGAAAAAATGTCGGGAGTTACTGCTGGCATGGGATTGCCGCCTGGAATGAAATTGCCATTCTAAATATGTTTTATGTAATTAATGAGGTTACATAAAGGATGCTGACTTCATCCCATCATCATGATATTTGATCTTGTCTACAATGAAAAATTCCGCATCTCTTGAGGATTTAATCGAAGCATTACGCTGCCTGCCAGGCGTAGGACCTAGATCAGCTCAACGAATGGCTTATCACCTACTACAGCATGATCATGAGGGCGCACGTCAACTCGCAAATACACTAGATAAGGTTCTTACAGGCATTAAACATTGTGAAAAATGCAATAGTTTTACTGAATTATTGGTTTGTAATCTATGTAGCTCCACAAAACGAAATGCGGATCTCTTATGTATCGTTGAAATGCCTGCAGATTTATTGATGATTGAACAAACGCAAAGTTATAACGGAATGTATTTCGTGCTTATGGGGAAACTTTCTCCATTAGATGGCATTGGACCTAAAGACATTCATCTTGATCGACTACTGAAACGTGTCCAAGACAATACAGTAAAAGAAGTCGTGCTTGCTACAAATTTTACTGTAGAAGGGGAGGTCACTGCGCATTATATTAGCGAGCTACTTAACAGCATGGAAATAAAGGTAAGCCGTATAGCAAGAGGGCTGCCTACAGGGGGTGAGCTTGAGCACGTCGATAGTGGCACACTTGCACAAGCAGTTATGGAGCGAAGGGAAGTTTAATTCTAATTAATCATATTACTACCAATTTCTCCAGATCATCCTTATTTTCAATATTATATCTAGCAACAATTAAACAGATTATTGTGAGGCATAGAAAAACTCTTTTGCTGAGAACTAAATGAGAACTAACAAATCACATAAAGAATTTAAAAACAAAACACAACCTTTATTCAAAGGTGAGAAAGATATTACATCGTCATCAGTAACTACGCAGAAATTGCACAAATTATTAGCACGAGCAGGGCTCGGTTCTCGACGTGAAATGGAAAATCTTATTGCGAAGGGACAGGTGACTATAAATCAAAAAGTGGCTGGAATTGCTGATCGGGCGAGTAGTATAGACGTGGTTAGAATAAGAAAACGTATTATTCATCTTAATTTTGGGAAAGAGCTACCAAGGGTGTTGCTTTATCACAAACCAGAGGGTGAAATTGTAAGCCATAATGACCCACGTAATCGGCCGTCAGTATTTGATAACCTACCTAAAATTAGAACTTCTAAGTGGGTATCAATTGGAAGGCTTGATTTCAATACTTCTGGATTATTAATCTTTACTACTGATGGATCATTAGCGAACAGATTAATGCATCCTCGTTATGAGGTGGAGCGAGAATATGCTGTCCGTATTGTAGGAATATTATCAGAGAGCCAAATAAAATTGCTAACAACTGGCATTGAATTAGAGGATGGGTTGGCCAAATTTATTTCTCTGCTGGATCAAGGCGGAATGGGTTCCAACCACTGGTACCATGTGATATTGAAAGAAGGTAGAAACCGTGAAATACGGCGTATGTTTGAAGCAATAGGGATAACGATTAGCCGGTTGATCCGGGTGCGATTTGGTATTATTAAATTACCACCAAGATTAAGAAGAGGAAAGTCGATAGAGCTAAATAAAGAAGAGACTGAACATATACTTTCAAGCTACCCTGATAATTAAAGCTATTTAAAAATAAGTTTTACCTAATATCCTTTAATATTAATAATTCTCCGAATTATAAAAAAAATAATTTTTAAGTGCTAACAGAATATTTTTTTCTGCCCATTTCAGAAACAGAAAAAAATTGTCAAGCAAATTTGCAGACAGAAATTTTTTCCCCCAAAAAAAACCA
>JAAZZR010000048.1 GCA_014237605.1 Nitrosomonadaceae bacterium | reverse complement strand
TTCACGCTATCCAAGTGCGCAGCGTAATGTTTTGTTTCTTTCAGGGGACTGCTCGCTAACTAATTTCCCACAAGATCTGCTCAATACAATTGATGATGTATATCAAAGAGGAGGAGTTTTACATTGGCTTTCGACAGGTGCGGCCACTAAGAGCCCTTGTCTTCATATGAGAAATAGGCCGGCTAATTTATGGCTAGTATTAAATCTTATGATATTTTATGGATGGTTGCGTAAGGATAAGCGTATTTCAGATGTATGGTTATTATTGCCCAGCAATTCCAGTTTTCTATGTAAATTACTTGTTCTCTTGAGTAAAATGAGAGGGATTAAGATGCTTGCATGGGAGTAATTTTGTTAAATAACCAATATAGTAAAACTTTTTACTGATAGTAGCTGAGAATAAATCTATTTAGTCTTAAGAGGTCTGAAGTTCATAATAAATAACAGGCAAATTAAGAATTATTCTAGAAGAAATAATCCATTAGGCACTAAACTATGCTGATGGTTTTTAGGTTGTAGAACTGGTTTATAGAGATTCAAAAGGTACGTATGCACTAATTATTTATTGTATCTACGTACCTTTTTTGGACAGTTTGTAGGTCACTGTTGAGCTCATAGAGAAGTGGACGGGCAGTAGCAAGAGGAAGTTTCATTGCTTGGCTGAAAGATATTCCATCTAATTGCATTATCAGTGTACGCAAGATATTTTTGTGAGATACGAGAAGAATATTCTTCCCATTTTTGATTTCAGGTGCAATTATATTTCTCCAATATGGCTGCATACGTGCATGCGTTTGTTCTAAACTTTCTCCAAACGGTAATTCATTCTTATCTATAACTGAATAGCGTAATTTGTTTCCTGGAAATCTTTTATCTGTAGGATCAAGGGGCGGGGGTGCGGAATTAGATTTTATTTGGCAGCCAAGGACTGGCCAAATACCAAATTTCTTGATAGCTGACCACCGTTCTATTCCTTCTAGAGCTCCATAGTGGCGTTCGTTCAAGCGCCAGCTGTGTTGTATGGGTGTGTTATTTAGGCCCATTATTGATAGTATTATACGCAGAGTTTCACTAGAGCGATTGAGTTCAGATGTAAAGCATGAATCGAAGGTATAACCCATTTCTGAAAGTAAGCGTCCGGCTATTTCTGCTTCTTGTATACCTAGTGGGCTGAGTTCAACATCGCTCCAGCCTGTAAAACGGCTATCTCGATTCCAAATACTTTGGCCATGCCTTAGTAGAATAAGCTGTGCCATATTTAGCTAAAATCTTTCAATGATACATGGTTTAGCGTGATGTTGATGCCTCCCCCCAGATTCGACATAATGCATCCCACATACTGTTTCGTGTAGTTTTTAGATAAAGTGAATTATCACTAAGATTCTTTACTAAAAGACGCTGAGCCTTCCCAAGATTATGATATGGCATACTCATAAAAAGATGATGTGTGGCATGGTAACGCAGGCCCAAGGGAGCCCATAATGCAGTAATAAATGAATTGCCGGATATATTGATAGAATCAAGATATTGCTCATGAAATTCCATTTTCTGGTCTCCAGGGTTACGGTAAGCATGAGCAGCAAGTGTGCGCAACGAGTTTAGAATAAAGATAGATGTGCCAATTAAATACCATAGAATAATAATCTTAAACGGCAGGATGTTAAACATGACGCACGTGATGACTACTATAGAAAATACAAAGGTCGCGAACTCCTGTATTTTCCAGTATTTATCATTACGTATATAGCCACTCGGCCTCTTATAGGTTGGATTTATAGAAAGTGAAGATGCTCTTTCCCAACAAAATTTACGGAGTGGTGGGATCAGATAAGATGCGGGTGTAAGTAAGAGATAACGCACAAAGAATATAAAAGGAAGAAGGAATGAGGCTAATACATAGCCAACCATCAATATCGGTTTTTTTGTGGCAAAGGGAATATACTCACCATCTTCACTGGTGCCATAGATATCTGGTTTATGATGGTCATAGTGTACGCCATACGTAAAAGATGGAACTAAGAATGGTATTCCACTAATAAGATTCCAGACTAGGCGGAAAATCTTAAAAGTACCTTTTTTTAAGTGTGCAAGCTCATGAATAAAGATTACTGAACGGTAATGAGCCAGTGTTGCCACAATAAATGCTACAAATTGCCAAATGCTAAACAATGGGGTAGATAAAGCTACCACAAAAGCTGCCCAGCCTAATGTGACATGGAATAGAAAATCAACCCAGTAGATAATAGGATTTGGGGTCATCAGACCACGGACAAGGTGATGTGCCTCCCGAAGCGGAAATACCTGGGTATCTTTTTTATTTTCCATATCCTGTTGCCATACTGTTTATTTTTCTGAAGAAATATTAAAACAGCTATCAGTTTAAGAACCTATTATCGCATGTTATTAATTTATCTAAATTGTTGTTCTCTACTAATTTAGGGAGTGTGAATAAAAACTATGTTGTTATATGACACCTATAAATAATTTCATGTTTTTTCACGTGACACTACACTAATTTTGTCTTTATATGGTTGATAATACTCAGATTAATTGGCAAGCTGGTTTTGTTAGTATGACTTAAATCTGGAGCACTTGGCCAACCGGGGTCAGTAAATTCCATACCTCCAAATTTTTTTGGTTTGGCATAGCGGGGAATAACATGGAAATGCACATCCGGATCGACCATCATTAGCATAAGATAATTTAGTTTGTCATATGTAAACGCATGACCGAGAGCTGACTCTAGCTGTGCTGTGATCTTATGTAACTCCGTAAAACTTTCTTGGCTAAGTTCGGAGAATGCAGAGGCAGGATCATGAGCTACCAGTACTATAGAGCCTAGAGTCAACTGTACTGGCCTCAATAAAATACTCCAGTTTTGATATTGATATATTATGGTATGCGGTGCCCCAAACTTTCGCATGGTGTCATTGAAAACCAAGGTGTCAGGCCGCATCTTATGGGACATTTAGAACTCCTGAAATATATTAAGCTGATAGAGCTGTCTTGGCGCCCTATAGATTGATTTTAGTATATTGATCACGTATTTTTTGTAAAATGTCATTTGCTACTTTGTTATGTTCTATGCCATCTTATTCACAAAATAATTCTTGGGCTTTTTTCAGATCTGAGGAATAATCAATTTCACACCAACGATGGCCAGATATTGAACAAACATTAACTAGATTTTCCCCGGCTAGCTTATCTATGATAGTAAGGTACCAGGATTTAAGTTCAGTAGGATATCGAAGCGCCTCTTCAACCGCATCACGGAATAATATCGGTCCATTCGAACGAAAATAAATAAGTCCTATCGACTCTGCATCAATCTGATCTTTAGGTAGGATTTTATTTACATGTTTGACCAGTCCCTTATTATCTAATTGGACTTTCATATCGTCTTCATCATAAATTTTCTTATAATCTATACTGAGTGTTATAGGTGCAGATTCCGATTCGAGTACTTGTGCCAACAATGGCACATCAAAAATAGTATCGCCGTTTAACAGTAGAAAATCGCAATCCATAACAGAGCGTGCTACCCAGCAGCTGGCTAGGTTATCTGCAACCTCAAAAAAAGGGTTAAAGAGAGTTTTGATTTGTTTGTGATTTGGGTAGCGTTGTTGTAATAATTTTTCAACTAGGTTGGTCTGGAAGCCGGTTACTACAATAATTTCTTCAATTCCGGATGCAAGTAGAGCATCAATCTGCCACTCAATAATCGGCTTGCCAGAGATTGGTAAAAGGCATTTTGGGGAATTTTTGGTTAACGGAAGTAGTCTCCTACCTTGGCCAGCACTTAAAATAACAGCTTTAGTAGAAATTTTAGGAATTTTATTCATTATATTTACTGGAGTATCAATCGAAAGAGTATGGGCTGAAAGATGTTCATCATAATTTTATTGTCATCTTAATTAGGCTCTAGTTCATATATGATTGAGCAGGTTTATTATTTCCAAGGTAACCTCGTGCAACTCGGTAGTACAAATCTCTCAATTTTTTATTATTTCGTTTAATCGTACTGGATAGTATCGGGCCTGGTTGATCTAAGAGTTGATTAAGATCATTTCCAAGAGGGCCATGCTCAAGTCGGTTACGTTTCATGCTGACCATAATGATAGGCCTAGTTGAAGGTAACTGTGATGGGGACCAAAATTCGAACATAGACCCAGTGTCACCAAACATATTTCGAGAACGAATATCCATAATATTCTTGCCCTTATTATAGAATAGCATGGAGCTTGCAACTGACCATTTACTCATCCCGACAACAATAGGTTCCTGGCCCGTTTTCTGTCGTATATCATCCGCTATTTTTTCAATTTCCATTGTTGCTTCATGCCAAAAATAATGTTTTGTTATTGAGGTTGGATAAGAGACGCCTGGTATTCCAAGGACCACATAGTGTAGAACGAACGCATAGAAAAAAGCCGTTAGAAGGATTGTTGGTTTCCATAGAGACTGTAAGCGGGTTGCAATGCTCTGTAGATTATCTGTCCTTACCATTATCCACGCTATTGTCGGTAATAGGGCAAGCCACAACGGAGTTGTCCAATGAAACCGTGGCGCATTGAATATGCTAACAAAGATAAATACCACTAAAGGGAGACCTGCAAATATTTGTATAAATAAACGGCGCCTGTTTACCAGTTGGCTGCCATTCTTAATTCGTGAGAATAATGCTAATCCTGCAGCAACTAGACCTAGCGGAGTTAGTAGCACCAAAATATGCATGGGTAAGTACTGAATTGAGAAATCGTTACCGAACCCACTGCTATACAGCCCTACAACTCTTCTTGATTGAAATAGAAATGAAGCCCAATTATTTTCACTATTCCAGATAATTACAGGCGCAAACAGTAATAATGCAAGTGCTGCTGCTAGATAAGGATGTGGGCGGAATAACCAGCGACGTGCAGTTGGATCTAGAAGCATAAATAATAAAGCTGAGAATCCTAGAAGTCCAAGTGTATATTTAGATAGAATTCCGAAGCCAAATGCAATGCCCGCACCAATCCATGCTGAACTTCGTCCAGCAACTAATGCCCTTTCCATATAATAGAGTGTAGCAGCCCAAGCTGCTAACAATGGAGCATCTGGTGTCATTAGCATTCCATGAACAAACCCTATTGGAAGGACGGCCAGTAGCAACATTACACGCATACTGGTCGATTTATCATATATGTTGAGTGTTAGTGCATATAGATAGCCCATTGTTATTAGACTGCAAATATATGCGGCGATGCGCACCCCAAACTCATTGTCGCCAAAAACTGAGGTACCTAACCAGATTAACCAAGCGACCATTGGCGGGTGATCGATATAACTTAAATCCATGTTTTGAGCATAGTTCCAGTAGTACGCTTCATCCGGAATTAACTGCGCTTGTCCCAAGTAGATTAATCGTAATAATAGTATGAATACAACAACTCCAACTGAAGCAATTCGCCAACGGGTATCTAATGGCGGCGGGTTATTTGTTATGGGGAAAACATAGAAAGCAGAGCCTAGATAGTTAACAATTGCTGTCGCAGCAATTGCCGGAAAGATTGCTAGCCCCGCAGGTATATGCCAGCCATATACTAGTAAGGCTAGAACGCCACCTCGCAACAATAATGCAAACATACCGACCATTAAAAAACGACCAAATTGGTCCCATCTTAGTGAGCCTGTATGGTGTTCTCGGAATGACCATTTAGAATTAAGTGCGTAATTTGCTGTTGCTGCAGCAAAGAAACTAACAATATGTGCTTGTGCAAGACCAGCTTCATAAACTACTAGAATTTGAAACAATAGCGTATCAATTATTACGCCACATAGTCCGACTAACGCAAACTTACTGGCAGTACTAACAGAGGCCGTACCTCCTGCTAATGCTATCAATCGCTGTAAGTAAGTCCATTGATGTGAAAATGACAGTTTCGAAGTTCCTCGCGTTCGATCTCGGAAACAGATTGGCACCTCAACTGCTTTTATTTTTTCTCGGCCTGCTACCAGTAACTCAAGTAGGATTTTGTATCCACGGGCATGTTCTGGAATCGTTGTAATTAAATCCTTACGAACCGCAAAGAATCCAGAGGTAGCATCGTTAACATCACATATGGGGCGCGCTAGCCAGCCACCGATGCGTGACAACCATTGTCGATGTATTGGCCAGCCTTCAGTACCGCCTCCGGGTACATAACGGCTACCAACAGCTATGTCGTTACTACCATTTAGTACTGGTTCTACTACGGCAGTTAGCCGGTCAATCGGATGACTAAGGTCTGCATCCATTACTACGATGATATTACTGGATGCTATTTCAACACCAGCTAAGATTGATGCAGTCAGATCTGGTTCTTCTTGACGTTCTACGAGCTTCACATTTGCTTTTTCCCCCCAGGCGCGCACCTTATCCGGCGTGCCATCACTTGAGCCATCGTCGGCAAAAATTACTTCAAAATGGTTAGATGGAAGATCAAGTGCAAAGAGGCCAGCTAATAATGGGTCAATGTTATCTGCTTCGTTCAGAGTGGGAATTACCAAAGAAAATTTGGTTGGTATATCTGTAGTTCCACTAGGCTCATTACATGAAGTTAATGAGGAAATTAAAGATGAAGGGGTATCTGTATCAGGCAATTTGAATGGGTAAACTATAGTTATTGTTTCTATTTAACAAGGCTCAGTGTGGCTAGCTTTTCTATATACCTTAATATTTATAGGTCGCCAAATTATTATTTTATAACCCTTTATTTTACCATTAAATTTACGAAGAGAAGAGAAGAGAAGTGATATTGCATACTGCAGAGTATCTTTGGAATTTACAGACGGATTGAGCTGGTTCATGGATAAGTATCTGCTTGCTCAAACAGCAAAGAGGCTTTGTCTTTAGTTGAAAGTTGCGGCTCCTCATTAAGGGGCCACTGGATACCAATGTTTGGGTCGTTCCATAAAATGCTACGCTCGAATTGGGGGGCGTAGTAGTCTGTAGTCTTATAAAGAAAATCAGCCCTATCACTAAGAACAAGGAAGCCATGTGCGAATCCTATTGGAGCCCAAAGTTGGCGGCAGTTCTCTTCCGTAAGCTCAGCGCCTGCCCACTGGCCAAAAGTGGGGGAAGACCTTCTAATATCTACTGCAACATCAAAAACAGTACCACGTACTACGCGTACCAATTTTCCCTGTGGCTGTTGAATTTGGTAATGCAGGCCACGAAGTACTCCTTTAGTAGATTGGCTGTGATTATCTTGTACAAAGCGTACATTAAGTCCGGTACTTTGACTAAATTCTTTCTCATTAAAGCTTTCAAAGAAAAATCCTCGGCTGTCACTGGCAATGTTAGGTTCAATAATGAGAACTTCTGGAATAGAAGTAGGGATTATTTTCATTAGGCGGGTTCTTCCAAAATTCGCATAAGGTACTGTCCATAACTATTTTTATTTAGAAATATCGCTAGTTCTTCAAGTTGTTCGGCGCTAATAAAGCCCTGACGATAAGCGATTTCTTCTGGGCAAGAAATTTTGAGACCCTGACGGTGTTCAATAGTCTCGATAAAGTTACTCGCCTGTCTCATGTTTTCGTGAGTGCCGGTATCTAACCAAGCATACCCACGCCCCATAACCTCCACATGTAGTTGATTACGCTCTAGATAGGCCAGATTAGCATCAGTTATTTCTAATTCACCTCGGGGAGAAGGTTTAAGATCTGTAACGATATCAACAATTTGATTATCATAGAAGTATAGACCAGTAACAACGTAGTTACTTTTTGGCTGAGAAGGCTTTTCTTCTAATGAAGTAGCGCGGCCTTGAGAATCGAGTGTGACCACCCCGTAACTACCAGGATTTTGTACATGATAAGCAAAAACAGTTGCTTGATAAAATAACAATAGTTGATCC
>JAAZZR010000047.1 GCA_014237605.1 Nitrosomonadaceae bacterium | reverse complement strand
TTTGATGAACTTGCCAGACAACGTCACCATTTATTCCTTCGTTAAGAAATATATCTTTTGGAAACTCTTGACGAAGACTTTCAACCCAGCACACACCAATATTTCCATGAGTTAATGAATCTCCGATACAAGCTCGTAAGTCTAGTCCAGCAGAACCAGAAGTTGCATAGGATGGCCGTTGTTCACGCAAACGTTCATCAATAATCTTTATTTCAATTTTTTCCATAAAATTATTTATTCCATTTCTCATATAGTAGTGAAACATGTTTAATTAGGTGCCTTGCCTGTTCTATTTTTGGTGCTTCAGGTAGAAGATGCTTACCATTGTCATCAAATAAAATTAGTTCGCTTTTATCAGAATTAATAGCATTTGGGACGAGATTAGCGGCAAGAAGAGGTATTTTCTTCCTACGCCTCTTGGCTTCTGCATTCTTTTCTAGATTCTCTGTTTCTGCTGCAAAGCCTACACAAAAAGGTGGCTTAGGCGTCTTCGCTACAAATTCCAGAATATCAGGATTAGGTGCAAGTAGTAATGATATGTTGCTACTAGTTCGTTTAATTTTCTGGTTGCTATTGTTAGCAGGAAGGAAGTCTGCAACTGCTGCAACACTTATAAAAATATCTGTACTAGAAAGATCTTTTTTTACTGCTGAGAACATTTCTTGTGCGCTTGTTACGTTAGTTAGAGTAGCTCCAGAAGGAGCCTCAAGGAATGTTGGGCCAGAAATTAGTGTAACTTTTGCTCCTGCTCCTAGTGCGGCATTAGCAACTGCATAACCCATCTTGCCTGAACTTAAATTAGTGATACCACGGACTGCGTCAATAGCTTCATATGTTGGTCCGGCTGTTATAAGAACATGCTTACCTTGTAGCAATTTTGGTTGAAAAAAGATTAACATTTCTTCAACCAGCTTTTGAGCTTCAAGCATGCGGCCCATGCCTGCCTCTCCGCATGCTTGGGCACCACTAGCTGGGCCAATAATTAACACTCCATCACGTTGTAAAGTTACTAAATTACGTTGTGTAGCAGGGTGCTCCCACATCTGACGATTCATTGCGGGGGCAATAAATAAAGGGCAATTACGAGCCAGACATAATGTTGATAAAAGATCATCCGCAAAACCGTTTGCAAGTTTAGCTATAAAATTTGCACTCGCGGGAGAAATTAGGATGGCGCTTACATCACGAGAGATGTTTATGTGTGCCATATTATTATTAATACGGCTATCCCATAAATCTGTGAATACTGTATTACCGGTTAGCGCTTGTAATGTAGCTGGGCCAACAAATTTACAAGCTGATTTTGTCATTACTGTCTGCACATCAATATCTTTCTTCACAAGAAGACGTGCAACTTCTGCTGCTTTGTACGCGGCAATTCCACCAGTGATTCCTAGAAGCAGACGCTTAGTGTGGAGTGAGGATGATGTAGCCATAGCTGTTTTTGTAAGATACTTTCCTAGGGAACAGAATTTTAACCTAAAAATGAACTTTTTCTTGAAAAGGAGTGTAACATTTTGATTTGAACATATTTTTTAATTTAAATGTTGGTTCTGCGGTCGAAGAGTCATGCTGCGTATTAATCTTAGTTATGTATTTATTTGATGACTCTTTAGATAATAATACCAACTTTTGCAAGAAATCAGTATATAATGCGTCCTTTTAAGAATTCCGGAGTATGTTGTTATGTCACGAATATGTGAAGTCACTGGCAAGAAGCCTATGTCAGGCAACCATGTTTCCCATGCTAACAATAGAACGAGACGTCGTTTTCTTCCAAATTTACAGCATCGTAAATTTTGGGTTGAGAGTGAAAAACGTTGGATTAATTTGCGTTTATCCAATGCTGCATTACGAACTATAGATAAAAATGGAATCGATGCAGTTCTCGCAAAAATGCGTGCTGGTGGGAATAATATATAAGGTAGCGTATTAAGTTTTAGTACTTAAAAATTTAGGAATTACATTATGCGTGAAAAAATAAAACTTGAGTCTTCTGCTGGAACGGGACACTTTTATACTACTACTAAGAATAAAAGGACTACTGCAGAAAAATTAGAGATTTCAAAATTTGATCCTGTGGTACGCAAGCATGTGAAGTATAAGGAAACAAAATTAAAGTAGTATTATTTCAGATAGAAATAAAAAAACCCGATTTTTATATCGGGTTTTTTTTGGTGCAAATTATTATAAAATGTTTACTGTTAGCATTTATTATGCATAGCAACGTAGCCTGCGGGAGAATTTTTCTAGTACTTCGATGCCGCTTTCTTCCGCACGGTGACACCAGTCTTCCAGCTGTTTTACTAACTCATCCTTAGTTGCTGTGGAACGCTCCCAAACTGATACAAGTTCTTCACGCATAGTATAGACTTTATCTAGCGTTTTAATTTTACTTAGCACTAAATTAAGCTTAGTACGCTCGTGTTCCTGTAGTGTTTTAGAGTCAGCTAAGACCCAACGTTTAAGGGTGATATTGTCCACACCATGGTATGTGGCTTCTTTTTGTAAATGATCTATTTCCTTGGCAAAAATTTTCTTTAGGGAGTGAGCATATTTTGCTAATACCTCATAACGATGCAGAATAACTGCTTGTAGCGTATCAGAATCACACTTACTCTTTGTTTTATCAAGGCGTAATTTAGGTGCCATTTTTTTAACTTTCGCTAGCCCTACTGCTTTCAGGATACATATATACATCCAGCCAATATCGAATTCATACCATTTATTAGAGAGGCGTGCAGAAGTTGCGTATGCATGATGATTATTATGTAATTCTTCGCCACCAATAAGAATACCCCATGGGACTATATTGCGGCTCGCATCTTCCGGTTGGAAGTTACGGTAACCCCAATAATGCCCAACACCATTAACAACCCCAGCAGCTAATACAGGTGACCAAGCCATTTGAACTGCCCATATGGTTAGTCCAATTGGTCCAAATAGAACAAGATTGATGATAAGCATTGAAGCAACACCTTTCACACTATGTTTAGTGTAGACATTACGCTCGATCCAGTCGTCAGGAGTGCCTTCGCCGTATCTCTCCAATGTTTCCAGATTTTTAGCTTCTTTACGGTAAAGCTCTGATCCTTCTTTTAATACTTTTCCTATGCTAAGAATTTGAGGGCTGTGAGGATCATCTATGGTTTCGCATTTTGCATGATGCTTGCGGTGAATTGCTGTCCATTCCTTGGTAACCATGCCTGTAGTAAGCCACAGCCAGAAACGAAAGAAGTGGCTGGGTATTGCATGTAATTCTAGGGCGCGATGGGCCTGATGGCGGTGTAGAAATATAGTGATACTAGCAATTGTGATATGAGTAACAACCAAGGTGAAGACAATATAACCCCACCAAGGTAATTGAATAAGTCCCGATATCATATGGGTAAATTCCATGTGCATAAATTCCCAGTAAGTAGTGATGCTGCAATCTAAAGCGAAAAGGTCATTTAGTCAAGAAATTATAGGGCATATTTGTGGAGATTTATAGAAAAAGATTCTATTTCTAACATGTCATGAGCAATTTAATTATAAGAGGTTAATTTAACGGCTTATTCGCGTCTCTTAATTTGAATATATATTTAATATATTTATTCAAATTGTAATGTTAATAAATGGAAAACAATAGAAATTAACCATATTAGATATGGCAACGCAGAGATATCACAGTGTATTAATAAACATCTTAATAAGACATAATCATTTCATGCAGGACCTTCCATACATTATTTAGAATTTTTTCTTGTGCATTTCTGTTAGGGTGCATCTTATCTTCTTGGAAATATTCAGGTTTATCACCAAATCCTGCTAGCATGAATGGAACTAATCTAAGCTCGTGTCGTTTTGCTATTTGTTGATAAATAGCTGAGAATTTTTTTGTTTATGTTGCTCCATAATTTGGGGGTAGACGCATACCTATTAATAGTATTGATGCTTTATTCTGTTTGCATACTTTTACAATAGCTTCTAGATTATCGTGGATAGATTTAATGGGCAGGCCACGTAAGCCGTCATTTGCTCCAAGTTCAACAATAATGATGTTAGGGCGGTGACGCTTAAGTGCTTGCTCAATTCGATTTAAGCCCCCAAGTGTTGTTTCACCACTGATACTGGCATTGATTATTTGGTAGACTGATTGTTGTGTTTTTAGTTGCATCTCTAGCATACTTACCCATCCGGTTTTTTGTGGTAAGCCATAGCCTGCTGACAAACTGTCTCCATATACCATAATGGTGGTAGATTCAGCGGGAGAAATAGCAGTATCTGTACTGCTATAAACGATATTAGAAGAAGTACTTAATAATAAAATACTTAAAGTAATTAGAAAGGTTTTCATGGCAGATAATTTAATTATAAATCCTATTGTACAAGCAATCTCTCTGACTAAACATGTAAAAAGTAGTGACACTCAACTTACTATTCTGCAGGATATTAATTTGGAAGTGGGTATTGGTGAAGCTGTATCAATTGTAGGTGCTTCTGGGTCAGGGAAATCTACACTGTTGGGTTTGCTGGCAGGACTTGATATCCCTTCCAGCGGGAAAGTGTACCTTAATGGAGAAGATATTTTCTCATTGAGTGAAGATGGGAGAGCTGAATTGCGTGGCTGCCTACTTGGCTTTGTATTTCAATCATTTCAGTTGCTGCCTGTGCTTACAGCAATTGAGAATGTAATGTTGCCATTAGAGCTAACAGGTATAAGTAATGTACGTAAAATCGCACTTGAATTACTTGGGCGCGTAGGGTTAGAAGCCCGTATTAATCATTATCCAAAGCAGCTTTCTGGTGGGGAGCAACAACGTGTAGCTATTGCACGAGCATATGTTACACATCCCAAATTACTGTTAGCTGATGAACCTACGGGTAATTTAGACTCATCTACCGGGGATCAGATTGTAGACCTTATGTTCGAGCTTAATCGTGAGAGAAGGACCACTTTAATTCTGGTAACCCATGACGAATCTATTTCTAGTCGTTGTACAAGACAAATTCAATTGGCTAGTGGAAAAATTGAAGATTAACTGGTTATGTCAATTAAATTCTAAGCGATGCAATATGTTCCATGAATTCTTTTAAACTTTCTTTACGTATGCTGCATCGTGATTTGCGTGCAGGCGAATTACATGTGCTGATATTTGCACTGATAATTTCAGTGGGCGGGATGACCACAGTAGGTTTCTTTACTGACCGGGTGCAGTTGGCCCTCTCTCGTCAGGGAAATCAGTTGCTTGGTGCGGATCTTGTTATTGTTTCTGATCGTCCCCTTTCACAGCGCTATACAGGAGAGGCAGTAAAGCTTGGACTGAATACTTCTAGCTCACTTAAATTTCCTAGTATGGTAGTGAAAGGAGATGACAATATTCTGGTTGGGATAAAGGCAGTAACCGCTGGTTATCCATTGCGCGGTGAATTACGCATTACAGATGAAATTGGTAAGGCCGCTTCATATAGAAATGATTATGTCGCTAGTGGAATTCCATCTTCTGGTTCAGTGTGGGTGGGTGAGAAACTTGCAGCTCGTCTTGCACTAAAAAAAGGGGATATTATTGAGGTTGGGGAAGCGCGTCTAATTGTGGCTTCACAGATTACCCTAGAGCCAGATTATTCAATCGGCTTCATAAACCTTGGGCCACGGCTATTGATCAATGCAATTGATCTTCCTGCAACTGGTTTAATACAACAAGGTAGCCGTATTTCATACCGTTTGTTGATTAGTGGTAATGCCGGTTTGATAACAACTTTACGGAGCTGGCTACAGCCTAATTTGACGTCAGGAGAGAGAATTCAAGGTATTCGTGATGCTCGTCCTGAAATAAAGTCGGCACTTGAGCGCGCAGAAAAATTTCTAAGTCTTGCTGCTATGGCGAGCGTAGTGTTGGCAGCGGCAGCTATAGCGCTTGCAGCTCGTCGGTTCACCATGCGCCACTTGGATGGTTGTGCAATTATGCGTTGTCTGGGAGCAAGACAGAATGAAGTATTGTATCTGTACCTATATCATTTCATTATACTTGGCCTGGTTGCGAGTATTATGGGGTGCTTACTAGGGCTTCTCGCCCAGGAGGCTCTGGTTTATTGGCTCTCTGCAATGATAACGGTTGAACTGCCCTGGCCCAGTTTGTTTCCTTTCATACAAGGAGTATTAGTTGGTTTAGTGTTATTGCTAGGTTTTGCTTTGCCTCCTTTACTTAATTTGCGCAGTGTACCCGCATTGCGTGTACTGCGACGTGATATTGGCATCTCCAATGTTTATAGCTTGACAGGTTACGCTTTAGGGCTTGGTGCATTGGCAGTATTATTCTTGTGGAAGGCTGATGATGTGCGTCTAGGACTTTCGGTTATGATTGGATTTATTGTTGCAATAGCAATTTTTGGTTTACTTGGGTTTCTTCTAATAAAAGCTATTTCAAGTGTTCGTAGCAAAGCAGGAGGAACATGGAAATATGGGCTGGCTAGTATATGGAGACGCGCTAACAGCAGTGTGATACAAGCTGTGGCACTTGGGTTAGGGTTGATGGCACTTCTGACATTGATGCTGATTCGTGGGGATTTGCTACAAAACTGGCATACCACCCTTCCATCAGACTCACCCAATCATTTCTTAGTAAATATCCAGGAAAATCAGCTGCAGCCACTGCAAGAATTTTTTAAACAAAATGATGTCTTGCAGCCCTCTGTATATCCAATGGTACGAGGTCGGATAACCTCTATTAATGGCAGCATAGTAGTGCCGGATAATTATTCAAACACGCGGGCAAAAAGATTATTGAAACGGGAGTTTAATCTTTCGTGGGCAAATGAGATACGAAGTGATAACCAGATTGTAGATGGAGAATGGTGGCAGAGTAGAGACAAGGGGAAAGCAGTCTTGTCTTTGGAGAAAGGTGTTGCAAAAGCAATAGGAGTGAAATTGGGGGATACGTTGACCTTTGATATTGCGGGCAGTATTTTTTCTGCTGAGGTGAGTAGTATCCGAAAAGTTGATTGGGATTCGTTCCGCGTTAATTTCTTTGCGGTAACACCACCAGGTGTGTTGGAGGAATATCCAACAAGCTATATTACTAGTTTTTATTTGCCAGAGAATCAGATGGATATGATGAATAAATTGATCATGGCATTCCCGAATTTTCTGGTTATAGATGTGGCAACTATTATCACACAGGTACAAAAAGTCATTGAGCAAGTAACTAAAGCAATTGAATTCGTTTTTTTGTTTACACTTTTATCTGGATTAATAGTATTGTATGCGGCGGTCATCTCTACTCAAGATGAGCGTATTCATGAGGCTGCAATATTCCGTACTTTGGGCGCAAAACGGAGTCAATTAATTAGCACCTGGATAGTTGAATTTTCAATACTCGGTATTTTATCCGGGTTATTTTCTTCAATGGGGGCAAGTGCATTGGGTTATGTTATTGGAAAATTTACATTAAATTTGCCTTACACCTTTAATATATGGATATGGCTGATAGGACTATTTGTTGGGGTGATCGGCGTAGTAGTAGCTGGAATGATAGGGACACGTAGTGCGTTAACAAGTCCGCCAATTTTAGTGCTTAGGAGGATCGGCTAAAAGCCTCCTTTTGGCAAGAGTTCGTTAGATTTAATTTGGTTTATCTTGGCGTCGTAAATTTCATTTGTAGAATATTAATTTTTACGGAATATAAGAATGTATCTCTTATCTTTGTGCATACCCACTTATAACAGGGCAGATAGCTTGAAGGTAGCCCTAGAATCTATATGTGAGCAATCTGAGTTTAACAGTACCGAGGAAATCGAGATTATTATTTCAGATAACAACTCGAGTGATCATACTGAGTCTGTATGCAACCATTTCGTTCAACTTTACGGTGAGAGAATAAAGTATTTTAAAAATACGACGAACATAGAGGATCTTAATTTTGAATGTGTGCTGTCTAAAGGCAGTGGCACTTTATTAAAGCTTAATAATGACACGCTGATCCATCACAAAGGTTCATTA
>JAAZZR010000046.1 GCA_014237605.1 Nitrosomonadaceae bacterium | reverse complement strand
CAGACTCTATTATAGAGCCAATGCTTACTGATCAATGGTATGTAGCAATGAAAGAGATGGCTAAAAGTGGCCTCGATGTCGTCGCAAATGGAGAAGTGAAATTTGTTCCAGAAAACTGGACTCATGTTTACAATCAGTGGCTGGAGAATATCCAGGACTGGTGCATCTCTCGCCAATTGTGGTGGGGGCATAGAATTCCAGCTTGGCATGATGAGGATGGCAATGTTTATGTGGCCCACAATCTGGAGGAAGCTCAACAACAAGCAGGGAACCGTACACTTATACAAGATGAAGATGTGTTAGATACTTGGTTCTCATCAGCATTGTGGCCATTCTCCACCCTAGGATGGCCAGAGAAGACGCCCGCACTAAGAACATTTCTCCCAACCTCAGTACTTGTTACCGGGTTCGATATAATTTTTTTCTGGGTAGCACGTATGATAATGATGTCCCTACATTTCACAGGAAGAATACCATTTCAAGAGGTATACGTAACCGGCCTAATTCGAGATTCAGAAGGTCAAAAAATGAGCAAATCGAAGGGTAACGTACTTGATCCGCTAGACCTTATTGACGGAATTACCTTGCCAGCTTTAATTGCTAAGCGTACTACCGGGCTAATGAATCCCAAGCAGGCAAACTCTATCGAAAAAATCACACGAAAAAATTACCCTGAAGGTATAACCGCATATGGTACCGATGCACTACGTTTCACTTTTGCGAGTCTTGCTTCGCATGGAAGAGATATAAAATTTGATTTGCAACGTTGCGGGGGGTACCGAAATTTTTGCAACAAATTCTGGAATGCAACTAGATATGTGATAATGAATTGCGAAGGAAAAGATGTGGGCTTAGATAAGAATTTACCTTTAGAATTTTCTGCTGCAGATGAATGGATTGTTGGGCGCCTACAACAAGCAGAAAGTGTAGTAGAGAAATCGTTTCATGATTACCGTTTTGATTTAGCAGCACGCGAGATATATGAATTTGTTTGGGACGAGTATTGTGACTGGTACCTTGAACTTGCGAAGGTTCAATTAAATGGAAACAATGAATCTGTACAACGCGCCACCCGTCACACCTTAGTAAATGTACTAGAAACAATGCTACGGCTAGCTCATCCTATTATCCCTTTTATTACAGAAGAATTATGGCAAAAAGTCTCGCCGTTATCAGGTAAGCATGGTGAAAGTATTATGCTTCAACCATATCCTAAAGCTGATCTAGCACACATCAATAAAAGCTCTATGGAGAAAATGCATACACTTAAAGAGATAGTTGGTGCATGTCGTACCCTACGTGGCGAAATGAATTTATCTCCAGCGATGAAGGTTCCGCTACTAGCCACGGGAAATGAGGGGGCCCTAACTGAATTTTTGCCCTATTTAACCGCATTGATTAAGTTATCTAGCGTAGAAGTCATCCAAGGCGAGTTACCAGATGCAGATGCACCGGTTGCAGTTGTAGGCGAATTTAAACTTATGCTGAAAATAGAAATAGATATAGCCAAAGAGCGCGAGCGTCTAGCAAAAGAAATAACACGTATTGAATTGGAAATTACAAAATCGGAAACCAAACTCTCCAACCCTAATTTCGTCAAGCGTGCACCAATAAAAGTAGTCACTCAAGAAAAAGATCGTTTATCTGATTTTAGATCAAAACTTGAAAAAATAACTAAATTATTTCAGAAATTAGATTAAACATAGCCTATGCTAGGCTAAATTGGGTTATTTTCCGGACAGGATAAATATCAAAATAGCTTATGGATTTTCTACCTATTTTTATTAACATCAGAGACCGCAGCTGTCTTGTCGTAGGTGGTGGTAAAATTGCTGCTCGAAAAATTGATTTGCTATTAAATGCTGGAGCATGTGTCACCGTAATTGCACCAGAGCTTGATATAGAGTTATTTGAGAAAGCAGATCGGGGGGTTTTCATCTATCGTGCTGAAACTTTCACCCCAGCCCATATTGATAATGTAGCCCTCGTAATCGCAGCAACCAATAATCTCTTAGTTAATCAAGCAATTTCTGAAGCTGCTAAAAAACTATGCATTCCGGTCAATGTAGTTGATAACCCTGATTTGTGTTCTTTTATTGTACCCTCCATCATTGACCGCTCCCCCGTTTTAGTTGCAATTTCAAGTAGCGGAAAATCTCCTGTACTCGCAAGACTACTAAGAGCCCACTTAGAGACTATAATCCCGGAAGCATATGGACGTCTTGCAACCTATGCCGCCAATTTTCGTTCGCGTGTAAAGAAGCATTTCTCCCACCCAGAAAAACGTCGTTTATTCTGGGAGAAAGAATTACAAGGCCCGTTTGCAGAAATGGTGTTTGCCGGAAAAGATAAGGCTGCACAAGATTATCTGGAGCGTTCACTACGAAATGAAATTGATGAAGCCCCGCTTGGGGAGGTCTATTTAGTAGGTGCCGGCCCAGGCAATCCTGATCTTCTAACCTTTAGAGCCATGCGTCTGATGCAACAAGCAGACGTCGTAGTCTATGACCGTTTGGTATCACCTGAAATACTTAATATGGTCCGCCGAGATGCTCAGCGTATCTACGCAGGAAAAGAGCAAAGAAATCACTCTATGTCACAGGAATCAATTAATGAATTACTTGTGCGGCTAGCAAAAGAAAATAAACGTGTCCTTAGGTTAAAAGGAGGCGATCCTTTTATTTTTGGCCGAGGTGGTGAGGAGATTGAAACGCTGGCTAGTTCCGGCATTCCATTTCAGGTGGTCCCTGGAATAACAGCTGCATCTGGAGTAGCGGCCTATGCAGGAATCCCACTTACCCATCGAAACTATGCCCAGTCTTGTATTTTTGTCGCTGGTCATCTAAAGAATGGCAGTGTAGACCTTGATTGGCCAACCTTAGTAAAGCCAAATCAAACTATTGTAATTTACATGGGGCTACTCGGATTATCTGTTTTATGCCAGAAGCTTTCATCGCATGGTCTATCAGAAAAAACACCAGCCGCTATAGTCCAACAAGGCACCACACACAATCAACGTGTATTAATTGGCTCGTTAGGAACATTGCCAGACCTAGCTCAATCCTCCAACCTTACTCCACCTACACTCATTATCATTGGGGAAGTAGTTAACCTTCATCAGAGCCTTACATGGTTCAAACCACAGCATGATCTTTATGCTAGTGACCATTCAAATTCCAAAGATAACCAGTAAGAAAGTTAATACTGATTATCTTTGAAAAATCGCAAATGCTAAATAAATATACAGCTGATATTTAATTATTTATTGGGCTGTGGTGTTACACGTAAATATGGACGCGGGGCTTTATATCCTTTAGGATATTTCTGCTTAATAACTTCTTCATCTTGAACTGTTAATGGAATAATTACATCATCACCATCGCACCAGTTACCAGGGGTTGCTACTGAGTAATTGTCAGCCAATTGTAGCGCATCAATAACACGCAACACTTCGTTAAAGTTACGTCCGGTGCTCATTGGATACGTGATAATGAGGCGCACTTTCTTTTTTGGGTCAATAATGAAAAGTGAACGCACAGTCATAGTATCTGACTGATTAGGATGAATCATATCAAACAAGGTTGCTATGCTTCTGTCCACATCTGCAATAATAGGAAAACTGACTTTAGTACCCTGAGTTTCTTCAATATCACTGATCCACTCTACATGCTTATCTGCGGGATCAACTGATAACGCAAGCGCTTTAACATTTCTTTTATCAAATTCAGATTTTAGCTTAGCAGTTAACCCAAGTTCCGTTGTACAAACAGGCGTAAAGTCAGCTGGATGAGAGAATAAAACCGTCCAAGAGTCAACTGCCCACTCATAAAATTTAATTCTGCCAATCGATGAATCTTGTTCAAAATCTGGCGCTACATCGCCTAGGCGTAAAGTCATGGCAACCTCCGTTTGATAGATGAATACTAGCTAAATTTAATCCAACTGATTGGATGATTCAACAGCTATTATCTCTTATCTAAGCTTCGATGCAATATTTTTATAATTGTGGGGCCAGATAGTGTTCTTATAAAATACATAATTTGTTAATTCAAATGCCCTTGCTCAGGAATTTATACCTCAAATTATTATACAGGCCACATTTTAACCATTACATTTGTAATAGTTAAATGAATACATTTAATTTCTTAGCTCATATTTTCTACCAAATCTATTTACAGTATAATGTCTAGCAAGCATATGACTTCCATTGACAGAAATACTATGCTTTGCTAGGCTAATCCAATAGGTTACTAAGCTGCAAAGCACAAGAATTTATGGTGCATCAGCAGAATTAAATATTCCGTAAGTTATCAATGAAGTGAGCTACGAGTGTGGGATGAATATTTGCAATATAGATATCAAATTACCTCCCCGAAAATGAATTAGTGATAACACATAATCTCGTTTATCTATACAGGAGAAGAAAGTTATGGTGCCAGGTGAAGTCATAGTAGGGGAAGGCAATATTGTATGTAATGCTGCCCGTAAAACAATTAAAGTTAAAGCGACAAACACTGGGGACAGGCCAGTTCAAATTGGCTCCCATTTTCATTTTTTTGAGGTAAATAGTGCGATTAGTTTTAGTCGAGGAGATGCATTTGGTATGCGCTTAAATATTCCGGCAAGTACTGCTGTTCGTTTTGAGCCAGGTGAAGAGAAAGAAGTAGAGCTAGTTGAAATTGGGGGATCCCGTGCTGCATTTGGTCACAATGATCTTGTAAACGGAAGCACGACACAAGAAGCTAACAAAAAAGAATCGATGCAACTTCTGAAAAGTAAAAACTTTAAGGATAAATAATTATGAGCCTGACAATAAGTAAAAAGAACTATGCTAATTTATTTGGGCCCACGACAGGTGACAAAGTAAGATTAGGTGATACAGAACTTTTTATTGAAATAGAAAAAGATCACAATACCTATGGGGATGAGTCAAAATTTGGCGGAGGAAAAAGTATTCGCGATGGCATGGGCCAATCTTCAACTGCAACAAGGGATCAGGGTGTTCTCGATTTAGTAATTACCGGTGCGATCATAATTGACCACTGGGGGATTGAGAAGGCTGACATTGGTATAAAAGATGGAAATATTGTTGGCATCGGTAAGGCCGGCAATCCAGATATGATGGATGACGTTTCTCCTAATATGATAATCGGAGCCTCTACCGAGGTGCATGGAGCATATGGGTTCATAGCTACTGCAGGTGGATTTGACGCGCATATTCATTTTATTAGCTCTACGCTAATTGAAACTGCTTTATACAGTGGTATAACTACAATGATGGGTGGGGGAACTGGTCCTGCAGATGGAACTAACGCAACGACCGTAACACCAGGAAAATGGAACATCCAGAAGATGCTAGAGTCATCTGAAGCGTTCCCTATGAATCTTGGTTATTTTGGAAAAGGAAATTGTTCAACTGAAGCGCCTTTAGTAGAACAAGTTGAAGCAGGCGCCTGTGGTCTTAAGATCCATGAAGACTGGGGCTCAACACCTGCCGTTATTAATGCATGCTTGAATGTTGCAGACAACCTTGATGTGCAAGTCGCCATTCATACCGATACCTTAAACGAAGCAGGATTCGTAGAAGATACCGTAAATGCAATTAATGGGCGTGTAATACATACCTTCCATACAGAAGGAGCTGGTGGAGGCCATGCGCCGGATATTATTAAAGTTGCAATGTATCCGAATGTTCTACCCTCCTCTACAAATCCAACTCGCCCTTATACTGTTAATACATTCGATGAGCATATGGATATGCTGATGGTATGTCATCATTTAAGTAGAAATATACCAGAAGATGTATCTTTTGCCGATTCACGTATACGACCAGAAACGATGGGTGCAGAGGATATTTTGCATGATCGGGGTATCTTCAGCATGATGTCTTCAGATTCACAGGCAATGGGTCGTGTAGGTGAAGTAATTTGCCGTACATGGCAGACCGCCGATAAAATGAAAAAACAGTTTGGTCCACTGGAAGAAGATAAAGAAAATGGCAATGATAATTTTCGTGTTAAACGATATGTTGCGAAATACACAATTAACCCAGCCATATCACACGGTATCGGACAATATGTCGTATCAATTGAGGCTGGAAAAATGGCTGATATCGTTATATGGAGCCCGGCAATGTTTGGCGTTAAGCCAGAACTTATTATTAAGGGTGGGATGATAATAGCAAGTAAAATGGGTGATGCAAATGCCTCTATTCCTACCCCTCAACCAGTTATCTATCGCAAAATGTTTGGTGCTTATGGCAAAGCTTTACTCAAGACTTGTGCCACTTTTGTTTCTCAAGCATCAATAGATAAAGGAATTGTGGAAGAATATGGTCTACAGAAGATTATTTTGCCCGTTTCTGGTTGCAGAACTATTGGGAAAAAAGATCTAATTCACAATGATAAGACACCTGAGCTTACAGTAAATCCTGAGAATCATGAGGTAAGAGTTGATGGTGAAGTAATATCAAGTGAACCAGCTGAAGAAATATCATTAGCACAACGCTATTTCTTATTTTAATCAATCCAGAAATTTTATACTCTACATATTGGTGAAGCTATGCATTTAACACCTCGCGAAATAGAAAAATTAATGCTGCACAGTGCAGGAGAGCTTGCAAAGAAAAGGAAGGCAAGAGGCGTAAAACTGAATCATCCTGAATCTGTTGCCTTAATTTGCAGTGAACTAATGGAAGCTGCACGTGACGGCAAAACCGTCGCACAATTAATGCAACTAGGTGCGACCTTCCTTACAAAGGCAGATGTAATGGAAGGTGTATCAGAGATGATTCACGACGTACAAATAGAAGCGACCTTCCCGGATGGAACAAAATTAGTAACGGTACATGATCCTATCCGGTAATATTTATAAGTAAAGATGGATTCCTACTGTTTGGGGCTCTGATTTGACCAAATAGTGGAAAGAGATGGTAGCCGACAATTAAGCACACATTAGAAGGTCTAATGTGTGCTTCTGTATTTTCCAGAAGCCTATAGAAATATTTGCGGGAAATAGTACCGGTATATATAGAAAGGACCAAAAAGCCTGATTGCTGTGAGCAATCTCATTCATTCCTCATTACGAAACAAAACTGTTTACCATGTACAACTATAATAGTAACTATAGCTACACTGGTTCGAATAAGAACGGGCAGATTCTATCCTTAGAATAAAGAATTTTTACTTACATACGTAATTATTAATTTGGAATAACCTAATTATGATTATTAAAGAAATACTTGGCAATAAATCAAATATGGATCTGGAGAATCTAGAAATAGACTTTTTAGAGCTAGAGTGGTTTGAAACCTCAAAGCGAATTCAAAGTAAAACTACTAATAGTGGTGAGCAGGTTTCCATAAAATTCTTAAAAGAAGGGCAGCATTTATCACAAGATGATGTCCTATTTAAAGATGATAAAAAGGCCATCATAATAAATATTATAGAATGTGAAGCGATTGTAGTGGCTCCCTCATCATTATTAGAAATGGGTACAGTATGTTATGAAATTGGTAATAAACATGCTCCTATGTTTATTCAGGACAATAAAGTATTAATTCCATTTGAAGAACCATTGTTTAAATGGCTAAGTGCTAGCGGGTATCATCCTTCAAAAGAAAGCAGGCAATTAAAAAGCATCCTTAGATCTACAGATGCCTCGCATGGTCATGGTCATGGTCACTCGCATGAGCACAAGCATAAAGACAATAATGAACAACCGCTGTTCACTAAAATCATAAATTTTGCATCGAAATATTCAAATGAAAAATAGTTTTATTGGAAGCTTGCTGCATTTATCTGACCCAACCTTACCGATTGGAGGATTCTCTCATTCTCATGGGCTAGAAACTTACGTCCAACTAAATATCGTACATGACGTAGCATCAGCTGAATTATTCATTGTTGAAAATTTAAAATCAAATATCAAATATAATGACGCATCTTTTGTGCAGTTAGCCTACAAAGCGGCCGCCACCAGCAATTTAGATGAAATAATTTCATTAGATCAAGAATGCACTGCACTTAAAAGTGCAAAAGAAATCAGACAAGCAAGCCAGAAATTAGGATTAAGGCTAATTAAAATATTTAAGAGGTATAAGGAACACGAATTAGTATCAAAATACGAAGTTGAAATTAAAAAAAATACAGCTTCCGGGCACTATTG
>JAAZZR010000045.1 GCA_014237605.1 Nitrosomonadaceae bacterium | reverse complement strand
TTTACGAATTTTACTTAGATTAGCATGGGTACTCTTCTTCCAAGCAGCAACCCAGACAGGTGTTTCATCGGTATGACATTCAACGCAGTCCGCACGTCCTGCAATTTCATCTGGTGATGCAGGAGCTTTGTAGAAAGTTTTAGGATCAAAGTACATGCTCATCGGGATCGGTTCCCAATACTGAGCATGAGATCCTTTACCAGCACCTTGTGCCGGATCATTGTAGCGTTTTGTCACTGCCTCATGTAATTCTTTTGGCGTGGCTGTTTTCTCAATACCCAGCGCCTTATAAAGCTGACTTGGAACACTTGGAAAAGTTGCGTGTGCCATAGCTGTAAATGCTACACCGCAAATAAACAAAATCATACTTGACCAAAGCTTTGCAACCATTTTATATCTCCTAATGTTCCAATGTTCCGTAGTTTGTTGGTTTTATTGTTTTTTTTAATTTATGGCTAATAAGCCCTCTAAATCACGCTCTATTAGCTACTTTAATAGCCTCGTAGACTAACTCGGCAAACACCACCTGTCAAGAAAATTGCAGCCCAAATTAACGCTATTATTAAACTGGATTATCAATATCAATAAACTGGTGCTCAATACCAAATTTATTTGCAATATTCTTACCTAACTCCTGCACACCATAACGCTCAGTAGCATGGTGCCCTGCCGAGATAAAGGCCACGCCAGATTCGCGTGCGGCATGAACAATTCTTTCCGAAATTTCTCCAGTAATAAACACATCTACCCCCAAGCGAATAGCATCATCAAAATAATCCTGAGCTGCTCCGGTACACCAAGCTACACGTTTTATAACCTTACTTTCATCTCCAATAATTAGCGGCCTACGTAACAAAGCCTTCTCAAGATGCATTCCTAACTCTTTAATTGTGAGATCTTCTGATGTATGACCATGCATCGCTATGTTTTGTTCACCAAAACGACCAACTTCAATAAAATCAAGCTTATTAGCTAGCTGGATATTGTTTCCTATTGTAGGGTGTGCATCCAGAGGTAGGTGGTAAGCAAACAAACTCACATCATTTGCCAATAGTAATGAGATCCGGCGACGTTTCATGCCTACCAAACATTCATTCTCCCCGCGCCAAAAATATCCATGGTGAACCAATACTGCATCAGCATTCTCATCGATAGCTGCTTGCAAGAACTCAAGAGAGGCCGTTACGCCACTAACAATCTTCTTAATCTCACCGCGACCCTCCACCTGAAGTCCATTTGGACAATAGTCACTAAAGTGTGAGATATTTAGTAGAATGTCCAAGTATGATTCAAGTTGTTTTAATAGCATCATTACCGTCCTTCTGGTACAACTTTAATTATTAACGTTTCACATTTTAATATTTCTATACACCCACATGCACAAACTTTGGTTAATTTTCGCACAAACAGCAACTGTATGCCTCGCTTTGTTATTTGTCATCTCTACTATGCGTCCTGAATTACTACCACGGATTATGCATAATAATATTGTCAATGGTGGCAGTGGAAACAGTGGCGTCGTAACACTAAAACAAGTAGCCCCCAATAAAAAATCTGCTCCAAATAGCGTAAAAAACCTTAACAGCTTTAGTGGCGTTACTAAAAAAGTTATGCCATCAGTAGTTAGTGTTTTTACTAGTAAAGAAGTAAAAGTAGCTCGACACCCACTATTTAACAATCCTAATTTTCGTGATCTTCTTGGCCTTGGTGACCAGCTTGAAGAACAAACCAAGCGTAAAACTGGACTTGGTTCCGGTGTAATTATAAGCCCGGAAGGCTATATCCTAACTAACCATCATGTAATAGCAGCAGCAGATGAAATAGAAATCGGATTAAATGATGGAAGACACGCAAAAGCAATTGTCATCGGCTCGGACCCCGAAACTGATCTTGCCGTCATAAAAATTGATATGAAAGGATTGCCTTCTATTACATTTGGACATTCAGATCAGGCTGAGGTCGGAGACATAGTGCTTGCTATTGGCAACCCCTTTGGTCTCGGACAAACAGTAACTATGGGCATTATTAGTGCACTAGGAAGGACACTAGGAATTAATACTTATGAGAATTTTATCCAAACGGATGCTGCCATCAACCCAGGAAATTCGGGTGGCGCTCTGGTAGATATTAAAGGAAATTTAATTGGAATTAATACATTGATATATTCACGCTCTGGTGGATCACTTGGTATCGGTTTATCTATTCCAACAATCGTTGCTAAGAAAATAATGGAGCAAATAATTCAGACTGGTAAAGTAACTAGAGGCTATATTGGGGTAGAAGTACAGGATCTAACAAAAGAATTGGCAGAATCATTTAGACTTACCAACACCAAGGGCGCGCTAATTGCTGGTGTGTACCCATCAGGCCCTGCCGACAGAGCCGGAATAAAGCCAGGAGATATACTGATAGCAGTGGAAGGCAAGCCTGTCACCAACTCATCAGACATGCTTAATCAAATTGCAGCGCTATCTCCAGGACAAGCTGCTACGCTTATGGTTCTACGAAACCAGGAAGAAAAGCCTTTTGAAATCCGTGTAGACAAACGTCCAAAACAAATAAAACGTAATTAAATATTGGCGCACTCTTACAAAGAGATTTAACGATTGATTATTTCCCTCTCTCGCCTCATTAGTATTATCAATACTGCGCCCACTATTTTCTCTTCACTACGCCTAAGCTTTCCACTCTATTCCATTTTATCGTTACCTGCTGGCTGTTGATTTTCTGAGATTGGCGTAGGTTTACTTAAGAAGCCTGCTGCCAGTATTCCAACCTCAAAGAGAAGATATAGTGGTACTGCTAGCATAAATTGTGAGACTACATCAGGTGGAGTTATTACAGCACTTATTACAAATGCCCCCACAAGAACATAACTACGCAACTCTTCTAATTTTCTAACTGAAACCACACCAATTCTTACAAGAACCACTACAAATACCGGTGCCTCAAAAGAAATTCCAAAAGCAATAAACATAGTGAGAACAAAATCCAGATATTTACTAATATCAGTCATTACCGCAACGCCCTCTGGTGCGAATTGAGTTATGAACTCAAATACCAGCGGTAGAGCGCCGAAAAAAGAAAATGCCATTCCAAAGAAAAATAAGGCACTACTAACAAACACCAAGGGAAATACTAAGCGCTTCTCATTTGAATACAATCCTGGAGCAATAAATGCCCATAATTGATAAAGAGTATGCGGCAAGGTAATCAGAAAAGCTGCCATCATGGCAACCTTCATTGGTATAAAGAATGGGGTAGCAACTTCCGTGGCAATCATTTGCCCACCTAGAGGAAGATTCTCTAGGAGAGGTTGCGCCAACATCGTATACAACTCCCTTGCATAGAATGCGCAAGGAATAAAACCAAGTAACAACACACCTAAAATACGCATTAATCTAATGCGAAGTTCAGTTAAGTGTGAAACGAATGTATTATTGATATTCATGCTCTTTTATACAACACGCATGCTCCTTTTCTATCTAAGCATTATTTCAATTTAATTTAGATCTAATTAGAACAATTATTTGGTAGAGTCACTACTTGGAAGAGGTGAAATAGATTCTGCCAAAGGCGTTTCTTCTCCCATAATTTCTGGCTGCGATACAGGAGTTATGGTAGTTGAATTATTAATATTTCCTGCCGCCTCTAGCTCACTTACTTCCTCTCGTACTGAATTTTCAATTGTATGAGCTGCCTTTTGCACCGACGTATGTAATTCATTCAGTTCTTCTGCTTCCATCTCTCTCTGAATGTCATTTTTAACACCACCAACATAGTGACGCACGCGTCCTACAAGATAACCAAGAGTACGCGCTAATTTCGGCAATCGCTCTGGGCCAACTACTATTAATGCCACAACTGAAATTACCATAATCTCAGTAAAGCTGATATCAAACATAGCTCATAAAATTAATAAGAAAAAATAAAATGCCAATTCTTTTCAAAACAGCTACCTATTACGCCGGCTTCTCTCTAGGGCTGTAAATCATAATTTTGTTTGTGTCTTGTCTTTGACTTCACCCTCGATAGTCTGACCACTAACTTTTTGTGATGAAGAAGATGATGATTCCTCCTCTCCTGCACCTTTCACCCCATCCTTAAATCCTTTTACCGCTCCACCTATATCTCCACCAAGATTACGAAGCTTCTTTGTGCCAAATACAAGGACAACGATTACCAAAACAACCAACCAGTGCCAAATGCTAAATGAACCCATCATTTACTCCTTTAACTTTGGTTTGGAATCATAACTGGCAATCTTTCAGTACCACCGCCAATAATATGTGCATGAAGATGATAAATCTCCTGCCCACCTACACGGCCAGTATTGATAATAGTTCGAAAGCCATCTGTACACCCCTGCTCCTTTGCTAACTTGGGAGCGAACAAAACAATCTTACCAAGCAAATCGCGGTGTTTCTCTTCAACATTATCCAATGATGCAATATGTAATTTGGGTATCAACATGAAATGTACTGGTGCTACCGGATGTAGATCATGGAACGCAAAAACGTCGTCATCCTCATAGACTTTTTTACTTGGAATCTCACCTTTTATAATTTTACAAAAAATGCAATTTTCCATAATTACCCTGATTTTCTTGATGCCTTTTCATCTATCCCTGACACCCCCTCACGTCGCTCTAACTCTGCTAGTACATCTTCTGGTCCGATATCATGCTTAGCTAGCAATACCAAGGAATGAAACCAAAGATCCGCCACCTCATATGTAATATGAGCTTTATCACCATCCTTAGAAGCTAACAAAACTTCAGCAGCTTCTTCTGAAACTTTCTTAAGTAGCTGGTCATGCTCTCCAGATAATAGTTTAGAGACATACGAACTATCTGAGCCTGAACTCTTACGAGTCTCGATGGTTTCTGCCAAACGATGAATAATAGTCAAATCTTTCATTTTTTATATATTTCTTTTGGATCTTTAATCTCAGGTGCCGCTACTATCCACTGTTCGTTTTCGAGTTTATTGAAAAAACAACTGTGCCGGCCTGTATGACAGGCAATCCCGCCAACTTGTTCCACTGTCAATAGTA
The DNA here is from genome assembly GCA_014237605.1 of Nitrosomonadaceae bacterium. Lineage (GTDB taxonomy): Bacteria > Pseudomonadota > Gammaproteobacteria > Burkholderiales > Nitrosomonadaceae > BJGV01. The sequence goes on along the minus strand of JAAZZR010000045.1, from coordinate 3,156 downwards.
GAACATCTGCATCACAGTCCAAATAGATTTCTTTTACTATCTGAGTATGACCAGATTCTTCACCTTTACACCAAAGCCTCTTACGTGAACGAGACCAATAAACTGCTTTGCCTGTTTCTAAAGTAAGTCTTAACGCTTCACGATCCATCCAGGCAACCATCAATACAACGTTACTAGAAGTCTCCTGGGTTACGACCGGAACCAACCCATCTTCGGACCAGCTTATTTTATTCAACCAATTTTCAGACATAACTTTATAGCTCAGTCTTAGCTTCTCATAATTTTATTCTACCACTACAACCTAACTTCTATACCCTGCTTCCTCATATACTCCTTAGCTTGGCGCACAGTATATTCACCATAGTGAAAAATACTTGCTGCCAATACTGCATCGGCATGCCCCTGAAGGACACCTTCAGCTAAATGGTTCAGGTCTCCTACTCCGCCACTGGCAATCACCGGTATATCTAAAGCACTCGACACAGCGCGAGTTAATGGAAGATTAAAACCTTCACGAGTCCCATCTCTGTCCATACTGGTAAGTAGTATTTCACCTGCACCAAGTAACTGCATCTTTTTTGCCCATTCAATTACATCTAAACCGGTAGATTTTCGTCCGCCATGGGTAAATACTTCCCACTTCATTGGTTCTGTACTCGTGCCACCTACTTGTTTAGCATCTATAGCCACCACAATACATTGCGCCCCATATTTATCTGCAGCATCAGCTACCAGCTGAGGGTTCATTATTGCTGAAGTATTGATACTTACCTTGTCTGCACCTGCGTTTAACAATCTACGCACATCATCAACGTGACGAACACCTCCTCCAACGGTCAACGGAATAAATACTTGAGCTGCAACTTCTTCAATTATATGCAAAATTAAATTGCGATTGTCTGAACTAGCTGTGATATCAAGAAAAGTAAGTTCATCAGCCCCCTCCTCATTATATCGACGGGATATTTCCACCGGATCACCTGCATCCTGAAGTGCGACAAAGTTCACACCTTTGACTACTCTTCCATTGGTCACATCTAGACAAGGGATAATTCGTTTGGCAAGACCCATAGGGCTATAAACCTTTTACCGATAACAAAAATTTTAAAAAATAAAACTATTTTGTGAGTTTTGTAACTGATTTTTTCCTAATCAAAAAATTTGATTAAGGAAAATAACACAACTAAACTTTATGTCTTTATACCAAGTTCATCAGCTAATATCTGTGCTTTTTTGAAATCTAATGTGCCTTCATAAATTGCACGTCCTGTGATGACACCCATGATACCCTCAGCTTCTACTTCACATAATGTGCTGACATCTTTAAGATCAGTAACTCCTCCACTGGCAATAATTGGGATAGTAAGCTCTCTGGCAAGCTCTACTGTTGCTTCAGTATTAATGCCGTTTAACATTCCATCTCGGCTAATATCAGTGTAGATAATAGCCTCAACACCATAGCCCTCAAATTTTTTTGCCAAATCAATCACATCGTGATCAGTTACTTTAGACCAGCCATCGACCGCAATTTTTCCGTCTTTAGCATCCAGTCCCACCATAATCCGACCGGGGAACGCATTGCAAGCCTGACGCAAAAAACCAGATACTTTCACAGCTGCAGTTCCAATAATAATATAAGAAATTCCCTCTTCTAAATAGCGCCCTATAGTTTCAAGATCACGAATACCGCCACCTAGCTGAATCGGAATTTTTGCATCAATAGCATTAACAATGTCACGAATTGCGGGTGCATTTACTGGTTTACCTGCAAATGCACCGTTAAGATCCACTAAATGTAGGCGCCGCCCCCCCTGGTCCAACCAGTACTTAGCCATGGCACCAGGATTCTGAGAAAACACTGTGGCACTTTCCATCTCGCCCCGCTGAAGCCTTACACAGTGCCCGTCTTTTAAATCTATAGCAGGTATGATCAACATTTTAAATAATAATTAATGATTTGAAATTTAAATTAGAGTCTGACCAAGAAAATCTGAATGTATTTCCTAGCAGTTAAAAATTGGTTCCCATTGTACAAAATTCTTTAGCAATGTCAGACCCGCTGCATCACTTTTCTCAGGGTGAAATTGAACAGCAAAAATATTATTCTTTGCCACTGCACAAGCGAATGGGAAAGAGTAATTACTTTGTGCTGACACTGTTTTCTGATCAGAGGCATCTACAAAATAACTATGTACAAAATAAAACCGCTCGTCCTTTGCAATACCCTTCCACATCGGATGATTATTTGACTGGCACACCTGATTCCATCCCATATGTGGAACTTTCAATTTTTGACCTTCGGTATCAATCATAGACGCATTAGGGAATCGTCTAATTTGACCAGGCAAGATTCCCAGGCCTTTTACGTCACCCTCTTCGCTCTTCTCAAACAACATCTGTAAACCAATACAGATTCCCAGAAATGGCTTATTTAAGGCCGATTCCACCACGGCATCCCGTAAACCTCGTGCATCCATCTCCTTCATACAATTGGGCATTGCACCTTGCCCAGGAAATACTACACGCGTAGCTTTTCGAACTTCATCCGGATCACTTGTAACAATTATTGAGGCACTAGGCGCCACATACTCAAAAGCCTTAGACACGGAGTGTAAGTTACCCATACCATAATCAATAATTGCAATATCAGTCATACTAAGAGTAGTAACTTAGAAAGTTTACAGTGAACCTTTGGTAGATGGAATCACATTAATTGAACGAGGATCAAGTTCTAATGCAACACGCAATGCCCGACCAAATGCTTTAAATGCGGTCTCTGCCTGATGATGAGCATTATCACCAGACAAATTATCAACATGCAAAGTTATCAACGCATGATTAACAAAACCTTGAAAAAATTCGTTAATCAAATCCACATCAAATTCTCCTATACGAGCACGAACAAATTTGATATTAAATTCCATACCCGGGCGACCAGATAAGTCTATTACTACCCGTGACATAGCCTCATCTAAAGGTACATATGCGTGACCATAACGACGCAGTCCTTTCTTATCACCTACCGCCTTAGCAAATGCCTGGCCCAAGGTAATACCTATATCCTCCACCGTATGGTGTGCGTCTATATGTAAGTCACCCTTAGCAGTAATCTTTATTGCTTATCCTAATAACCCGACAGGTAATTCATTTGATGTG
>JAAZZR010000044.1 GCA_014237605.1 Nitrosomonadaceae bacterium | reverse complement strand
GAGGAAGAGGAAGAGGAAGAATAATAGGCTGATCTACCTCGGTAGTGCTATAAATTAATATTCGCAGCACTACCGTCTTTCATAATTGCTTATTTATTCAATTCTAGTATTTGAAACATAAGCTTTTATTAGGTAAAACAGTACAGGCATACCGCATTTTGTGAATGCCACCTTCTCGATTAAATGTATATTCTGCTCTTAGGGTCTTATGCTGATTTTTAGTGAAAGATACCGAGTTGGGAATATAGCGCTCTTCATTCCAGAATCTAATTCTGCAGAAATCAGGTTCAGATCGACAAATCTTAATACGTGCCGCTCCATAAGTAGATATGTCAGTATCTCGATCCAAATCTACCAATACCATATGAATATATTTACCGGTTTGTCCAATTTCAACTGTTCGGATAACCCGCCAGCCATCACCATTATGTAACTCTGAAGAAGATTGTGCCGTTGGGCCAGAAACAGCCTTGAATGAAATAAGAAAGAGAAATATAACTAATGTAGTTTTTTTAAGCATAATTGATCCTAGTTAACCTCTCCTGATTTAAATGTGTGAGAAAAATATAATCGGTATTATAAATCACCATGCAAATTTACACATAAACTAATAACAATTAATCAATTTTTGGATGTCTAAATACCTACTGCTTGATCTATGGAGAATAAAAAGAAAATATTGAACAAGGTAAATTTAGGAATGTAATTTTTATGTAAGGTTTGCTATTAGATATGTATATAAAGCTATTAAATAGTAATATGTCACTACATATTAATGGCGGAGAAGGTGGGATTCGAACCCACGTGTCAGGTTGCCCTGACCATCTGATTTCGAATCAGCGCCGTTATGACCACTTCGGTACCCCTCCGATTTTTTATAGTAAATATTTTAGCAGTTAATTCTATCTTTATTCACAATGTAGCGTAACAGAATTACACAATATCTTGAATATTTCACTAATGCGTACTTTACTTTCATATTCCTTATTCACTATTATTATTTTCCTGATTCCTGCTTGTGATATTTTTGAGGAATCGGCCTCATTACTTAATAATTCTGAGAAAGAATCCTTTCTATTGCGTGATAAAAGGGACAATAAATTTGTTCCGCCGCTAAATAAAAGTGATGAGTTAGTAGTTATTACTGTTAATAGCAATAGTATTTATAATAAAAATTATAACGGAAAATATGTAGGGTTAGAATTTGATCTTGCTTCAGAGTTCAGTAGAGAAATTGGTAAAAAATTAAGGTTTATTGTAGTTCCTGATATGGATAAGGCATTGACAATTTTAGAAAAAAATCAAGGCCATCTAGCTACAGGCATTAGTGCTACTACTAAGAATAAATTACAGGTTCGTTTTGGCCCAGGTTATCATCGTTCACAACCACAAGTGGCTTACAATACAAATCACCGTAAGCCTAAAAATATACAAGGAATAGTCGGAAGAAATATTGAAATCTTAAGGGGAACAGTGCACGGCGAGTTATTAAGTGAGGCTAGATTGAAGATACCTAAATTGAGGTGGACTGAAACGGATATATCACCAGAAGGTTTGTTATCTAAGCTGGCTGATGGGAAGATAGATTACGTAGTAACTGATTCAACTAATATAAGTGTTGCAAAGAATTTTTATTCTAATTTAGGGGTAGCCATAAGCCTTGGTAAAGAAAATACTAAGGCTTGGGCATTTTCATTGCGTGAGGAACTAGAATTACAAAAAAAAGCAGATAAATTCTTTAAGCGTATCAAGAAGGACGGTACACTCAATCGCCTAATTGACAGATATTACGGTCACATTCAGCGATTAGGACAAGAGAATGTAAATAAATTTCTAGAAAAAACACGTACATCTCTACCAAGTTTACGTAAATACTTCTATCAGGCTGAGGAAATTACAAAAATAGATTGGCGGTTGATTGCCGCTTTATCTTATCAGGAGTCTCATTGGAATAGAAAGGCAACCTCATTTACAAATGTGCGCGGCATTATGATGCTGACAAAAGCAACTGCTGAGCGGATGAAAGTAACTGATCGCCTTAACGCACGGCAGAGCATACTTGCCGGCGCACGGTATTTATTGATTTTAAAAAATACGTTGCCATCCCGTATCGCAGAACCAGACCGCACCTGGATTGCATTAGCTGCTTATAATCAAGGTTATGGGCATATAGAAGACGCGCGAATTTTGGCGCAACGAATGAAACTGAGTCCGGACTTATGGGTAGACCTTAAAAGGTCACTTCCACTTCTTAGTCACAGAAGGCATTTTGAGAACTTAAAATTTGGTTATGCCAGAGGTGGAGAGGCAGTATATCTGACAGAGTCAGTTCGAGCTTACTATGATATCTTAAAGAAATATGAATCCCCTTATAAACAGAAATCTTCTGCTTCGGGAATATTAAGTAAATAATGACTTAGTACTATTTATGAAATGATCTTAGTAATATGGGAAAGATAAATATTTTAGTCTCTAAAATTTTGGAACTGCAGGGGAAACTCAGTAATAGACTTCTTCATTAGTGTCATTGTATCTTGCAATGCATCTCTTTTTTTACCAGAAATACGTACAGTCTCTCCTTGGATACTGGCTTGGACCTTAAGTTTACTTTCTTTGATAATTTTAACGATTCTTTTTGCAAGATTTATTTCCACCCCAACCTTTATTGTAATTGTCTGTTTAGCTTTATTCCCTGCAATTTTTTCTGCCTCACCTTTGTCCATACATCGAACATCTATACTACGTTTGGTTGCCTTACTCATAAGAATATCTAATATCTGGCCAATTTTAAATGCATCATCTGCATAAATGGTAAGGTTGTAATCTTCTTGCTGAACTCGTGCATCAGACCCCTTGAAATCAAAGCGGGTACTTACCTCTTTATTCACTTGTTCTATTACATTTCTTATCTCTTGCTTATCAACCTCTGAAACTATATCGAATGAAGGCATTTTATTTCTCCCTATAGGTTCTACATAGCTTAATAAGTATTTGTAGATTACTAGCTATATTAAATGTAACTGCAGTTAGAATAAGCCGAAAATATTAGAGTTAATTATTTTTTTCAAATTTCGTGGCTATCCGCATCCGCATAGCATTTAATTTAATAAATCCATCAGCATCTGCTTGATTATATGCACCTTTGTCATCTTCAAAAGTCGCAATATTTGAATCAAATAATGAATCTGTTTTAGAGTCTCGCCCGGCTATGATTATATTGCCTTTATAGAGCTTTATCCTAACCCACCCATTAACATAAGTTTGCGTAGCATCAATCATTGTTTGTAGCATCTTTCGTTCGGGGCTCCACCAGTAACCATTGTAAATCAATGTGGCATAGCGCGGCATTAATTCATCCTTCAAGTGTGCAACCTCTCGGTCGATAGTAATGGATTCAATTGCCCGATGTGCTCGTAACATGATTGAACCGCCAGGTGTTTCATAACAGCCTCTGGATTTCATCCCCACATAGCGATTTTCTACTATATCAAGTCGTCCTATACCATGCTTATTTCCTATTCTATTGAGTTCTGTCAATACCTCTGCAGGAGAATGTTTTTCTCCATTTAATGCAACAATGTCACCTTGGCTGTACTCAATATCAATATATTCTGCTTCATTAGGCGCTTCTTCAGGAGAGACACTCCAGCGCCACATAGATTCATCTGGCTCTACCGCGGGGTCTTCCAGCATGCGACCCTCGTAGGATATATGTAATAGATTTGCATCCATGCTATATGGTGAGCCATTTTTCTTCTTCATCTCAACCGGGATATTATTTTTCTTGGCATATTCTAAAAGCTTTTCCCGTGATGTGAGATTCCACTCCCGCCAAGGGGCTATTACATGTATATCAGGTTGTAGAGCGTAATAACCAAGTTCAAAACGGACCTGATCATTACCTTTTCCAGTTGCTCCATGTGAGACCGCATCAGATTTTGTTAGTTTTGAAATCTCAATTTGTCTTTTTGCTATTAGCGGCCTTGCGATACTGGTGCCAAGTAAGTATTCGCCTTCATAAATGGCATTGGCTCTAAACATTGGAAAAACATAGTCACGAACGAATTCTTCACGTAAGTCCTCAATAAATATTTCTTTTATACCCAGTTGTTCCGCTTTAGCACGTGCAGGTTCTACTTCTTCACCCTGACCAATATCGGCAGTAAAAGTAACGATTTCACATTGGTATGTATCTTGTAGCCATTTAAGAATTACTGATGTATCTAGACCACCAGAGAAAGCTAATACTACTTTACTAATTTTGCTGATATTTTTCATATGCAATCCACAAAAATTAATTTATTTTCTATATTATTTATACAGGAGACTCTGGGTTAACCTCTCCTAGCAGTATATATTCCATAAGTGCTTTTTGAGTGTGTAGTCGATTTTCAGCTTCATCCCAAACAACTGATTGCGGCCCCTCAATCACCTCTGAAGATACCTCCTCACCACGATGAGCAGGTAAGCAGTGCATAAACAGGGCTTCTTTTTTTGCATAGGACATCATTTTTTTATCTACAAGGAAATTAGAAAAATCATCTTTCCGTTTGTTAGTTTCAGCCTCAAATCCCATGCTTGTCCAGACATCGGTTGTTACAAGGTCGACATCTTTTACTGCATCATGAGGATCAGAAAACTCTTCATAGTGACTTGTGCCATTAAGTCCTGCTTGTTCTGGCTTGATTTCATATCCAGGCGGGGTGGAAACATGTACGTTGAAATTAAATATTTCTGCTGCTTGCAGCCAGGTATTACATACATTATTTGAATCACCTATCCATGCTACTGTCTTACCAGAGATGCTGCCGCGTTGTTCGATGAAGGTAAAAATGTCCCCTATTATCTGGCAGGGGTGATATTCGTCTGTAAGGCCGTTAATCACCGGCACCCTTGAATGTGCAGTAAATCGTTCAATTATGTCATGCTCGTAAGTACGGATCATTACTATATCTACCATACGAGAGATTACCCGCGCAGCGTCTTCTACCGACTCACCTCGACCAAGTTGGGTATCTTTTGTTGAGAGGTAAATTGCTTTTCCGCCCATTTGGTGCATTCCTGCCTCAAATGATAGCCTTGTGCGAGTTGAATTCTTGTCAAAAATCATTGCAAGAGTACGGTCCTCCAGTGGCCAATAACGCCGGTATTGTTTGAACTCACTCTTAATCCATCGTGCACGTGCGAAGAGATATTCAAACTCTTCACGGGAAAAATCATTGAATTTTAGGAAATGTTTAAGTTGCATAATATTTATAGATTATTAATGATCGACACATTTTTTTATTCGGGTAGATACACCCTTAGAATTCTTTTATTAAAGTAGATACCATATTTATTATTTGTTCTGATTCGTTCTGTTTTATTACTAACGGCGGTAGTAGGCGTATTACCTTATCTGAAGTAACATTCAGTAATAGTCTCTGTTCTAATGCCTTTTTTACGAGACCACCGCAAGGTTTTGTAAGTTCTATACCAATCATTAGTCCATGCCCGCGTATTTGAGTTACATGGGATAAATTACCTAATTGTTCCAGGAGATTTTTACGAATAAAATCACCCTGCTCCAGTGCATTACACATTAAATTTTCTTCCTCAATTATATCTAATGTAGTAATAGCTGCAGTACAGGCTAGCGGATTTCCACCAAAAGTAGATGCGTGGCTGCCTGGTTTAAATATGTCTCCGGCAACATCTCCTGCTATACAGGCACCAATGGGGACGCCTGATCCAAGGCTTTTAGCAAGAGTAATCACATCTGGGACTATTTCGCTATTTTGAAAAGCAAACCATTTTCCACTTCGGCCAATGCCACATTGAACTTCGTCTAACATTAAGAGCCAACTATTTTCATCGCATATCTGTCGTAATTTTTTTAAATAATTTGCTTGCGGCACATTTACACCACCTTCCCCTTGATATGGCTCAACTAGTATTGCTACAACATTTTTGTTGTGCACTGATACTTGCGCTATTGCGTCAAGATCATTGAAAGGAACACGAGCAAATCCTGTAAGGAGTGGTTCAAAACCAGCCTGTACTTTACGGTTTCCACTTGCTGTCAAGGTGGCCATAGTACGACCATGAAACGAATTCTCCATTACTATGATGGTAGGTTGGTCAATTCCCTTGTTATGCCCATATAATCTAGCTAATTTAATTGCAGCTTCGTTTGCTTCCGCACCAGAATTACAAAAAAAAGATTTATTTAACCCAGATAAGATAGCTAGTTTCTTAGCTAATTTATCTTGCTTGTCTATGTGATATAAATTTGAAGTATGAATTAATGTTCCAGCTTGTTCTGATATTGCTTTTACTAGTTTAGGGTGGGAATGTCCTATACCGCATACTGCGATGCCGGCTAGAGCATCAAGATATTTATTCCCTTGATCGTCCCATAGCCATACTCCTTCGCCTCTAGAAAAGGTAGCTGGAAGTCGCGAATAGGTGTTCATCAAATTCTTCATGGCATTTAATTTTAGTATTAGAGCGTAATGCGGCAGCATAAGCTGCTGTGCGCTGAAAATTTAATTATACCTCTGATAGATTTCATTACCCATTGAGTCAAATTTTTCAATATTTTTCGACAGTGGCGGAAAATTATCTTAAATAAATAGGCGAGAAATACAGAATAAAATGTAGTCCTCCCGCAGCTACGAACGTATCACATGTATCAGATAACTGGATTTATTTGTGTATTAATTTGATTGATTGTGCTTTAGCTAGAAACCATATAATAATTAGTAATATTCTGTTTCTGCATAGCGGCTGGAGATATAAAGAAGCCTAACTCAGTAAGGCCTTTTTATATTAGATACGGTTTTAAGTCATTGCTTTAATAGCTGCAGACAGACGACTCTTATGTCGGGCGGCCTTATTTTTGTGAATTATATTTTTATCAGCAATTGAGTCTACTGTGGCACAGGATGTTCTGAATACAGCTTGTGCAGCAGTCTTGTCGCCAGATTTAATAGCCTTAATTACAAGTTTAATCGCGGTGCGAAATTTAGCACGGAGGCTATGATTGTGAATACTTTGCTTTACATTTTGTCTTGCTCGTTTTCTAGTTTGTGCAGTATTAGCCATTAGAGAAGTTTCCAATCCAGCGTTTGAATATAATCAGACATTTTAAAGCTATTCATACCATATTACAAGGAGATCTAGGGGTGTAGCTAGGTATCTTTGGGGTAATGATAGTAAATTTATTGCGTTGAAGCATGAGCTCCAGGGAGCTGTTTGGTTATGAGCTTGCTATTTATTTAAAGGATATCGTATAACTGGCATAAATAGTTATGAAATCAGGTTAATATACACTCTCATGAATTTACTTAGATCTCTCGCTGCAGTAAGTAGCATGACCTTGGTATCCCGTATTTTGGGATTTGTAAGAGATATGTTGATTGCTCGGATTTTTGGGGCAGGCATAGCAACGGATGCTTTTTTTGTTGCATTCCGTATTCCTAATCTTTTGCGACGTTTATTTGCGGAAGGTGCCTTCTCATTAGCATTCGTCCCAATTCTTTCAGAATATAAAAATACTCGTTCGTTTGATGAAACACGTGATTTAGTTGACCATGTTGCCGCCCTGATGGGAGTTGTATTATTTGTCGTAACTTTTATTGGTGTAGTTGCAGCACCATACATCATTTATATAAGCGCACCTGGGTTTTTAGATAACCCGCAAAAATTTTCATTAACAGTTGAGCTCCTGCAGATTACATTTCCTTATATTTTATTTATTTCCTTCGTTTCTCTGGCTGGTGGGGTACTTAATACTTTTGGGAGGTTCTCTGTTCCTGCATTTACTCCCGCACTTTTAAATCTATCCTTCATTGGCTGTGCACTGTGGCTCGCACCACTACTTGATCCACCTATATTGGCTCTTGCATGGGCGGTATTCATTGGTGGTGCTTTACAACTGGCTTTTCAGTTGCCGTTTCTTATGCGGGTAAAATTGCTGCCACGCCCACGCCTGATATCTAAAGATACAGGGGCCTGGCGCGTAGTTAAACAAATGGGACCGGCAGTGTTTGGCGCTTCTGCTGGTCAAATCAGCTTACTACTAAGCACTATTTTTGCTTCATTTCTCATTACCGGTAGCGTCTCATGGTTATACTACGCCGATCGATTAATGGAATTTCCTGCTGGATTGTTAGGTGTGGCACTAGGGACAGTATTGCTACCAACTCTTTCTCGTCATTACACTAGTAACAGCACCGAAAAATATTCTCATTTACTTGATTGGGGCTTGCGGTTTGCCGTGATGATGACATTGCCTGCTG
>JAAZZR010000043.1 GCA_014237605.1 Nitrosomonadaceae bacterium | reverse complement strand
AATTAGATATATTTTAAGGGTATTTATAAATAAAATCGGATGTTCCATCATGTTCAAGTAATACATCTTTTCCAGCTATACCTATGTCTGCTGCACCATATTGCACATAAGTCGGCACATCAGAGGCACGTACAATAATAAGCCACACATTAGAGTGATTTGTTTTAAGTATTAGTTTGCGGGACTTCTCAGGGTCATCCAATGCAACAATACCAGCTGCCTTCAAAAGTGGCGCTGTTTCATCAAAAATACGACCCTTTGAAAGGGCGATAGTAATACTTGTCATAATATGGCCTGTTAAAGTTGTTATTTACCACATAGGGTTAATATTTTCTGAAGTAAATAACCTTAATTTATACGATTGATTCTTACCCCTAGGCACGAAAGCTTCTCTTCGATTCTCTCATAACCGCGGTCAAGGTGGTAAATACGGTCAATAATAGTTTCGCCTTGCGCAATCAGACCAGCTAAAACTAGGCTGGCAGAAGCACGCAGATCAGTTGCCATTACTCCCGCGCCCTCAAGATTAGTAACCCCATGTATCACGGCAGTATTGCCCTCTACTTCAATACAAGCTCCCATTCGTTTTAGCTCTAGTACGTGCATAAAGCGGTTCTCGAATATAGTCTCGGTAATTATTGCAGTACCCTCTGCCACACTATTTAATACCATAAATTGTGCTTGCATGTCTGTGGGAAAAGCAGGGTAGGGTGCAGTTCGTAGATTTACAGATTTTAATCTTTGATTCACTTTTAAATTAATCCAGTCTTTCCCAAACTCAATTTCTGCCCCAGACTCATTCAATTTATCAAGTACCACACCAAGTATATCTGGGCGTGTATTTTTAATATGAATCTCCCCGCCACTAGCTGCTGCTGCTATCAGAAAAGTACCTGTCTCAATCCGGTCAGGCATAACCTGATAGGTTGATTCATGCAATGATTTTACTCCCTTGATAGTGATAACATCGCCTCCCGCGCCACTAATTTTTGCTCCCATCGAAATAAGACATTCTGCAAGATCAATAACCTCTGGTTCACGTGCTGCATTTTCTAATATTGTTGTTCCATCTGCTAGAGTTGCTGCCATCATTAAGTTTTCAGTACCGGTAACGGTTACAATATCCATTATTATATGGGCGCCAATAAGGTGATTTGCTTTTGCATGGATGTAGCCATGCTCAATAGAAATCTCTGCTCCCATCGCTTGCAGTCCCTTAATATGTTGGTCAACTGGACGTAGGCCAATTGCGCAGCCACCAGGTAGGGAAACCTTGGCTTCGCCTACTCGTGCCAACATTGGGCCTAATACTAATATAGCGGCACGCATTGTTTTCACCATTTCATATGGCGCAATCAGATTAGAAAGGTTTGCAGCTGTTAATGAGATTTCAGATCTTTTATCTATTGAAATATTTACTCCCATTTGCTCAAGCAAACTTAGCATCGTAGTTGTATCATTGAGGCTTGGTACATTTGTAACTCTAAAAGTTTCACCTGTTAGAAGTGACGCGCAGAGGATAGGCAGCGCAGCATTCTTTGCTCCTGATATTTGTACTTCTCCTGAAATAGGAGTGCCTCCGTGGATAATTAATTTTTGCATGTATTAGAAATATTATATTTTAGTATTTACATCAATTGTTCTAAGTATATAGGTAGTGATAAATAATATCGGTACCAATTTTAGTAGTTGAAATGTATGAAGGTAGCCTTCATCATGTTGCAATGGATAGTAGTATAAGTTCATATTTTCAGGGTTCTGCTTCGTGCATATAATACAGCGGGATGCAGATATCCGTACACATTTGGAGATAAAATGAAAAAACAGATTATTCAAACCGACGATGCACCCCAAGCTATAGGAACATATTCTCAGGCAGTTCGTGTTAGCACAGGGGATACTGTTTATGTATCGGGTCAAATCCCACTAGATCCAACTACCATGCAGATGGTAACCGGGATAGAGTCTCAGATCCAGCAGGTGTTCTTGAATTTAAAGGCAGTAACAACGGCTAGTGGCGGTTCCCTAGGAGACATTGTTAAATTAAATATTTTTTTGACTGACCTTGATGATTTTGCCATGGTAAATAAAATTATGGCAAGTTATTTCGATCAGCCATACCCAGCACGGGCAGCAATAGGAGTAGTGGCACTCCCACGAGGCGCATTGGTAGAAATGGATGCGGTAATGGTATTGTAAGTGTGAAGGGGGGTATTAAAAATAATGGTGTTATCCCTAGTTGCTTTACAAGCAAGGCCATAGAGGAGAAATTTTCCAAGCTCGGGGTAAATAATGAGATTAGCTTAATATTACATTTACCTCTTCGTTATGAAGATGAGACGTATCTTTGTCAGATTAGTGATATGCCCGGAGGAGAGGCAGTACAAATTGAAGGTGTTATCGTCTCTAATGAGGTTATGTATCGACCGAAGCGTCAGTTAGTTCTCCAAGTAGAAGATGATAGCGGTACTATTTTTATACGCTTCCTTAATTTTTATGGAAGTCAGATAAAAGCATATTCAATAGGTACTAGAGTACGTTTGCTAGGCGCGCCTCGTCCAGGTTTTTTTGGCACTGAAATGGTGCACCCAAAATGCCATGTTGTAAATGAAAAGGCACCACTGCCTGACTCATTAACACCAGTCTATCCAACTACAGCAGGACTCTCTCAGGTAATAATTCGTAAACTGGTCAGGAAGGTGCTAATTGACAAAGCTAGAATTGATAATTTTTCAGAAACCATACCCGTTAAAACTCTAAAACATTATCGGCTAAATGGTTTTATGGATAGCATTATGCTTCTACATCAGCCGACACCAGACGTGCCGGCTCATTTATTAGAAGAGCGTACTCACCCTGCTTGGTCTAGAATTAAGTTTGATGAATTGCTAGCTCAGCAGTTATCAATGCGCTTACATTACCAGCAGCGATATAAAAATCTTGCTCCCACCCTATTAGATAAAAAGAAATTAACAACGGAATTACTAAAATCTCTTCCTTTTAATCTTACTGGCGCGCAAGAAAAAACTTTCTCAGAGATTAGTCAAGATCTTTCTAAACCATATCCAATGCAGCGTTTGCTGCAGGGAGACGTGGGTAGTGGGAAGACGATAGTTGCAGCGTTGGCAGCATTACAGGCTATCGAAAATGGTTATCAGGTGGCTTTTATGGCACCGACTGAGATTTTAGCCGAACAGCATTACCAGAAACTTTCCAATTGGTTTAAATCTATTTTTGGTTCTTTAGGAATATCGATTGCCTGGCTGTCAGGTAGTCAGAAAAAGGTGCAGCGTACTGCTGCACTTTCTGCTATTGCTACAGGTAATGCTATGCTTGTGGTTGGAACACATGCATTATTTCAGGAGCAGGTAGAATTTAATAAATTAGGGCTTGCAGTGATCGATGAGCAGCATCGTTTTGGTGTGCACCAACGACTAGCGCTACGTATGAAATGTACAAAAAAAGGCATGGTCACTCATCAGTTAATGATGAGCGCAACACCTATCCCGCGCACACTTTCGATGAGCTACTATGCGGATCTTGATGTTTCAGTATTAGATGAACAGCCGCCAGGTAGAACCGATGTCGTCACTAAACTATTTACTGACACTCGTCGTGAGGAAGTGATTGTACGTATTAAGGAGGCCTGTTGTGCTGGAAAACAGGCTTACTGGGTATGCCCCCTCATAGAAGAGTCAGAGGTTCTGCAACTAAAAACTGCTTTAGATACCTATGAAAGATTAAGTATAATTTTCGCAGACTTGAAGGTTGGTTTGTTGCACGGAAAGCTTCCCCCGCATGAAAAATCATCAGTAATGGATTTATTTAAGCAAGGCGCCATTCAGTTATTAGTTGCAACTACAGTAATTGAAGTGGGTGTTGACGTTCCTAATGCTTCATTAATGGTAATCGAACATGCTGAACGAATGGGACTGTCACAGTTACATCAGCTACGAGGTCGCGTAGGACGTGGCGTAGATGCTAGTGTATGTATACTGCTCTATAAGGAGCCGCTATCTGAAATTGCTCGCAGAAGACTGCGAATAATTTTTGAACATAACGATGGTTTTGAAATATCTCGTCAAGATTTACTTTTACGTGGCCCCGGTGAATTTCTTGGTGTACGCCAAAGTGGTGTTCCTATGTTGCGTTTTGCTGACCCTGAGAAAGATGAGAAATTACTTAAAGATGCACGTGATGTTGCTGAAGAAATGTTGTGTGATTATCCTAAATTAGCTCAACTTCATCTTCAACGATGGCTTGGAGAAAAAAATAATTATCTTAAAGTATAAATATTAATAATTCATAGGCAAGTATCTTGAAGAAATTTTATCAATTTAATCTAGATTAGTTGGACATGAAGGTCTTGAGTATTCCCGTATCAAATATATTGCTAGGTGTATAATCTATGGCTTGGTATTCTCAATATTTAGTGATGATCCATAAACCTTTCCATCGAATTTCTGGCAAAAACTCTTCTGCTTCTTTTTCAGAATCTATAACTCCTGAGCTGAGAATTATTCAGTATAAGGAGCATGGCCTTATTCGAAATAACATAAGCCCCTGCGCAACGAAAGTTACATTGGACTTACAGGAGGCCGGATATTCTGCATTTATAGTGGGAGGTGCGGTACGTGATTTGTTATTGGGATTAAAGCCAAAAGATTTCGATATTGTTACCAATGCCAAGCCTGAGGAGATCCGTGCTCTTTTCCGTCGGTCACGTATTATTGGGCGTCGTTTTCGTTTAGTACATGTTATGTGTGGGTCAGATACTGTAGAAGTATCTACATTCCGTGGCGATTCGTTTACTAATAAGAATGGTAAGTCTACGCCACATCAACATGCAGACGAGCATGGGAGAATCTTGAGAGATAACGTATTCGGTAGCCAGGAAGAAGATGTAAAGCGTCGTGATTTTACTGTTAATGCATTATTTTATGATCCAGATAGAGAAGAGATCTGGGATTATTTATGTGGATACGGGGATATAAAGTCGAAGCAATTACGTATTATCGGCACACCATTACAGCGCTACCGTGAGGATCCTATACGTATATTACGGGCAATTCGGCTTGCAGCTAAGCTTGATATGAAAATAGATGCTGCTACTGCCCAACCGATAGGTGAGCTTGCGCCATTATTACAAAATGTACCACCATCGAGACTATTTGATGAGGTTCTAAAGATACTATTATGTGGTTATGCGCAAATTTGCGTAGCAGATCTACGATCGCGTGGACTGTATCATGGTTTGTTGCCAATACTAGATATGATCGCTACAGAATCAGTAGATGAACGTTTTATTTCACTTGTACTGAAGAGCACAGATGAACGCGTACAGCAGGAAAAATCTGTGTCGCCTGGCTTTTTATTTGCCGCGCTATTGTGGCATGGTGTGTTGGTAGCATGGAATAAACGCATGGCAGCGGGTGAGAAATCTTTTCCTGCTCTGCATATGGCGATAAAAGATTTGATGGAAGCACAAGAGAAAAGACTTGTTATACCACGTAGGTATGATGCAGTTATGCAAGAGATCTGGGCAATGCAACCACGTTTTCTGGGAAGATCAGGACGTAGACCATTTCGCTTACTGGAACACCCACGTTTTAGAGCGGCCTATGATTTTATGCTATTACGTTGTGAGAGTGGGGAGATAGATATTGAGTTGGGGAATTGGTGGAAAAAGTTTCAGAATGCTAAAACCAGCGAACAGGAGAGTATGTTATTTAGAAATGAAGTGCCAAGAAAGAGGAGAAAAAGGGGTAGGCGTAATGAGGCTGTAGCAGTCGATACGCAAAGTATAGGTTCAACTTTAGGTCCTACAGAATAATTGATACTAGGTGCTAAATTGGGTCATTTCTCTCGGGCATTAATTGCTTTAGGCAGCAACTTAGAAAGCCCGGTATCTCAGGTACGAAGAGCACTTGATGAGCTTGATACACTCCCTGAAAGTAAATTATTAGCTTGTTCTTCACTTTATCGGAGTGCGCCGGTTGGGAAAATTAATCAGCCTGATTTTATCAATGCAGTAGTAGAGATTGAAACCACCCTTTCTCCACACGGGTTACTTAAAATACTACTAGAAATTGAGCAAAATCATGGTCGTGTGCGGGGCTTGCCTAATGATCCCCGAACACTTGATCTAGATATACTGATGTATGATGAATTAGTCTGTAATGAGGACGGTCTAATTCTTCCGCATCCGAGAATGCATCAACGTGCTTTCGTATTAAAACCTCTTATGGAAATTTCAAAAGATTTTTTTATTCCTAGCCGTGGCAGTGTAGCTGAATTATTATCAGCTTGTTCTAATCAAAGGCTTGAAAGAGAGCAAAATTTGTGAAACTAGAAAAATATCGCTACATTGTGGTTGAGGGGCCCATAGGGGTAGGAAAAACTAGCTTGGCTCGACGTATAGCCACTCATCTGGATAGCTCACTATTATTAGAAGAGCCAGCTGAAAACCCATTTCTTGAAAAGTTTTATACTGATATACCGAGGTATGCCTTACCGACTCAATTATTCTTCCTTTTTCAGCGCAATAATCAGGTGCAGAGTCTCGCGCAAATGGATATGTTTACTCGAGGTATAGTAAGTGATTTTTTACTTGATAAAGATCAATTATTTGCTAAGCTTACATTAAGTGATGCTGAGCAAAGTCTGTACCAGAGCATCTATAGTCATTTGCAGCCCAAGGCTCTTCTTCCTGATTTAGTGATTTATCTACAAGCTTCAACTAGTACACTTATTGATAGAGTAAAGCAGCGCGGTAGCACTTTTGAGAAAAATATTTCTGAAGATTATCTATGGCGGTTATCTGAGGCTTACACAAAATTCTTTCATCAATATGAAGGTGCTCCGGTTATGATTGTAAACAGTGAAAATTTGAATTTTGTTGAAAACCAGCCAGACTTTGATTTATTACTACAAAGATTAGAACAAATGCGCGGCCCACGTGAGTATTTTAACTTGGGAAGATAAGGTTCAAACATGCGAATTACACAAAAAACTTTACAAAAAATGCGGGATACCGGAGAAAAAATTTCCGCACTTACATGCTATGACGCTAGCTTTGCTTCGCTATTAGAAAATTCAGGTGTTGATATTTTACTGGTGGGAGACTCCTTAGGTAATGTATTGCAGGGAGAGAATACAACATTATCTGTAACGTTAGATGACATGGTCTATCACACAGGATGCGTGGCTAGAGGTTCAAGCAAGGCATTTATCATGGCTGATATGCCCTTTGGTACCTCCCAGGTATCCCCAGAAAATACTTTTGAGAATGCCGCCGAACTTATTTCAGCAGGTGCGAGTATGGTGAAGATAGAGGGTGGGCGCGTGATGGCTGAAACTATTAAATTTCTATCTCTACGTGGAATACCAGTATGTGCACACATTGGTTTGATGCCTCAATCTGTGCATATGTTAGGGGGTTATAAAGTACAAGGTAAGTCTATTAATCAAGCAAATCAATTGCTAGAGGATGCAGTTATCTTGGAAGAGGCTGGGGCAGGTATGCTATTGATGGAGACTATACCTGCTATTCTGGCAAAAAAAATAACTAAGAAACTGGTTATACCTACGATAGGTATTGGTGCAGGAGTGGACTGTGATGCACAGGTACTGGTGTTATATGACATACTCGGTATTTATTCTGGAAAAAAATCAAAATTTATAAAGAATTTTATGGATGATGCAGGAAGCATCAATGAGGCAGTGGAGAATTATGTTAAAGAAGTTAAGTCTAAGAAATTTCCTAAGTCAGAACACGGATTCTAGTACATAAAATTAGCGTGGAGATAATCACTGATATTCCTTCCTTACGGTTACGGCTAAAGTCCGAACATTATGTTGTATTTGTTCCGACTATGGGTAATTTGCACGAAGGTCATCTATCATTGATACAAATTGCAAAACAAAAATCTGGTTGTTTAGTATCCAGTATCTTTGTTAATCGTTTGCAATTTGGACAGACTAGTGATTTTGATCAATACCCTCGTACTTTAAAAGAAGACCTCAAATCTTTAGAGAAAAATGGGGTTGATGTGGTATTCGCGCCTACAGAAGAAGATATTTATCCAGTGCATCAGGAATTTATTATAGAGCCTCCACCACTAGCAAATATTCTAGAGGGAGAATTTAGACCTAGATTTTTTAGTGGTGTAGCAACGCTAGTTTTGAAGCTTTTTAATCTTGTGCAGCCACAATTAGCAATTTTCGGAAAAAAAGATTATCAACAATTATGTATTATGCGCGAAATGACCCGACAGTTAAATTTGTCGATCGAGATTGGTGAGGGCGAGACTGTACGTGCATCTGATGGCCTGGCCCTGAGTTCCCGTAATCGCTTTCTAAATAAGGAAGAGCGGGCTGAGGCAGTATGTTTATTTCAAGTTTTATCTAAAATAAAATTAGAAATAGAGGCTGGGAACAAAAATTTCGAAAAATTACAGAATGATGCAAGAGAAACTCTCATTAGCCGCGGCTGGGATGTAGATTATATAGCCCTGCGGCAACGTAATACGTTAGCTCCTGCTCAAGTAAATAACGGAGCGTTGGTTGTGCTTGGAGCTGCAAAATTAGGGGAAACTAGATTAATAGATAATTTGGAAATATCTGCAGAGATTTAGACTATTTGTTAGATAACGGTTATTTCTTTATAAAAGTCTATAACTAAGTCTTCTTCATGACTTGGCTTATACTTAATAAACTGAAAAAAATCCCCTGCTCTCTGATGAGAGCAGGGGAAAGGATAGTTGAAGATCAGAACCAGTTGTTAGGGTTTGATCCTGTTATTCAGAATGATAGGATCAG
>JAAZZR010000042.1 GCA_014237605.1 Nitrosomonadaceae bacterium | reverse complement strand
CGCCCTTGCGCAACCTGAAGACTATCGAATTCTCGCCGCAACACCTTTGCTAGTCTTCGATTAGGTGTAACAACAACGCTGGAGTTTATACCAGTGGGGAACTGATTAAAAAAATCAGCAAGGATTACTTGTGGAAATCTCTGTAGTAAAGACATGCGGTGGAACTGACTACCGCTATAAGTTTAACGCTCTAACAAGTCTAGTTTGCTGGAAACATCCACCCAGTCGTCGGCATCTGACGGAGCATCTTTTTTCTCAACTATGGACTCCCAGGATTTTGATAGCTCAGCATTGAGCGCTGTAAAATGCTGCTGCTCATCAGGTACATCATCTTCAGCATAAATTGCTTCTACGGGACACTCAGCTACACACAAGGTGCAGTCAATACATTCTTCTGGATCAATTACCAGAAAATTTGGGCCTTCTTTAAAACAATCTACCGGACAAACATCTACGCAGTCGGTATATTTACACTTAATACAACTTTCAGTTACAACATAAGTCATGGTAGTTCTTCCTTTCTCTTACATGTAGAACGCTTCTAAAGCTGTTCATTCTACCAGAAATCATACCAGCACCACTATATCTAAACCGCAACTTATTATTTTAATTTAGTCAAAAATATAAAAATTAATAATTTATTTGTCTATATATATAGCTCAAGCTACAAACAGATTAATACTTCTATAGGCTTATAATCGAAAATTTAACTTATAAAGTCTGGCTACTAAATTTTTTACTCAGATCATTTAAAGTGCTCAGTCGTCATCCTTGATCCAGCGCAAAAATAGGATACAACCCAGAATAAAACCCAGACCTAAAGCAACTTTTAAAAGCTCTTTAAAGAACCAGAACACCATAGACTCATGAAATTCCAATTAATTTAATCCTTATAAAAAAACAAACTAAAACTTAAATTATACATATAGGCCATCAAGCCCCATTATGTTGGCTCTCTAATTCTGAGTTATGGAGAATAGCCATTCTTCCACTTTTCATATGATATAACTGTAGCAAGCTCTCCAAAATCAAGAAACCATGTGTCCAACACCCATGATTTCATACTACTAGTTTCAATAATATGACTGGCATAATGTAAATTTATAAATAATGGATTACGCCAGACAATTTCTCCTATCTGATGATAATTCAGCCACCCTTGTTGTTGTATGTAGACAAGAAATGTAGTGTCATTTCTACTATGATCAACACAGTCCATACGTCCTATTACAAAGGAATCTTTAAAATTACCCCCGCGATCAGATGCAATGGGACTGTATTTGGCCGCTTCCAAATATAATCTACGCACTCCATGTCTAATAGCCTCTCGTTCTTCTATCGCCGATGTTACTGATGAAAAAAAGACCCTAATCTGACTATGAACATCTGAAGAAACTGTGAAGCTTGTTTTCTTTAAACAATTAGCCTGATAACAAACAGATAGTGTTTGGCCAAGAGATGGGGTGCTAATAAATACGCATACCAAACCTAGGATTAAATATAAATTCCGCATAATTTCTTAAATAGGTATCAAGCAGCCCTAGTGACTACTACAGAGAAAACGATGTAATTTCCTGTTAAAAATTTACCTCAGGCCGCTTGGCTCTTCACAATAACTAGAATCAGTACCAATCTAATACTGTCCGTTTAATAATATGCAGTTTGCCGTGAAAAAAATGTTCAGCGGCAGGAACTACTACTATTGGCAAATCCTGAGGAGCAGCCCATTCTGAAACTTTTTTAAGCGGGACTACCTCATCTTGATCACCCTGAATAATTAATACTCTTTTAGCATAGCTAGAAACTGATGGCGCCTGAAGGTGGTCTACCGAAGGAGCGACCATAATAATACTTTCCGGACTAGTAATCTTTGCTACATGAGCTTGAATTGCGCCTCCAAAAGAAAAACCGGCCAGTAATAGCGGTAGATTATTAGACCCCGCATCAAACTGATCACGAATTGCCTCGACTACTGCAATGGCATCTTCTGTTTCGCCCAAGCCATCACCATAGCTTCCCTCGCTCTTGCCTACACCTCTGTAATTAAACTTAACCGTGACAAACCCAAGCTCGAATAAAGCCTTAAAAAGAGTATGCACTACCTTATTATCCATGGTCCCACCATATAGTGGATGGGGATGAGCAATAATGGCTATGCCATGTCTGCGCTCAGAATTTGGCTCCGCCAGAACCGTCTCAAGCTTACCAGTTGGACCATCAACAAAAAATTTCTGTGTAATATTGGAATTTAGCAAAATAATTAAAGAACAAGAGCTAAAACTAGCTTATATTTCCAACTAACTATCTTCTCATTCTATTAAGACTGATTACAACTAATCAATTGGCTTGTAATAATATTATTTATTACATAACAAATGAAATATTAAATCCTAAGTCGATCTACTATACGACCATTTATAAGATGCTCTTCGATAATTTCATCTACATCTTCTTTATCAATATAGGTATACCAAACCTCATCAGGATAAACCACAATAACTGGACCCTCACTACAACGATCAAGGCAGCCAGCCATATTTATTCTAATTTTCCCTTTACGATCTAAATTTAATCTCTTAATGCGATTTTTAGCATAGTCACGTATTTCTTGAGCACTATGGTCATTACAGCACTGTGCTCCAGCTTCCCTCTGATTGACACAGAAAAATACATGCTGTCGATAATAGCTCATCTAAATTTTTATAAAATAATCAAGTGTGGATTATACTGGAATGATTCATTTATCTTTGATAATCAAACTTTAGATATAGCAATAGAGGGCAGCTCTTCTATTAAAAATTACTGCCGAATTTACTAGAAATTTTTTAAAATTTACTATCCCCATATCTGCCAAAATAACAATCCTGTTAATAGGGTTGATAAAATAATTAATAACCGGCTCTGTCGTTTTTCTTCTTGCAGTAGTTCAGTCATTCTTTTTTCAAGCCCTTCTGCAGGATCTCTATTCAAGGCTTGGTACAACAGGCGGGGAAACTGCGGCACCATAACAGCCCAGTTTGGCGCTTCTTTTTGTACGCCGCTAAGCATCCCACGCCAACCAAGTTGCTCAGACATCCAACTCCCTAGATATGGCTTGGCTGTTGTCCACAAATCTAGATCTGGGTCAAGGTCTCGTCCAAGTCCTTCAATATTTAGTAGTGTTTTCTGCAGCATAACCAGTTGTGGTTGAATCTCTACATTAAATTTACGTGACGTTTGGAATAAGCGTAATAGAACACGCCCAAAAGAAATCTCTTTTAGTGGCCTATCAAAAATTGGCTCACATACCGCACGTATCGCATTCTCAAAATCATCAACTCTCGTATCTTTCGGAGCCCAGCCTGCTTCAACGTGAGCTTCTGCAACACGCCTATAGTCACGGCTAAAAAAGGCTAGGAAATTCTGTGCTAAATAATTCCTATCTTCATCTGTAAGTGTACCCATGATGCCAAAATCAACTGCGATATATTGCCCGTCGCTGCCGACAAAAATATTACCAGGATGCATATCTGCATGAAAATATCCATCTCGGAACACCTGAGTGAAGAAAATCTCCACTCCCGTACGAGCGAGCTTCGGAATATCTATTCCCTGCTCACGCAAAGTAGATACATGACTAATAGGTGTTCCATGAACGCGTCCCATAACCATGACGCCTGGGTGACAATAGTCCCAATACACTTCTGGTACAAATAACAACGGAGAATCAAGAAAATTACGTCTTAACTGGCTACAATTAGCAGCTTCTCGCTGAAGATCAAGTTCATCATCTAGATGCCGTGCAAATTCCGATACCACCTCTCTTGTTTTCAATCGTTTCCCATCTGGCCACAAGGCCTCAGCCAGCCATGCGCCGGTTTCCATCAAAGCAACATCATGTGCAATAATTTTATCAATCCCAGGACGTAAGACTTTTACAGCAACTTTCGTGCCATCATGTAATACTGCAAAATGCACCTGAGCAACTGAAGCACTGGCTATGGGTTCAGAATCAAACTCTAAAAATACTTCGTCGGCTGATTTTCCATATATCTTCTCTAATGTTGTTAGTACAACACTGGAAGCAAAAGGTGGAACCTGATCTTGAAGCTTAGCTAGCTCATCTGAAATATCTAGTGGCAACAGATCACGACGAGTAGATAACATTTGACCAAATTTTATAAAAATAGGCCCTAATGCTTCCAAGGCCATACGCAAACGTTCCGCGCGCGGTCTCTTTATTTTTCTACGCCAAATTGTTATGAAGAAAATCGATATTTTCAGCACACGCATCCACCCGTGTCTCGGGAAAAACTCCTCAAGACCAAAACGAAATGCGACAGCGATAATTTTTAAAAGACGAAGAAAACGCATTTATTTTAAATAACAATTATTCATTTATTATTAATAATCCCTATAAAGTCCTTTAAGGATTTCTCTTTCTAATTTTCTCTATCCGAATCTCTAGCTGCTCCATTTCATTACTTAATGTATGCACGTCAGTAATGAATTCTTTAGTATGAGAAGACTTAGCCAATAGTGGCTGCTCCTCTAACCAGTATTCTGCCAATGCTGCTGATAAATTCTCAGCAGTCTCACTGTGCCAGCATTTTATGTCTTGACTAGTCTGCACGATACGATGAGCAAAAATATCACCCGTAACCTTACTCAATTCCTGCTCCACATCCCAATGCAAGTGCCTACTTATATAAATAAGTTCTTCGGCAAATGCATCATCTCCAGATATACTAATTTCGCTATAGGCACCTTCAGCATGAGTAAGTAAGCGAGGCAGTAAACCGAGTGTGAAAGTGGCAGTAGTATCAATATTGGAACTGCTAGCCACTGCTAATAGTTCACCGCTCTCTTGCACAGTTAGCGTAGTATTCAAGAACGGTGAAACACAAATCTGTATTGTCTTCCCAGTATGTGGCTGAAGCCGTCTCTTAGCCCAACTTTCACTAAGCAGAATATGATTAAGTGGAGCTAAAGCTACGGAAGACAACATGGCAATTTTTGAATCTCAAAATACTTTTTAAATTTTAAGCTGCGACCAAACTAACTTTAAGTCCAAACGCTCTATATACATTATACTTTTTTTACAAGAGCCTAGAATTTATTGCCACGATGCAATGCAACGACTCCTGCAGTGAGATTGAAATATTCAACTCTTTCAAAACCAGCCTGCTGCATTAGGTCCTTTAATTCTTCCTGATCAGGATGTACACGAATAGACTCCGCTAAGTAACGATAGCTACTTTCGTCATTAGCAATAAACTTACCTATAGCAGGTAAAATATCAAATGAATATTTATCATAGGCCGGTTGTAATGGTTTCCATATTTTGGAAAATTCAAGAACTATTAAACGCCCGCCAGGACAAAGTACCCGTAACATTTCTGACAATGCCACATCCTTATGGGTCATATTCCTAAGCCCAAACGCAACACTTACACAATTAAAATAATTATCCGGAAAAGGTAATTTCTCAGCGTCACACTGTGCTACTGATGCGTTCAGACCAGAGTCCAAAATTCGGTCACGGCCTATGGAAAGCATAGAATTATTTATATCAGTAAGCCATATCTCTCCGCTTTCTCCAACATGATCAGCAAACAATGTACTCAGATCCGCTGTGCCACCTGCTATATCAAGAACCCGATCACCAACCTTGACTCCACTAGTCTGAATAGCAAAACGCTTCCAAAGTCTGTGCATCCCGGCTGACATGAGGTCATTCATTAAGTTGTAACGGCCTGCCACAGAGTCAAATACCCCGGCTACCTTACGCGCTTTATCAGTTTCAGGAACTGAGTTAAAACCGAAATGTGTGGTTTTAGTCATAAATAATTTTTATAAAAAAGTAACATGAATATAATTTCTGCAATGAATACGGAAATTAACACTATTCACTGCCTGACAATACTAATTCTATTTGTGTACAGATAATTCTTCAGGCTGCTTTCTACTTGCACCTGCCTCATCCATTTTGTCCAGATAACGAAGCCACATTTTATCTTGATTTATACCATAGTTATAAAGTAGATCCCAAGAATATAGGCCTGAATTATGGCCGTCTGAAAAATTTGGCTGAATTGCATAGCTACCCACTGGCTCAATATGATTTATCATTACATCCTGTTTCCCAGTTTGTAATATTTCTTGCCCAGGACTATGTCCACGCACTTCAGCTGAGGGAGAATGGACCCGCAAAAACTCGTAGGATAATTTAAAAACTTCCCCACTTGCAAAAGAAATCTCCATTAGCCTAGACTTCTGATGTAATTTTATTTCATTTGGTCTAGGAATATCCGAGCTTAAGCCTGCCATAATAATATTAAATCAGTAAATAGCGACGTGTAACAAATACACCAATATTTATAGCCTAAAATATTTATTGTAATTCAAGTAATTCAACATCAAAAACTAAAGCTGCATTAGGTGGGATCGAGTCGCCAGCTCCACGCGCACCATATCCAAGATGGGCTGGAATAATCAACGTTCTTTTTCCTCCGACTTTCATCCCCATAACCCCTTGATCCCAACCTTTAATTACTCGCCCAATACCTAGTGGAAAAACAAACGGTTCGCCCCGATCAAGTGAGCTGTCAAATTTAGGGCCTTTTTTCTGAGGTAAATTTGCTTTATATAGCCAGCCTGTGTAATGAACTTTAACTTCTTGCCCTCCAGTTGCTTCTGGACCAGTCCCGATTTTGATATCAGTTTTTATAAGTTCAGTTACTTTTGTAGTATCAGAGAATGCATTTTGTTGTAGTAACAGGATGCTAAATATTACTGCACTTAGATTAAGTATTACTTTTGCTTTGGTCATAATTACCTCAAAGAGAAAAATTGAAATATTTAATTATAATTCGGAACTATATTCTATTATAGAGTTCTAGATCCATTTTCATTCGGCATGTGAGTACTGTATGAAATTTTAAGTGGGACCAAATAAGTTCCCTTATAGGTTACACAAGACCGAAGTATTATACCTGACATACATAGGTAATCATTGCCCGTAAACCTAATAAAACACTTATAAGAATTCAACCCTTTAAATAAATCTTCTGTAGATAGATTACAAATATAAGAACGTGGTTTAAAATCAAAACCAAAGCTACTCAAACTATTGGAGTGTTTAAGCATATAATTATAAAACAGAGACTTCTAATTATTATTAAACGCAAATACTAATTTATGAAATATCTGAATATTCAAAATAAACCTAACTGCCAGCGATAAATGAACCCTACTACAATTGAATTAATTGGCACAATATTATTTGGCGTCGCATTAATTCACACCTTCTCAACTAAATTCTTCCAGCATTTAGCCCATACGCGCCCAGCTCACTCTGGCATATGGCATTTTTTAGGTGAAGTCGAAGTTGTTTTCGGACTTTGGGCGTTAGTATTGACCTTGGCAATATTGTCCATTAATGGAAAACAAGCTGCCACCACTTACCTTGAACAACAAAGCTTTACTGAGCCAATGTTTGTATTCGCCATTATGGTGATCGCCGGTAGTCGCCCTATTCTTCAATTTGCAATGCTCTGCGTGAAGAAGATTGCAAAAATTATTCCATGGTCAGATGGAATGGCATTTTATTTTGTTACTTTATCATTTGTACCGCTACTAGGTTCTTTCATTACAGAGCCAGCTGCCATGACGCTAGCCGGACTTATTCTTCTTGATCGTTATTACTCAAAGGGCATTA
Source organism: Nitrosomonadaceae bacterium (assembly GCA_014237605.1). Lineage (GTDB taxonomy): Bacteria > Pseudomonadota > Gammaproteobacteria > Burkholderiales > Nitrosomonadaceae > BJGV01. The sequence goes on along the minus strand of JAAZZR010000042.1, from coordinate 1,629 downwards.
CGACCAAACTTAAATATGCAACTCTTGGTGTTTTATTCGTAAACATTTCAATTGGCGGAACAATGACGACATTTGCTGCTCCACCAGTACTTATGGTGGCAACAAAGTGGGGATGGGACCTCACATTCATGTTCAGTACATTTGGCTGGAAAGCTATAATCGTTGTACTAGTAAATACTTTGGTAGCCACCTTTGCTTTTCGGCGAGAACTCTCAGAGATTCATTTTGATAAGGAATCTCAAGAAAAAAGGGTTCCCTTACCCGTTTTCTTTGTACACTTATTTTTTCTAGTAGGCGTAGTAGTCTTTGCTCACCACCCAGAAGTTTTTATGGGATTACTTCTGTTTTTTATTGGCTTTGCTCACGCCTACGAGCGTTACCAGGATCGATTAATTCTACGCGAAGGGCTGTTGGTTGCTTTTTTCCTTGCGGGACTTGTTGTTCTAGGAGCGCAAAAAAAATGGTGGTTACAACCAATGTTAGTAGATATGGATACTACTGTTCTCTTCTATGGCGCTACATTCCTTACAGCATTTACTGATAATGCTGCGCTAACATATCTTGGCTCTTTATTAGAAGGAACAAGTCCAGAATTCCAATATTCTCTTGTCGCTGGAGCGGTGACAGGAGGTGGCCTGACAGTCATTGCTAATGCTCCTAATCCTGCGGGTTTTGCCATACTCAAAGAATCATTTGAAGATGACTCGATCCATCCTTTAGGACTATTAGTGGCCGCATTACCACCTACATTTGTTGCTATTCTTGCGTTCCAATTTCTCTGATCAGAGAACTGATATCAAAAATCCAGATAACAGTACTAAGGTTTCATGATTAGCACTATAGGGTACCCAAAACATATAAAGCCATCAGCTACTTTGTAGCTTAAGCCGATTATTTTTCTCCATCCATTTTTTAATACGATTGGCATCACCAATACGGGTATTCTTTCCCCAAGAATCAAGTAATACTATTATTACCGGTTTGCCAAGTATTTGTGCATGCATAACTAAGCAACGCCCAGCTGCCTTCAAAAAGCCAGTTTTTGAAATATCAATATCCCAAATTCCACGGCGCACAAGAATATTAGAATTCTTGTACTGTAAGGCATGTTTCCTACGAGGAAGTTTTACTGCATACGCTGCAGTAGTAGTATATTTTCGGATAAGCTTGTAATTATGAGCAGCTCCAACCAGTTTAGCTAAGTCACGGGCAGTAGAAACGTTCCTGCTACTTAGTCCGGTAGACTCGACAAAAAAACTGTTTCCCATTCCCAGTTCAAAAGCCTTGTTATTCATTGCTTTAACAAACGCCCTCTTGCCACCGGGATAAGTACGCCCTAATGCTGCAGCCGCACGATTATCTGATGACATCAGTGCCAACAATAGCAACTCTTTACGAGTAAGTTTAGCTCCAAGTGACAACCGTGAACGAGTATTCTTTAAACGATCAATATCAGCAGACCTAATAGAAATTTTCTGATTTAGCGCTAATTTTGCATCAAGCACTACCATCGCCGTCATCAGCTTAGTAATTGAAGCAATTGGCCTAATTTTATCGGCATTTTTCCGGTAAATAACATTCCCTTGTCTAGCATCTAGAACCATTACAGATTCTGACCTCAGGCGTAAC
>JAAZZR010000041.1 GCA_014237605.1 Nitrosomonadaceae bacterium | reverse complement strand
GCTTTGCATGGACACAAAGAAATTGTAAATGCCATGCTAACAAATGGAGCAAAGGTTGATCACCAAGCAAGGGATAACTGGACAGCTTTGTTATACGCCTCTCAAGGCGGACATAGGGCTGTGGTGGAGGCACTTCTTAGTAATGGTGCAGACATTCACCACCAAACTAAGAAAGATGCCACGACAGCTCTTGTACTGGCGTCTAAAAATGGTCATGGTCGAATCCTTAAGATCCTACTAGCTAAGGGCGCGAAGATTGATCATCAAACAAAGGAAGGCTATACAGCCCTAATGAGAGCATCTCAGTATGGCCATACTCAGATTGTTTTGACGTTGATGGATGCAGGAGCAAATTTAAAACTTAAAAATAATCGCGGGTTAACAGCTGAGAAACTCTCCAGTGAACCCCATATTGAGACAATGCTAAATGCAGCTGCTGCAATGAAATAGGGTCTGTTAAGAATTATTTGTTGCTGGTTGATTAAATATAATTTTAGTATAAAGCGCTACTTTAATATTGCTCTCAGTTGTTCATATAGAGTGCTAATGATTTCTCGATACTGCGAAAACGGCTAATTGCAGTAAACACTCTTTGTATTGAGAGTCTGGGAGCAATGAAATAGCTTCAGTTGCTAAACAAGATTCGGCTTCTGCTTTTTTTCTAGTATAGTCCAATGCGCCTGTTTCATGAATTACTTTCAAGACTGATTCCAGCACCCCTTCTCCACCTCCGTTTTGGATAGCCTTACTTACGATATTAGCTTGCTCTTTGGAGCCATTTTTCATGGCATAGATAAGCGGTAAAGTAGGTTTTCCTTCAGCAAGATCATCACCTAAATTCTTGCCGGTATCATGGTAATCCCCAGAATAATCCAACATATCGTCTGTTAACTGAAATGCTGTGCCAAGATGCATACCATAAGAAGCCATTGATTCTTCCTCTTCAGGTGATACATCACTAAGAATCGCACCTAAACGGGTTGCTGCTTCAAATAATTTGGCAGTTTTATAACGAATTACCTGCAGATAATTTTCTTCATTTACATTTGGATCACGACAGTTTATTAACTGTAAAACCTCGCCCTCAGCAATTGTGTTGGTCGCATCTGCTAGGACCTGCATAATACGCATATTATTAACCTCAACCATCATCTGGAATGACCTAGAATAGAGGAAATCTCCAACTAAAACACTTGTAGCATTACCAAACAGAGCGTTGGCTGTGGCCTTACTTCGCCTTAATTCTGATGCGTCCACTACATCGTCATGAAGCAGAGTAGCGGTATGAATAAATTCAATTATTGCAGCAAGGTTATGATGATGCTTTCCGGTATAATTAAACGCGCCAGATGAAAGTATTACTAATGCGGGTCGCAATCGCTTGCCACCACTATTAATAATATACTCTCCGACCTGACGGACCAGAACTACATCAGAGTGGAGTTTTACCCTGATTACCTCATCCATAGCCTCCATATCAGGGCCAATAAGTTTCTTAATTAGATCAATTGCCAAAGTAACCCCTACAATAAATCCGGTATGTTAGAAAAGTCATGACTGCCGTGTCAAGTTTAATAGCTTAAATATATTGATTTATTCAATGCAAATAGGACATAACTTTGACCAAATAAGTGCAGCTCTGTATAATTTGCGCTTTCATTGAAGTAAATCATGGAGTTTGACATGTATGCGGTCATAAAAACCGGCGGTAAACAATATCGAGTTGTAGCTGGTGAAAAAATCAGAGTAGAACAGATATTAGCAGAAATTGGTAGCGAAATTGAAATAGATCAAGTTTTGATGGTTTCTGATGGCGATAAAACTTCAATGGGCAGACCTTTGGTAGATGGAGCTACAGTTAAGGCAACTGTACTGGGACAAGGTCGGCATGACAAGGTTCGTATTTTTAAAATGAGACGACGCAAACACTACCAAAAACACCAAGGACACCGACAAAATTATACCGAAATTCAGATCACCGGCATTTCTGCATAAAAGGAGCACAGACTATGGCACATAAAAAAGCAGGCGGAAGTTCTAGGAATGGCCGCGATTCAAATTCAAAGCGACTTGGAGTTAAAAGATTTGGTGGAGAATTAATTTCTGCAGGTAGTATTATAGTTCGTCAACGAGGAACCCAAGTACACCCGGGTGATAATGTTGGAATTGGAAGGGATCATACCTTATTTGCTAAAATTAATGGAATGGTTACATTTAGTATTCGGGGAGCAGCAAAACGAAAAACAGTAAGTATAACTACCGCTTAAACCTATTTAGTTAATTCAAATAAAGCCCTGACCAATTAGTTAGGGCTTTTTTATTGGTAAAAGCCAAACTAACAAAAATTTATTATTTTATGAAGTTTATAGATGAAGCAAAGATACAGGTAAATGCAGGAAAAGGAGGAGATGGTGTTGCCAGCTTTCGTCGGGAGCGCTTTATCCCAAAAGGTGGCCCGGATGGTGGTGACGGTGGGAATGGCGGTAGTATATTTGCTATTTCAGATCGTAATATCAATACTCTTGTAGACTACCGTTTTGCTCGGTTACATCGTGCTAAAAATGGAAAAAATGGTCGTGGTTCTGATCAATATGGTAAAGGGGCAGAAGATATAGTATTGCGCGTCCCAGTTGGAACGATAATCAGCAATATAGACTCCGGAGAAATTATTGCTGATTTGGAACAGAACCAACAGAAAGTTTTATTAGCTAAAGGTGGTGCAGGAGGAATTGGAAATTTACACTTCAAGTCAAGCACTAACCGTACGCCACGACAATTCACCCATGGTGAGCAGGGAGAGAATTTTGAACTCAAACTTGAGCTTAAGGTACTTGCAGACGTAGGCCTTCTTGGGATACCAAATGCTGGCAAATCTACACTAATCCGAGCAGTATCTGCTGCCCGTCCTAAAGTAGCTGATTATCCCTTTACAACATTACATCCTAATCTTGGCATGGTACGTGTCGACCACAACCGTAGCATAGTTATGGCAGATATTACGGGGCTGATCAAAAATTCAGCAGAAGGTGCTGGTCTAGGTCATCAATTCCTAAAGCACCTGGCACGTACACGCTTACTATTACATGTAGTCGATATAGCGCCGCTAGGTAGTGAGACTGATCCAATTGAGGATGCAAAGTCTATTGTGCTTGAACTCAAGAAATACGATGAAGCGCTCTATCGGAAGCCACGCTGGTTAATAATCAATAAAACTGACATGTTGCCAGATGAAAGCGAGAAAGAAATTTGTGCTAAATTTATCAATAACTTAGGATGGAGTGGTAAAATTTTTTCAATCTCAGCATTAACTGGGAAAGGATGTAAGCAATTGATTTACGCTATCATGGAATACTTAGAACAAGAAAATAAGACAGAAGTGATTTAATTCAAATTAAAATTAAATATATAAATGATATTAAAGCAAGCTGAACGAGTCGTTATAAAAATTGGCAGTAGTCTAGTTACTAATCAGGGGAAGGGACTTGATCAGGACAGACTCTCCTCTATTGCTAAACAAATTGCATATCTAAAGAATGAGGGAAAAACAGTTGTTCTAGTTTCCTCTGGTGCTATAGCAGAGGGGATGCAACGTTTGAGCTGGAGTGACCGCCCTAATGAACTATATAAATTACAGGCAGCTGCAGCAGTTGGTCAAATGGGGGTAATCCAGACTTATGAATCTTGTTTTCAGGCATATAAATTACATACAGCCCAGCTGCTGCTAACCCATGAGGATATATCTGACCGTAAACGTTATTTAAATATTGGCTCTACCCTTGGAGAATTATTAGACCTGGGTGTAGTCCCAATTATTAATGAGAATGATTCGGTGGTAACGGATGAAATTCGCTTCGGGGATAATGATACGTTGGCTGCATTAGTGACTAACCTTATTGATGCAGACGCGCTGGTGATTCTTACCGACCAAGCTGGATTATACACAGCTGACCCAAGAATAGATTCAAATGCTAAATTATTAGATAGCGTTATGGCTGAAGACGCCCTGATTGAGCAGATGGCAGCTGCCACTGGAGGTTCAATCGGACGTGGAGGCATGCTTACAAAAATAACTGCCGCAAAGCTTGCTGCAAAAGGTGGTGCGGATACAATAATTGCCTCAGGACTTGAAGAAAATATACTAATTCGCCTAGCACAAGGGGAACCAGTCGGAACAGAGATTTTGACGAATACGGAAAAACTGGCAGCCCGTAAGCAATGGATTGCTGGTTTACAGGCAAATGGGAGTATTACATTAGATGATGGCGCCGTGACTGCTCTTTTAGTTGATGGAACAAGCTTACTACCAATAGGGGTAACTGACACAACGGATAATTTTGAACGTGGAGAAGCAGTGCATTGTATGAATCTGAAAGGAGAGGAGATTGCTCTTGGCCTTATTAATTATAGTGCTACAGAGACCAGAAAGATTTTAGGAAGAACTAGTAGTGAGATTAAACCTATTCTAGGCTATGTAGATGAGGTGGAGCTTATTAATAGAAAGAACTTAATATTACTTGACCAATAAATTAAAACGTAAATTTAGACTATATATCTAGGTCAGTAACTAATGAAGCTCTTGTTAGCTCATTTACTTGTTTAATTTGTTCCAGATAAGCAGGATGATCAATCCCCATACTGAGAGATGCTCCCTTATGTAAGGCCTTGACCATATCCTGATTAAACTCAAAACGTAAGAAATGAACTGCAGAGGTTTTTTCTTCAGTCGATCTATCTAAATCTTCATCAGCAATCGCAAAAACAGGGTCATAGTTTTCAATCTTCACCCAGACTTTATTCTCAACACCAATTAATTTGGCCAGCTTATCAGCACGTACTACAGGATCTGGATACTCAATCATCATGGTTGCCTTCCAATTCTTACCATCGGGAACAAGCTCTTTATATGCTTCTATTTCATCAATTATCCCCTCTTCTTCAAAAACCTTCTCAATACGAAGCATCTCCTGAATTTGATAACGAATGGTCAGTTCATTCTCAAAAATAAGTGTGATGTTTTTACCTAAAGGAATCCTTCTATTTTTCTTATGCAGCATTACCTTCGTACGAAAATCTTGGCGCGTTTTAGCATACTCCTCTAATGTCATAATGCTGGCACGAGTAATTTTAGGCATAATATTCTTATATATAAAAGTTGGTAGGAAAATTGTGATTATTCTTTAAGTTAACCCGTAGGCGATCCGAAGCAGTGTCAATGGGTGTTGCTTTACCCCAGAATCTCCCCCCATACCCTGATATATATGACGCCCTGCAATTGCACAATCAGAACTTATATAATCAGGGTCAGATTCCGCCATTTTTTTAAAAACAGGCTTACCAATTTTCATAGAGTCAGCAAAATATTCACTTTTAACTCCCCAGGTTCCATCATGACCAGAGCAGCGCTCTACTAGGTTAACGGTTGTTTCTGGAATCATTTCCAACATGTCTTTTGTCTTTTTACCGATATTCTGAACTCTCAAGTGGCAGGGAATATGATAAGACACGTTACCCAAAGGCACTTTAAAATCAGTTTTTAATAATCCTTCTCGGTTGCGTAGCATTAAATATTCAAAAGGATCAAACGTTGCCTCTGCTACTAGTTTCACATCCTTATCTTCTGGGAACATAAGCGGTAATTCTTGCTTAAACATAAGCGCACAAGAAGGTACTGACATAATAATAGAGTATCCATCTCTTGCTAGCTTTGCCAGGTTAGGAATATTGACATTTTTAAGTTTCTCTACTGCTTCCAAATCGCCTAATTCCAGCTTGGGCATACCACAACATACTTCTTTTTCTACTAAGCGTGTTGGAATCTCATTATATTTAAGTATTTCAATAAGATCGTGGCCAATACCAGGTTCATTATAATTTACGTAGCATGTTGAATAAATACCAACCTTACCTGATGTATTTTTACCATTTTTCACTTCGAATGATTCATCTACCTTAGCATTAGTACGGAATTTCTTAGAGTTGTATTCCGGCAGTTCCCGTTTTGCATGAATATCCAACGCGCTTTCTATTAATTTCCTAGCAGTTGGCGCTTTAATTGAGGCATTTACTACTTGCACTACAACTGGGATACTCGCAATTTTACCCATAATATCGGTGCTAGATAGCATCTTATCTCTGAAATTAGTTTCCCCTTTTTTATATTTAATTGCTTTGCCACGTAGCATCAAATGGGGGAAATCTACATTCCACTCGTGCGGTGGTACGTATGGGCATTTGGACATAAAACACATATCACAGAGATAGCATCGATCCACTACTTCCCATAATTTGTTATTTTCTACCCCATCTAGTTCGCCAGTTGTTCCCTCATCGATGAGATCAAATAAAGTTGGGAATGCCGTGCAAAGATTTACACAACGTCGACATGTATGACAGATATCAAAAACGCGATCCATTTCATCGAAAAATTCTGCTTCTTTGTAAAAATCAGGATTCTTCCAATCTATAGGATTGCGTTTGGGCGCGTCTAAACTTCCTTCATAGGTGGCCATGGGAATAAGAAATTAGTAAAAAGAAATTACAAAATAGCAGTGGATCAACTCAAGTTTAGCTTATAAAGCTCCTTTTAGTTAATCCACTAGATTTTATTACACCTGATTACTAATCAGTAAAGGCGTCTAAAGCTTTCTGAAAACGATTAGCATGTGAACGCTCTGCTTTCGCTAGGGTTTCAAACCAATCAGCAATCTCATCAAAGCCTTCTGTACGTGCAGACTTTGCCATTCCTGGATACATATCAGTATATTCATGAGTTTCACCAGCGATAGCAGCTTTAAGGTTGTCACGTGATGCGCCAATAGGCAATCCAGTTGCTGGATCACCACAAGATTCTAAGTGCTCAAGATGGCCGTGAGCATGCCCTGTCTCCCCTTCAGCAGTAGAACGAAATACTGCTGCCACGTCATTTTGACCTTCTATATCAGCCTTGTTTGCAAAATATAGATACCGACGATTTGCTTGAGACTCACCTGCAAAGGCAGCTTTCAAATTTACTTCAGTTTCAGATCCCTTGAGTTGCATAACTTTCTCCTAAAAAAGTTTAACCAACCTATTAATAAAATCTAATATGGCTAGTTAGAATAATTGTGCTGGGTGCCTAATCTATAATGACATTTCTTCCAGTTATTGTGTTAATTAACTTCGACGAGCAGATAGTCTAGTAAGTTCCTTCGAAGTTTAAATTGATTTGATTATTAATTATAAGATTACAATCTTACAAATCATTACTAACAAAATCTAAACTGTAAAGGAAGACTATCGGAGGGTTGTTTGCTTGTCAAACGATTAAAATAATTAGTGCTAAGAATTATTTTTACTCTATCTATTTACAGTCCTTATAGCCACTATCTTTACAGGCCTGCACCAGTTCCTTTGATTCTTTTACTTCTAAGGAGGACATTTTCTTGGCAAGTAAATTTCTACCATGTTCAGCTAAGCCACTTCCATTTGAAGCGGCAAGATCTAACCACATATATGCACGAATATTATTCTTAGATACGCCCTGCCCTTGACCATACATCATGCCAAGACTGGCTTGTGCATTGGTATGGCCTTGTACAGCAGCAAGATAATAGAACTTAAGAGCTTCCTGATAATCCTGGGCGATATTTTCACCATGATCGTACATGACAGCAAGTTTAAACTGTGCGCTCACATACCCCAGATCAGCAGCGGATCGGTACCATTTAACTGCCTCCTGGTGATCCTGAGAAATACCTTGGCCTTCATCATACATCGCGCCCAGTCTGTACTGAGCATCCACTTGATCCTGTTTTGCGGCCAGCTGATACCATTTAACTGCCTCCTGATGGTCCTGTGTAACACCTTGTCCCTCGTCATACATTAGACCAAGTCTAACTTGAGCAACTATATGGCCCTGTTCTCCTGCTAAGCGATACCAGTCCACAGCTTTTTGAACATCCCAGGTAACACCTCTCCCGCCTATATATGACTCACCAAGCCAGACTTGCGCATCAGTATCGCCCTGCTCAGCAGCCAAAAGAAACCATTTGGCTGCTTCTTTGTTATCATGAATTTCACTTTTTTCGTTAGCATACATAACACCAAGATTATATTGGGCAAGAATATCTCCTTTCTCTGCCAACGGACTAACTAATCGAACGGCCTCCGCATAATTACCCTGAAGATAGGCCTGCTGCCCCTCAGATATAGGGTCAGCAAATAGGTGTCCTGTTGATACAATCAGGAGCAAAACACTTGCACATATATATTTATATAATAATTTCATTTTCTATTTATATACCACTTGACGAAGATTTAATTTTATTTCTCCAAAACTCTTGTAATCACCCCTTAGCTGAACCGGAGTTTGTGACTCAGGATCAATATAAATTCTAAGGTCTCCTTGTAATCCGACTAAAGTAAAGTTATCTATTGCCTGACCCGAAGAAATTGACCGCGCCTTAAGCGAGAGTACTTCTGCTAAAATTGATGTGTCTTTATGAATAGCTTTATCACCCTTTGCTTCAATGTGACTAACTTGAAGAGCTTCAGAGGGCTCTTTCTGAATATCAAGGTAGACAGTTTCTTTTTTGTTAAAGACACAGATAGTCACAGGCTTTTCAAAGTCTGAAACTTTTAATGCTGAAATTAAGTAAATAATAGATATAGGTGCAGTTATATTCGCACAATCCTTCTTCTCTGAATCATACGGATAAAATTCTTCATAACTAGATGACCATTTCTCAGGTGGTTGTATAATTTCATTCTTATCAATTGGTGTCTTTGCAACTCTATGAACACCTTTGTCTGTAAATCGATAAGTTTTTTCAGAATCTTTAAATCCTCTTCGCTCGCGTACATATTGCATAGCTGATAGAGAGACAGGATCAAACCAGGCTTTCTTTCGTAACTTTATTGTGCCAAAAATAGATTTCACAGCAATATTAGTATCAATAACTAATGCTCCGAATTCTGTCATTGCTACAGGATCGCCCTTAGAAGAAGGTATAAACGCAGCATCAAGTTCAGATTTTGATGGTGACATTAATTCAATTTTAGCTACAAGTTTAGCAAAATATTCTTTCCCCTTAAATGACAAATGCATCCAGGTAACAGCTGTCTTGTCTATATTTAAAGCATGTACTCTCTCAGCAGTAGCTGATGAGGCAAATGGGAGGAATAGCGAGATAAACAGCATCGAAGAAACCACACAGCGCTTATGTAATGGGTGCTTTAACATGAATACATTAGTGCTATATTAGAAGTGTATTTATCCAAAATTATTTCCTAAATAGAAACTATTAGCAAATTTGGCGCCGAGATTATCTATAATTAATCGAAATGTATAGATTAAATATGAGAAAAATTATTGCAAGATTTCCGTATTATAAACCACAACAATAATACATGTGGTCATATACTGGGCAAGGAATGATAGACACCTAGAATAGGTTGAATGACCCGCTTTCATGTGTCAATATAAATACATATTCTATTATTAAAAGAATGAGATCCTGCTAACCTATTCTAAAATTCATGGAACAACTAATCTATCTTCTTTTT
>JAAZZR010000040.1 GCA_014237605.1 Nitrosomonadaceae bacterium | reverse complement strand
ATCTGTAATGTCAGCAGTGCTCTGGCTTACTGTGGGTGACATGACATTATGGCTAGAAAACTCCGCTATGGATCGTGTCATCAGGTTAACATGGGTTGTGATACTGGGAGCCACAAGCTATTTTTCTTCATTATGGTTATTTGGTGTCCGCCTAAAAGATTTTTCTAGGAGTGGCATGGAGTAACAGGCTGGTTAAATACTGATAATTCTCTTAGAGAATAAGTATTAAGATTTTTGTCCACTTTTAAATAAATAAACCGCTATAAAACTATATTTTTGGTTGAACCAAATATGTATTTATGGCAGACTGCATCTACATTTTGAATGAGAAAACTATGAATATCACATGTCTTAAATTATCTAGGCTTCCCCTATTATTAGGTCTTGCAATTTTTCTTTCTGGTTGTGCTACGTCACCTACGTCAGAAGAGAACCACGATCCATTAGAATCCATGAATCGTTCTGTTTTTGCTTTTAATGAGAAAGCAGATAAATATGTTTTGAAGCCTGTTGCCATGGGCTATAAAACAATAGCTCCTGAAGTTGTTGAAGTAGGGGCAGCAAATTTTTTCTCAAATTTAGATGATTTTGTAGTGGTCATTAATGATATCCTTCAGCTGAAATTTAGAGAAGCAGGGCAAGATGGATCACGCCTTCTGATTAATACATTTTTGGGAATGGGTGGGTTAGTAGATTTCGGAAGTGATTATGGTTTTCCCAAGCGGTATGAGGACTTTGGCCAGACACTAGCCCATTACGGAGTATCTAGTGGACCTTACATTGTAGTGCCATTTTTAGGTGGGTATACGGTTCGGTCTGGAATTGGAGGTATAGTGGATGCAGGTACTAATCCAATTTTCTACGCCGCACCTTTTATGGCGCCCTTTATCTCTCCAACGATAGGGGCAGGTCGGGCAGTTGAACAGCGTAAACAATTACTGGATAATGAAGAAATTGTAAATGAGGCCGCATTGGATAAATATGAGTTCCTGCGTGACGCATATTTACAACGCCGGAATAACTTAATACATGATGGCAATCCTCCCGCTATAAATGATGTAATAGATGAGCCTGTTCAGGAATCTACTGATGCTGAGAAGAAACGTTCTGTTGTAATTGAATATATAGATCCAGAACCTTGGCAACCAATACATGATTCTAAGTAACTAAGCCTAATAAAAAACGACAACGCTGCCTTAAATAGGCTCTTTGTCGTTTTTTAGTATGACGGCCTTAATTATGATTATTTGATTTATCTTATGCGGATGATGTTACTTTTATTCAATTACTGATTTCTGGTTGCGGCTAGTGAATAGAATATAAACTGAAATTATTAGGATAAGTAAGAAAAAAATAACTGACCAATTTGGTATAGTTAAGGACATAAACTCCCATTTTACATCTGCGCAGTCCCCGTTAGCCTCAAACATACTTGGCCACCAATTGGCTATTGATAGGTCATTCAAGAATTCTTCTTCTGCACTAATTCCGCATTGAAACGCTTCTGGTTCTGGGTATCGAATTATCCAGGAATGGCGTAATGCTAGAATTAACCCAATTAATGAGAAGACTGTTATAAGACAATAGTATATCTGTTGACCTAAACCTCTAGGGTTATGGATAAAAGAAAAAATAGCTGTTAATCCTACTAACCAATAGGCTATTCGTTGCGCTATGCAAAATGGGCAAGGCAGAAGGTTGATTACTAATTGAAGATATAAAGCATATCCGATTACGGTTATGCATATTAGGAATATTAATAATGAAACTATTCTTTTTTCAAACATCACTTACAGGCTTCTGCTGGTTATGGGAGTAGAATCTTAGTTCTTTGCGACAACGGTTACTTTTACCTTCCTCATTCCTCCCGCTACTATTTTATATTCCAGTAGCCGACACTCTATTCCACCATTAAATAAAGGAATTCGACGTGAGGCAGATAAGCGTATCGATTTTGGCAGAAGGGCGTCACCAGTTAGGAAATACGCACTCCATCCGACAAATTTATTCTTTAATATGTCTCCTATTTTTGGATAGAGATCTGCTAGTTCATCCTGATTACCTACACGTTTTCCATAAGGCGGGTTAGTAATAAGTATACCGGTTGGAGCTGGCGAAGGGATTTCTAAAATATTTCCTTGTTTCAGTGCCACCAGATCTGAAAATCCAGCCATATCAAGATTAGTATGAGCATCAAGCAGTGCATCACCATATAAATCACTACCATATATTGGCTGCTGTAATTTATCTTTCTGTTGGTTAATGGAGCCTTTTTTTATTTTGTTCCATAGTGAGCTATCAAATTTCTTGAATTTCTCAAAAGCAAAATTACGTTTTATCCCTGGCGCAATATTCAGTGCTATTTGTACAGCTTCAAGTAAAAATGTTCCGCTCCCACACATTGGGTCAAGAAAGGGGATACCGGGCTTCCAACCAGCCAGTTGTAAAATTCCGGCGGCTAGATTCTCTCTGAGTGGGGCATCTCCCATAGTTTTTCGTAAATCTCTTTTAAACAGTGCGTCACCTGATGTGTCCAGATATAGAGTAAAGTCACGGGCGTCGAGGAATCCATGTATGCGGATATCCGGATTCACCGTATTTATACTCGGACGTTTGTTGGTCAGCTCGCGAAACTTATCACAGACAGCATCTTTAATTCTTAAAGTAACAAACTCAAGGCTTCTAAGCGGGCATTTTTTTGCTGCTACGTTGACACGAATTGTGTTTGTTGAAGAGATCCACTCATTCCATGGGAATGCATGAGATATTTTATAAATATCAGTTTCATTAATATAGGATTTTTTTGTAATTTGCCAAAGAATACGGCTGGCAATTCGACTCTCAAGATTAGTGCGGTAGCACGTATGCCAGCTTCCCTGGAATTTCACACCGCCATCATTTTTCTGTATAGACAGCCCACCTAGCTTCTTAAGTTCAACTGCAAGGACCGACTCTAATCCACGTGGGCAGGGCGCAAAAAAATGGTGGGATTTCATGTCGGCCATGTTAAATCAATACTGGCATAGTAATAGTTGGATTATTTCGTATTCTTTACACCGTAGGCAAGTAGTAACCACGCACTTAAGAATGCTACGCCACCAAAGGGGGTAATTACACCCAAAATACGAATTCCTGTAATACTTAATGCATAGAGACTTACAGAAAACAATACAATTCCTCCAAGCATTAGCCAGCCTGATAGTTGTACAGGTTTAGATTTGGGAATATGTAGTAACACCAGGCCAACTATAATTAGGCCAAGAGAATGATAGAAATGATATTGCACGCCTGTTTGATACACGGCGAGCATTTCTATAGAGATCATTTGTTTTAAACTATGCGCACCAAAAGCACCAAAGGCCACACAAAGAAACGCATTAATAGCGCCAAGCATGAGGAAGATTCTTGGCATTTGAGATTATTCCTTTGTTTAAAGAGTAGTAGCTTTTATTATATGGCTTTTAGGCGACATAATATTGCTCTGATGGAGCCTGTAGCTTCTTAAATTCAGGCGAAAAGCTGTACAGTAATTTTAGCACATCAGCTTCAGGCCACAAGCATGCTTGACTAAGCATGTTAAAGAGCCAAAAATGTAATGATCTTTTAGTTATTTTATAACGGCCAAGACTATATAAAATATTCTTTTAGGAGGTTTTAGTATAGTTGTATGAAATTTTTCAACTATTTTCCCTGAGGAGGAAGAGGTAAGTCTCCATTTCTATTAACGATCATATTATTTTAATTGTGTTGGCCGTTTTATGTTCCTCAGAATCAGTCTCTTAATTTTCCTTTCTCTAATATTTTTGCTTTACTCCATCCTTTTGCAAAGGTTACTTGGATAGTATCGTTAACGTTAATCTGATCACTCTTCCGGAGTACTTTATTATCTTTGTCGTAAACAATACTGTAGCCACGCTCTAGAACAGATTCTGGATTAAGGAGATAAAGGTGTGCTTGTTGTTTCTGTAGTACAGTTGTGAATGTATCAAAATGATGAGTTACTGCTCGGCACAAGCGTTGCTCTAATTCGTTCAGTCGTGCATCTAGGCGGGAGATATCTGGTTTTGCACTAGCAATGCATTGATTTAGCTCACGCAGAGACCAGAGCCGGTTTTCATAATATCGTAGCCAGGCACCTGCGAGCCTCTCATTAATATGTTGAATACGTATAAACTGAGTGTGAATTCGTTCATCTGGGTGTGTCAGACGGTGTGAGAGCATATCAATATATTGCATCTGGCTTTCAAGAAAACTTTGCATTATTCTTTGTATACGACTATGCATAGTTTCTATATGCTGCATTAATTCGCTGCTATCAGGGCAAGCAAGGTGCGCTGCACCAGTGGGGGTTGGTGCGCGAACATCTGCAATAAAATCCGCAATAGTAAAATCAGTTTCATGCCCTACACCACATATGATAGGGATATGGCATGAATCTATTGCTCTAGCTACAATCTCTTCATTAAATGCCCATAAATCCTCAATAGAGCCACCACCTCGACAAATAATTAACACGTCGCATTCATTTCTTCTTTCTGCGGCCTGAATGGCTGCTACAATTTTTGGAGCGGCACCTTCACCTTGTACCTGTGTAGGGTAAATAACTATAGGTATCGAAGGCATTCGGTGTCGTAATGTAGATAGCGCGTCTCGCAGTGCTGCGCCTGATGATGAGGTTACTATGCCTATTTTTTTTGGAAGAATCGGAAGGGATTTCTTGCGGGTGGATTCAAAAAGTCCCTCTTTCTCTAGTTTGATTTTTAGTTTCTCAAACGCCTTAAATAGATCTCCCTTTCCTGCTAGGCGGATTGTGTCCACATTCAGCTGAAATTCACCACGTATTTCATAAAGCGTAACTAATGCACGTACTTCAACCTGCATGCCATCTTCAGGCTCCCAATTTAATAACTTGTTTTTGTATCTGAACATTACACAGCGTACTTGTGCATCGGTATCCTTAAGGGAAAAATACCAGTGTCCTGAGTTGTAGCACTTAAGATTAGATATTTCGCCACTAATCCATACTAACGGAAATGTATGTTCAAGTAGGTCTTTAGCGCTGTGATTTAATTCGCTTACAGTTAAGATTAAATGGGGATTTTCTGTTTTTGAAAGAGGGGCCATCTTGATATTCTACAATAATCAACATTTGTAATAAAACCGGATATTGTATAGAACTAGGGTGTGTAGCCTTTCATAAATTTATTATCATTTGATAATAAGTAATTATATTAATGTTTAGAAATTAAGTTTTCTAGAAAATACTTGTGTAAACAGGTAGCTTAATTGTTTGTACACAGGTTTCAAGCAAATTCAAGCGCAGTTATAGTGAGAGAGAAATAAGCATTGTATTTTTCACCTTGCTGAAAACACGCAGGCAAGATACATTACAACAATAATTTTATCTGATTTATTTAGGAGAATATTACTTGTATTCATTGATTCAAGCCGCTGGCTGGCCAATCTGGTTAATTATTGTAGCTTCTGTTACCGCTGTGGGTATTATCGGCGAGCGAGTACTAGCGTTACGAATAAGTGTTGTGACTCCCAAAGGCTTATTACCAAAAGTGATTAGGGAGTATCAAGAGCGTGGTGTGAATAAAGATATGCTTGTACGTTTGCATTCACATTCACCTTTAGGCCAAGTATTTGCAGCCGGACTAAAAAATATTAAAAGCACACGTGAAGTTATGAAAGAATCTATAGAAGAAGCTGGCAGAGCTGTTTCACATGATCTTGATCGGTATTTAACTACTCTTGGAACCATTGCTTCAATGAGTCCATTGTTAGGATTATTTGGCACTGTAGTTGGCATGATCGAGATTTTTGGCTCCAATTCTCCTACGGGTGATAGCAACCCTGCACAGCTTGCTCATGGAATTTCTGTGGCACTTTATAACACTGCATATGGCATTTTAGTAGCGATACCCAGTATGATTTTTTATCGTTATTTCCGTGCTAAGGTAGATTCAATGGTAGTAGAAATGGAGTTGCAGGCATTGAAATTAGTTGAGACTGTCCACGGCGAGCGTAAAGTTTAAATTAGTATGTTTCCATACCCAGTAAATAGTTAAATTATCAAATGAATTTTCAACGAGGAAGAAATAAAGAAGAACCGGAGATTAATTTAATCCCGATGATTGATGTGCTGTTGGTAATTCTGATATTTTTGATGATTACCACTACATATTCAAAATTTTCCGAACTGGAAGTTAGTTTGCCGGAAGCTACATCGGAAAAGCCATCTGAACATCTGGGTACCACCATTAATGTATCTGTTAGCCCTGACGGTAAATATGTGATTAATCGTATGCCTTTCAAATACAGCAGTTTAGAGGGTTTTAGTGACGAGTTGAGGGCCGCTGCAGGGAAACAGAAGGACCCAGTGATTGTTATTAATGCCGATGCTAATGCTACTCATCAGTCTGTTATTTCTGTAATGGAAGCGGCTCATCTTGCAGGTTACTATCACATCACCTTTATGACTGAAACAAGAAAATAAGAAGTAATATACTTATTTAGAACAAGGTGGCGGTATTAGGTCGTATCTGAGAGAATAAAAAAGCTCATGTAGTTTTTTGCTTTGAAGGCTAACCAAAAGTTTTATTAGTATTTATTGAGTGTGTAAAATTAAAATAAAGGCAGCCCTGCCTAATGTCAGTATCAAAAATATTGAGGATATAATTTATGGATACAAAATTATTAGACATTTTAGTGTGTCCATTGTGTAAAGGTCCCTTGTTGTATAGGAAAACTGAGAATGAGCTTATTTGTAAGGTAGATAGGCTTGCTTTTGGCATAAAGGATGGCATTCCCGTAATGCTGGAAGAGGAAGCTCGGAAACTACCTGCTGATGAAGAGATTTAATCAAGAGATCATTAAAAGGTTACATTCTGTAGTGAATTACTGAGTAATTTCTATGTTAGAGAAGATTACAATATGAACTCAAGCATTGCTGCCATTCTTGGTGCACTCATAGGTGATTCAGCTACGCTCGGATTGCACTGGATTTATGATCCAAAGCGTATTTCTGAAATTGAGGAATCAAAAGGGCTCGTATTTCTACAGCCTGATGCCAGCCATTATGATGGCATAAAAGGTTATTTTGCACATAATGGAAAGGTGGCTGGAGAATCAACAGGTTATGGAGAGGTATGCTTATTGATGCTGCAACATTTGGTAAAGCATGGTGGTTTTAAGCGTACCGAGTATCAAGCTGAGTATCGTGAGTATTTTGGCCCGGGTGGTGCGTATGCAGGATATGTGGATTCACCTACTCGCCTGACCCTACAAACATTATTACCACTTTCTCCAGAATTATTTCCTGCGGCATCAGGTGCAGATGACGACCAATTCTTATCCTTAGCAGCACTCCCTGCGATGGTCGCAACCAATACTGATAACTTTGAAGTATTGATGAAACGAATTGATGAAATGGTACGAGTGACAAATAACAATGATTTAGCGGTAGCAGCTGCAAAATGTTCAGCAGCAGTATTGTTTGAGATATTTAATGGTAAGTCCATGGAGTCAGCATTAATCGGCTCCTTAGAATTTGCAGGCGATAAATTAAGACCATTGCTTGAGCAGGTACTTGCTATACAGACACTAGATAATATTAGAGTTGCAGAGCAATTTGGTTCTGCTTGTCATGTAACAGAGGGATTACCTGTAGTTTTTCATATTGCCAAGTGTGCCCCAGATTATAAAACTGCAATAGAGGTCAATATTCGTACTGGAGGGGATA
The DNA here is from genome assembly GCA_014237605.1 of Nitrosomonadaceae bacterium. Classification (GTDB taxonomy): domain Bacteria; phylum Pseudomonadota; class Gammaproteobacteria; order Burkholderiales; family Nitrosomonadaceae; genus BJGV01. Next base: position 1,896 of record JAAZZR010000040.1, on the reverse strand, counting down.
ATTGTGGCCGTTCAATTATGCTTGGCGCCTTTACTGCTGCATATATGGTAAAGCAGGGTAAATCTACGTTCCCTATTCCACTTGAGTGGCTTGTTAGATATAGAAAGATTGTTGCTGCTGCTGATGCATGTACAAATTTTTAGCCATATAAAATTTATTTATTCTTAGTTTAAGGTTAGCTCTCCCATTGACTTCCAGATTTAATTTATAGAGTATTCTCATAGTATGCTTAGAAAATATAGGCGTCCGGTCAGGTAAGAATAAGCTTAGAAATAAAACAGATTAAAAACTAGAGGATCCAATATGGCGAAAGTATCAGGTAGGCTATTTATTCTTAGTGCTCCTTCTGGAACTGGGAAAACTAGTTTGACCAAATCTCTTATCCGAAAGAATATTAATTTATCGCTGTCAATTTCATATACTTCAAGACTAATGCGCTCTAGTGAAGTAGAGGGGCATGATTATTTCTTTGTAGAACGTAATATTTTTGAACAAATGCTGGAAGATGGGGAACTTGTTGAAAGCGCTGAAATTTATGGGAACCTCTATGGAACCTCTCGGAAGTGGATTAATGAAGCTATAAACTCTGGTAAAGATATTTTACTTGAGATTGATGGCCAAGGTGCGAGACAAGTACGTGAAATTTTTCCTGATGTTGTAAGTATTTTTGTATTGCCACCTTCACTAGAGGTACTCGAGAATCGTTTAAAAGATCGTAACCAAGATAGCAAAGAAGTGATTGTTAAACGGATGGCTGCAGCAAAAGAAGAAATCAGCCATGTGAGTGAATATGATTATGTTATTATCAATGATAATATGGATATGGCGCTAAGAGACTTAGTTTCTGTTGTGCAATCTGAGCGCCTAAGAGCGCCGGCGCAACTTACTCGTTATCATGATTTAGTAACACAGCTTGGATAAACATAGTTTTTTAATCCTATTCTAGGAGAAATAACGTGGCACGGATCACAGTAGAAGATTGTTTGAAAAAAATTCCGAACCGATTTGATATGACCTTGGCTGCTACAATCAGAGCAAGACAAATTTCAATCGGAAGTCCTCCTATGGTAGAGACAAATAGAGATAAGCCTACAGTAATTGCATTGCGTGAGCTGGCTCAGGGAGAAATAGGAATGGAAATTATAAATATGGGTTCTGCTTAAGCTTGCTCTATGAAAGTCACCCATAAAAATTATTTTGATCGATTATTTAGGCGGGTACAATTTATTATCTAAATTTATAAAGATATTTTGGATTAATCTACGTCTCATTAGCCTATATTATGAGCCAATTAGAGAGGCGGAAAATTAAAGAAGTACCTACACCAGCAGGAATTCTGCCGAATTCCTCCGCTTCTATCTCTGGGGCGGAATTATTACATGAGTTAGCCAGCTATTTAAAGCCGGAAGATGTTTCTCAACTTCGAAGTGCCTACCTCTTTAGTCAAGAGGCGCATTCCGGACAGTATCGTGAGTCCGGTGAACCTTATATTTCTCATCCCTTAGCGGTAACTAGCATACTCGGCAAGATGCATTTAGATACTCAGACATTAACTGCAGCACTACTTCATGATGTAATGGAAGATACTCATGTTTCCAAATCTGAGATCAGAGATCAGTTTGGGAAAGCTGTAGCAGATTTAGTGGATGGGGTATCTAAGCTTGACAAGATTGAGTTCCAAACTCATGCAGATGCTCAAGCGGAAAACTTTCGCAAGATGCTGCTAGCAATGGCACGTGACGTACGTGTTATTCTCATCAAGCTAGCAGATCGACTTCATAATATGCGAACACTAGAGGCAAAGAGCCCTGAAAAAAGGAAGCGCACGGCACGTGAAACAATGGAGATTTATGCTCCTATTGCTAATCGATTAGGCCTTAATAATTTTTATCAGGA
>JAAZZR010000003.1 GCA_014237605.1 Nitrosomonadaceae bacterium | reverse complement strand
AAAATGCGGTGATGATGATATTGATGAAGATGAAGAATACTAGGAAGATGATGATAGTGATGATGAAGATTACGAAACAGAAGAATCAGAAGAATCAGAAGATGATAGTGATTATGAAGACGAAGATGATGAAAGTGAAGAAGATGAAGAGGAAGATGAAGAAGAATCAGAAGAAGAAGAAGAATCAGAAGAAGAATCAGATGAAGAAGAAGAAGACGAGTCAGAAGAAGAAGAAGAGGAAGAAGAAGATGAAGAAGAGGAAGAGGAAGAAGAAGAGGAAGAAGAGGAAGAAGAGGAAGAATAATATGAGAAGAGGAACGTAAGACTACGTTCCTCTGATAGCCCCTAGTTACTATTTAGACCTCATTCTCTCTACATTATTTCCTATTAATAACTACCAAAGGAATTTCCAAACTTTCAGTCAATGTATATTGACTACTCAGTCTAATGATTTATATCAATTTGCATACGAATAGTTAAATTCTCTGTGCACGGGACAAATTCAAGTCCCCGTCCCCAACATAATCTCTACTTAAAAATTCAATAAAAATAGATGTTGCATTATTTCCCTGAAAATAATATTAACTATACTCATAAGAAACGAGATTATGTGATCGCTACATTTACTTTCATTTGTGTTGCAATAAGTTTAAACGTTGATGCAAGTGGAAGCCTAGAAAACCAGAATTTTATGGGTGTTATTGCCTGGATTTTCTTAATAGGACTACTGGTTGGTGAGAATAAAGATGTACGAACGCAGGTTGTAATAGCAGTTGCTTTTGCAACAGTTGGTGAACATTTTGCTTCTATTTATATGGGTGGGTACATATATAGATTTGATAATGTGCCGGCTTATGTCCCACCTGGGCATGGTATGGTCTATCTAACCGCTATTGCGCTTGCCCGCTCTGGATTCTTCTTGAAATATGCAAGGGAAATTGCTGTATTTGTAGTGCTAGCCTGTGGCACATGGTCAATTTGGGGAATTAGTGGAATTCCTGAGCAGGGAGATGCCGTGGGGGCAATACTGTTCTGTGTTTTTCTGATTTATCTATTTAAAGGTCGGTCACCACTAGTTTATCTCGGTGCTTTTTTTATCACTACCTGGCTAGAATTAATTGGCACAGCAGCTGGGACCTGGAGATGGGTTGAATTAGAACCTATTTTTGGGCTGCCACAAGGAAACCCTCCAAGCGGGGTTGCTGCCTGGTATTGTTTGGTTGATGCAGTTGCAATTGGCGGTGCTCCTCTATTATTAAGGTGGATTCAGAAAAATAACAAATGGATTACAAAAAAAGCTAGAAAGGGAGTTCCTCAGGAAACAACAGAAAATGAATAAATGTGTAATGGTACCAAATAGAATATGAATAGCATCCTTATTAATGGCTTATCGTCGGCAAAGCATTGTAATCTGTTGAAGAGTAATATAAATGACATTTGAACGGCTAGGCCTATCTTCAGAGATTCTTCGTGCAATCGAGGATCAGGGCTATACAGATCCTACGCCTATCCAGGCTCAAGCGATTCCATCAATACTTGATGGAAAAGATATTATGGGTGGGGCACAAACAGGAACAGGAAAAACTGCAAGTTTCACTCTGCCAATGCTGCACCGGTTACAGCCCTATGCAAGCAAAAGCGTATCGCCTGCCAGACACCCAATACGCTGCTTGATTCTAGTTCCTACTCGTGAGCTAGCAGCTCAGGTATTTAAGAGTGTCCAGACTTACGGGAAGTATTTGCCGCTCAAATGTACTGTAGTTTATGGTGGCGTCAGCATGGACCCACAAGTCAAAGACCTACGTGCCGGAGTAGAAATTTTAGTAGCAACCCCTGGACGGTTGCTCGATCATATACAGCAAAAAACAATGCGACTTTCTCAGGTGGAAATTTTAGTGCTAGATGAAGCTGACAGAATGCTAGATATGGGATTCTTACCAGATATAAAGCGTATCCTTGCATTGATGCCGGAGAAACGACAGAGTTTAATGTTCTCCGCAACCTTCTCCGAAGAAATCAAAAAACTTGCTAATAACATACTAGTACAACCCATATTGATTGAAGCAGCAAAACGTAACTCCGTATCTAACCTAGTCACACATGTCGTACATCCTGTCGATCGAGAACGTAAACGAGAGCTGCTATCTCATCTAATAAAATCTAAGAATCTGCAACAGGTATTAGTATTTGTGCGAACGAAACATGGCGCGAATAACCTTGCCAAACAATTAGAAAGAGATGGGATTTCTTCTACAGCTATTCATGGAGATAAAAGCCAACCTCAGCGCACCCAGGCTTTAGAAGAATTTAAAAAAGGGGAAGTAAGAGTTTTAGTTGCTACTGATGTTGCGGCACGTGGGCTTGATATAGAAGACTTACCGCATGTAACAAACTTTGAGTTACCAAACACACCGGAAGATTACATTCATCGTATAGGTAGGACTGGTAGTGCCGGCACAAAAGGATGGGCAACCTCACTAGTATGTGATGATGAGCACGAATTACTTGAAGGTATCGAGAAGCTTATAAAAGTTAAACTCACAAAAGAAATAATTTCTGGGTTTGGACCAGGAGCAGAAAATGATTCAGTAAGGCCCACAAGCAAACCTAATGAAAAAGAACGCCGTGGCCACAATAAAGAAAAAGTGAGAGATGCTCATACAAATAATAGAAAGAATTTGGAATTTGATTCTAAGAAAAGAACCTCTTCTAAAGAAACACAGGATCCGTTATTCAGCCAACCTTATGTTCCCACCACAAAGACTAGCTCAACAAAGAACAAATCAGAGCCCGTGACTACAGCCGTAGCATCACTATCTTTAGTTAAAAATAAACCTGATTCTCATCCTAAGAATCAACGGAAAGAAAAACCCATACCCGCATTATTTCTGCCTATTTCTGCAAATAGCCCTAAACAAAATAAGTAATGAAATAAACAAATCATTATTCTAAAATAAAATTACTATTCATCCTCTGTGCTGTGTTGTAACCACACATAGTGGAAGAAAATATTTTCATATTATAAGAGATGACCTACTAGTTAATCAAAAAGATAAAGCCCTAATTCTTAGCGCGAGCCATACGGATCAGGCCTAAATTAGAAAGAGGAAGGGGTGGTGTTATTAAACAGCTATTAATTATTTTCTTTATGTTTAAAGCTTTCAAGTATTAAAAGAAATGCCCCTACACATATTGCCGAATCAGCTACATTGAATGCTGGCCAATGATAACTACCATAATGAAAATCTAAAAAATCAACTACGTAACCAAGAGCTATTCGATCCCATAAATTTCCCAGGGCACCACCTAATATAAGGCTTAGTGAGATACAAAATAGTTTTTCTAGAAAATGTTTCCTTAGGAGATAAATAATCAAAACTGAAGCGAATATAGAAATTCCACTAAAGAGCCACCTCTGCCAACCAGACTCATCACTTAAAAAACTAAAAGCTGCTCCAGCATTAAATACTAAAACTAAATTAAAGAAACTTGTTAATGAAATCTGTTGCCCATAAATCAATTCTGATTCGACCCAACGCTTAGTAACAAAATCCAGTATAAGGATAACTAATGCAAGGATTAAACTAGTATGAAATTTCATTGCGATCCATTTTTTATGAATAATTAATATTTAAGCTAGCCCCTTACTAGGGTCATAAAATATAATTACTATCCCCATCTTAAAAAAATTAAATAAATGCTCGTTTAATTTTAAGCTCAGGCAAATTTACGTTCTTCACCCTGTCCAAAAAGATTAGACACGCATCTAGCACAGATAGTGGGGTGATCTGCCTTATAGCCGACATCTTTACGATAGTGCCAGCAGCGCTCGCACTTAGAGTGCGCACTCGGGGTCACAAGAATACTTTTTTCTGAAGAATCTTTAATCCTAATTATCTCTACTTCTGAAGCCACAAAAACTAGTCTCAAATCGTCTCCAAGGCTATCTAAAAGAGAGAAATCATCACCACCAGCAGAAATATTTACAACTGCTGAGAGTGATGAACCAATGATTCCCTTCGCTCTCGATTCCTCTAGTTTTTTTTGCACCTCAGAACGTAGTTCCCGGAGTCTTGTCCAGCGCTGTACTAATGATTCAGTATCCGTTTGTAATGGAAGTTTATACCAAGTATGCAGCAATACACTGTCACCCTCTTTGCCTGTAAGGTTTCCCCACACCTCCTCTGCAGTAAAACTTAGAATAGGTGCAAGCAAACGTACTAGGCTATGTGTAATATGAAATAGTGCGCTCTGTGCTGAACGACGCGACAAACCTGTAGGTTTAGCCGTATAAAGACGATCTTTAAGAATATCTAGATAGAATCCACCCAGGTCTTCAGAACAGAAGTAATGTAATTTATTTACTACCACATGAAATTCATTACGATGATAGCTCTGTATCAGGTCATCCTGGAATGATCTAGTAAACGTTAGTATATAGCGATCAATCTCCAGCCATTGGTCTTCTTCCACGAAGTCTGTATCGAAATTAAAGTCTGACAGATTAGCTAGCAAAAATCGTAGTGTGTTACGGATACGACGATAACTTTCCACCACTCGTTTCAGAATTTCGTCTGAAATAGAAATCTCACCAGAGTAATCGGTTGATGCTGCCCATAACCTTAAAATATCAGCACCTAAAGTATCTACCACTTTCTGAGGAGCTATGACGTTACCTTTTGACTTGCTCATTTTATGGCCATTGCCATCTACTACAAAACCATGAGTAAGCAATGCTTTGTAGGGGGGCTGACCATTATTAATAGCGCAGCTTGTTAGAAGAGAGGACTGGAACCAACCCCGGTGCTGATCAGAGCCTTCCAAATATAAATCCGCAGGAAACTCTATCTGTTCAGATGATTTCAAAACGGTATCATGTGTAGTGCCGGAATCAAACCAAACATCTAGAGTATCTGTTAATTTTTTATAATCTTTTGATTCGTTTCCCAGAAACTCTGTTATATCCAAGCTAAACCATGCTTCAATTCCTTTCTGTTCAACCATTTTTGCAATCTTTTCAATAAATAACTCAGTATTTGGATGTGGTTCATGAGTTTCTTTATGTACAAAAATCGCCATAGGAACGCCCCATTTTCTTTGGCGCGATACACACCAATCAAAACGATTCTTAATCATCGACTCCAAACGGGCACGACCCCAAGTCGGAAAAAATTTAGTTGAAATTACTGCAGAGTTAGCTCGGTTCCGAATATTATCCTGACTATCTGGTAGCCCTGCCACAGAACTTAAATTTTGTGAAGTATCATTGCGTACTGGGGGAACATCCATACCAATGAACCACTGTCTTGTAGCACGAAATATAATTGGTGTCCTGTGTCGCCAGCAATGAGGATAACTATGTTGAAATTTATCCGAATACATCAACAAATTATTTTTTTTCAATTCTTCGACCACCACTTCGCTAGCCTTCCAAACTGACAACCCACCCACAAGTGGTATGTAGTGGTAAAATTTACCCTCATTATCAACTGGATTATCTACCGACAAACTATATTTCTGACCAACAACATAATCATCAACACCATGTGCAGGAGCAATATGTACTAGCCCTGTTCCCGCATCAGTTGTAACATGTTTGCTACAAACAATTGGTACAAACCGATCATAAAATGGATGCTTCAACTTGATCAGATTAAGTGCTGACCCCTTACAGGTACCAACCACTCCTAAATTTTCTAGGCCATAATTTGTCAAACAAAAATGACTAAGAGATAAGTTTTCTGAAGCGTCCTGGGTTGACTCTTTACCAATTACAGATGACCCAACAGGCTTGCTTCCGGTATAAGCTTCATCTGATAGAATCAATAACCCCTTATTCGTACGAATCAAATGATAATTATGATCTGGGTGTACACTTACCGCCTGGTTAGCTGGCAAGGTCCAGGGTGTAGTTGTCCAAATTACAGCAAAAGTTGGTTCACTGATAACCGGCACACCTACTGCTTTGGCAAGAGCGTCGTTATCATTTACCAGAAACGCAACATCTATTGCTGATGAAATTTTATCCTCATACTCTACTTCTGCCTCAGCAAGTGCAGACCTACAGTCAATACACCAATTGACAGGCTTTTGTCCTTGATAAAGATAACCTTCTTTATGAATCTTTCCGAGTGCGCGAATGATTCCAGCCTCAGTCTGATAATCCATAGTTAGATAGGGCTTGTCCCAGTCTCCCAACACTCCAAGCCGAATAAAGCCAACTTTCTGCTTCTCAACCTGTTCTTTCGCAAAAACTCGACATAATTCTCGCATTTTATCTGCTGGTAAATTCTTGCCATGCTTTTTTTCTATTTGATGTTCAATTGGTAGGCCATGGCAATCCCATCCAGGGATATATGGCGCATCAAAACCATCCAGTGTCTTACTTTTTATAATAATATCTTTGAAAATTTTATTGGCTGCATGACCAATATGGATATCACCATTGGCATATGGTGGGCCATCGTGCAAAATAAACTTTGGCCGCCCTTTACAAACCTCACGAATCCTCTGATACAATTTTTGATTCTTCCAATTCTCTAGCATCACGGGCTCACGCTTAGCAAGATTACCGCGCATTGGAAAAAGTGTATCAGGCAAATTAAGCGTTTTTTTATACTCTGTCATGAAATTTTCTTTATATTTTCTGGTGGTTGAGAACTTAAGAAATAATTCTTTGCATTTTCTACATCATATCCAATTTGCCTAGTAAGCGCCTCAAGATCCGAGTATTTCTCTTCATCTCTAAGTTTTTGTAAAAAATCTACTCGTAAATGACAACCATATATCTCTTTCTCAAAGTTGAACAAATACACCTCAAGAACTGGCTTGCCATTTTCACATACTGTGGGCCTTACACCTAAACTAGCCACACCATGCACTTCTGTTTGTGGAGATGCTTCATCTGTACCATATACTTTAACTACAAAAATACCGGATACTGGTGGCCGATTATGCCTCAATTGAATATTAGCAGTAGGAAAGCCTATTTTTCTCCCTAGCTTGTTGCCTCTGATAACGCGGCCACTAATACTATAAGGTCGGCCCAAAAGATATTTAGCACTCTCTAAGTCTCCCGCTGCCAACGCCCCCCGTATTGCTGTACTTGAAACCCTTAAATTACCTAAAGAATAACTCTCCATTTCTTCTACTTCAAAGCCATATTGTATGGAAGAAGCTTTCAACATCGAGCAGTCCCCTCTACGAAGGGCACCAAATCGAAAATCATCACCCACCAATATCCAGCGAACAGAAAGTCCACGATTTAGAACTCTTGCTATAAATTTTTCCGCACTAATTGATGCAAAATAAGAATTAAAATGACAGATCTGCACACGTTCTACGTTCAACTCTGCCAATAATTCAAGTTTCTCCCGAAGACTGGTAAGTCTTATTGGCGCCTTATCTGGTGTAAAAAACTCACGAGGATGGGGCTCAAAAATCATGACACAGGAGGTAAGGTTAAGCCGGGAAGCTGCTTCATTCAGGCGAATAATCATAGCCTGATGGCCTAAATGAACTCCATCAAAATTACCTATAGTAAGCGCAGTAGAATCTTTAGCCAGAATAGGGATCCCACGAGAAACATGCATGATACTAAGATTCCCTAAAAGCTAGAATTGTAGCCTGTTCATGACAGACAAGTCTAGGTTTTATCAACTAAATTCCTAACGATTAATTGCGTAATAATAACCCAGATGATGTATTCTTCGGGGAAGGCGGTGCGCTACACGAAGCCACCCTCAGGTGTTGCTTCGAACTTGAATCTGCTCCTTATAAACAACCATGGAATGAAATAATTAAATAACCACCTAATAATAATTGTTTATCTATCACTAATTCTTTCAAAATGTCTAATCTTGTACATAAATTAATTTATAAATCTGCAAATCAGACCCCTGATTTAGATGCACTTGTCTATCAAGGAACCAAAAAGGACTACGCTACCCTGTCTGAAGAGGTAGAAAATGTAGCTTCTAACCTTATTTCCCAGGGACTGTATCGGAATGAACGTCTAGCTGTATATCTGGAAAAACGTCATGAAACAGTGATCTCTCTGTTTGGTGCGGCTGCAGCTGGCGGGGTATTTGTACCCGTCAACCCTATTCTTAAGCCAGAACAAGTTTCCTATATCTTATGTGATTGTAATGTAAAGATCCTGGTGACCTCAGTCGACAGACTAAACTTACTTATTACTGTACTACCACAGTGCCCTGATTTACATACTATAGTAATCGTTGATTCAGCAGAGAAGCTACCCGTAATTTCTAACCTGAATATTATATCTTGGGATCAATTATGCTCTCCCTCTGTCTCCGTTAGGGGATTTAAAATAATTGATAGCGATATGGCTGCGATTCTCTATACATCAGGTAGCACCGGCAAGCCCAAAGGAGTAGTCCTTTCCCATCGAAATATAGTTGCAGGAGCTGAAAGTGTGGCTCAGTATCTAGAAAATGGTCCTGATGATCGAATTCTGTCAGTTCTGCCACTAAGTTTTGATTATGGATTTAATCAACTTACTACGGCATTTCATACAAGAGCCACATGTGTTTTATCGAACCATCTTTTTCCAAGGGAAATCATTGAAATAATTCAGGCGGAAGAAATTAGTGGCCTAGGAGCTGTTCCCCCTTTATGGATTCAATTAGCACAGCTAAATTGGCCAAAAATTACCTCATTGCGGTATATTACAAATTCGGGGGGCGCAATGCCGCAGGCTACAATCGGTATGCTCCGTGGCATCCTTCCCAAAACCAAAATATTTCTAATGTATGGTCTTACCGAAGCTTTTCGTTCAACTTACCTATCTCCTCAGGAAATAGACATCAGACCTAATTCCATTGGCAAGGCTATTCCTAATGCTGAGGTTCTGGTATTACGGGAGGATGGAACGGAATGTGCTCCTGGCGAACCAGGAGAACTAGTACATAGAGGAGCTTTAGTATCTATGGGATATTGGAATAACCTTGAAAAAACTTCAGTACGATTTCGGCCATTTGTTCATCAAAAAACTGGACTGGCCAGCCCGGAGATAGCAGTATGGTCAGGTGATACAGTACGTTCGGATAAAGAAGGCTACTTATATTTTATATGCCGCCAAGATGAAATGATAAAAACTTCTGGTTATCGTGTAAGCCCTACCGAAATAGAAGAAGTAGTTTATGCGACTAAACTTATAGATGAAGCTGCTGCTATTGGAATCCCCCATCTCGTTCTTGGACAAGCCATAGTCTTGATTGTAACGCCTAGAGAGGGTACAAATGTTGATGCAAATGCATTGCTAGCAGCCTGCAAACTGAATCTTCCTGCTTTCATGCTGCCCAGTCAAATTATATTTAAAGAAGCACCATTACCACATAACTCTAACGGTAAAATAGATAGAAAACTCCTTTCTAAGGAAATACAAGACAATACTGTCAAAGCTAAAAAATGAAAAAAACACTTTTAAAACATGCTCCTATGACCCAGTTTCCTTTAAGCGAAGACTGTCTTCAGATTGGTGGTATGTCACTTTCCCAATTGGCACAGCGAGTAGGTATGACTCCGTTCTATGCATATGACAGACAACTTATTACAGACCGGGTTACTCTTTTACGCAAATATTTACCTCCCGAGGTACAAATCCGCTATTCAATGAAAGCCAATCCCATGCCTGCTGTCGTGCAACATCTAGCTGCCATAGTTGACGGAATAGATGTGGCGTCAGTAGGTGAATTAAGAGTTGCCCTTGATACTCCAATACTTCCTGGTCAGATTAGTTTTGCTGGTCCTGGGAAAAAAGATAACGAGCTCAGCTGTGCTATTGCTTCTGGTGTTACCTTAAATATGGAGTCAGAACAAGAAATGGAGCGTATCGCAATACTTGGCCAACATCTTGGTATCTGTCCTAAAGTAGCGATACGGATCAACCCTAATTTTGAATTGAAATCGTCTGGTATGAAAATGAGTGGAGGGGCCAAACAGTTTGGAGTTGATGCAGAGCACGTGCCATCTATGCTGGCAAGAATGCAGAGGCTTAAGCTGGATTTTGAAGGATTTCATATATTCTGCGGCTCACAAAACCTGAATTCTGCTGCCATCCAAGAGGCACAAGAAAAAACCATACAACTCGGACTTTCCCTGGCCAAACAGGCTTCTTACCCAATCCGACTGCTTAATATCGGCGGCGGATTTGGCATCCCTTATTTTCCTGGTGATAAAGAGCTTGACCTAAAATCAGTATGCAAAAATTTACATCGCCTAATTGATGAAACAAAGAAACATGCTCCTAATACAAGAATTGAAATTGAGCTTGGACGATATATCGTGGCTGAATCAGGTATCTATGTTTGCCGTGTTCTTGAGAGAAGAATATCAAGGAAGCGAGTTTTTCTAATAACGGATGGTGGGCTACATCACCATTTAGCAGCTTCTGGCAATTTTGGTCAGGTAATCCGCAAGAACTATCCTGTGGTGGTCGGTAATAAGGTAGTCGGCCATGAAAGAGAAAGCGTTACGGTCGTTGGCCCACTGTGCACTCCTCTGGATTTATTAGCAGACGAAGTTGAAATGGCAAAGGCTGATGTTGGGGATTTAATTGTTGTATTTCAATCCGGCGCTTATGGATTAACAGCGAGCCCAACTAGGTTCCTTAATCACCCAGAACCAGTAGAAGTATTAGTTTAGTAAAAAATCTAATATTGCCCAGCCTAATTAGCTATCTTTATCCATATTTTACTCTATATGGAATTCTCTAACCCATATATGATACTTCCTCCATCTTATCATGGCATAATTCTGGCTAGCCCTACTTAATGACTACAACATGGATAGAATAACATGCTGATGATGATCGATAATTACGACTCCTTCACTTATAACTTAGTGCAGTATTTCGGGGAATTGGGAGAGGATGTAGCAGTATTTCGTAACGATGAAATTACACCAGACGAAATAATAAAGCTGGAACCATCATTTATTGTAATTTCTCCTGGCCCCTGCACACCTATGGAAGCAGGAGTATCGATATCGTTAATTGAACGCTATTGTGAAAAAATTCCAATATTAGGCGTTTGCTTGGGTCACCAAAGCATAGGACAAGCATTTGGTGGAAAAATTATCCACGCCAAGCAATTAATGCATGGGAAAACTACGTTAATTTCTCATAATGATACGGGTGTATTTCATAACCTACCTAATCCATTTACTGCCACCCGCTACCATTCTCTGGCCATTGAAGAAAAAAGCCTACCAGACTGTCTGGAAATAACTGCAAGGGCAGAAGATGGTGAAATTATGGGTGTACGTCACAAAGATCTGGCAATTCAAGGTGTACAGTTTCATCCAGAATCTTTTCTGACTGAACATGGACATAAATTACTCAAAAATTTTCTTACCCAATAATTGATAGAAGCAAATAATATTAGAACATCTTAGCAGAGGATTTAATCATGAAACCGCAAGAAGCTCTTATGCGTGTAATAAATCACCATGAAATTCTTCATGATGAGATGCGCTCACTCATGGACCAGATCATTGAAGGAAAGATCTCGCCTGAGCTTACTTCTGCCATCATTGTTGGCCTAAGAGTTAAAAGAGAGACTATTGGAGAAATTGTTGCAGCCTCGCAGGTAATGCGTAATCTTGCTACAAAAGTAGATCTCACCAATCCTCAAAATTTGGTAGATACTTGTGGTACTGGTGGTGATACTGCCCATACCTTCAATATTTCCACTGCTGCAGCATTTGTTGCCGCGGCGGCCGGAGCCCGCATTGCTAAACATGGAGGGCGTTCAGTTTCAAGTAAATCAGGAAGTGCTGATGTGCTTGAAGCTCTGGGTGTCAATATTAATCAAACGTCTGAACAAGTAGCTCAGGCTGTTAATCAAATTGGCGTAGGTTTTATGTTTGCTCCTAATTTCCACGGTGCTATGAAAAATATTGCACCGATACGTCATAAGCTAGGAGTGCGCACCCTATTTAACATACTGGGCCCATTAACAAACCCGGCCGGAGCAAAAAATCAGGTACTAGGTGTATTTAGTCCTGAACTTGTTGGAATCTTAGTTCATGTCCTGCAACGGCTAAATAGCCAACATGTGATGGTTGTACATGGCCATGATGGACTAGATGAAATCACGACTGCATGTGAGACCAGAGTGGGGGAGCTTAGGAATGGAGAAATAACTGAATATTCTATTAAGCCAGAAGATTTTGGTATTAAAATATCTGATATTTCAACCCTTGAAGTTCAGAATAGTGAACAATCTAAAGACGTATTACTATCTGTTCTAGAGAATCAATCTGGACCAGCGCTGGATATTGTGTTGCTTAATGCCGGAGCAACAATTTATGTTTCCGGTATAACAGATTCTCTGGAACTAGGTGTGGAAAAAGCCCGTATAGTAATAAAAAATGGCTTAGCCAGAGAAAAATTACAAGAGCTGATACAATTTACTAATAGAAACTAATAGCAAACTCATCTTCATTTACTATTCCTCCTAACCCAATATACTCTTACTTATCAACTTTTGATAAAGATTGTAGATGACTAATATCCTACAAAAAATACTTACTGTAAAAATAAAAGAGATTGCTGCTGCAAAGGACAGAAAGTCTCTAGCAACAATTAATGCTAATGCTAATTCTGCTTTACCACCCCGTGATTTCACAGGGGCTATCCGTAATAGCATCGCTTCTGGGTCTCCGGCAGTTATTGCAGAGATTAAAAAAGCAAGTCCCAGCAGAGGTTTGTTAAGAGATCACTTTGATCCCGCTGGCATTGCCCGAAGCTACGCTGCTCATGGTGCAACGTGCTTATCCATACTTACTGACAAGCAGTTCTTTCAAGGTGATGCAGAAGACTTAAAACAAGCACGTGGGGCATGTAATTTACCAGTTCTACGTAAAGATTTTATGCTTGATGAGTATCAGATTGTCGAAGCACGTGCCATGGGAGCAGACTGTATTTTACTTATAGTCTCGGTTTTCTTAGACTTTCCTCAGTTTACAGAAGGAAATGGAGAGAAGGATAGTGCGGTCCCTCAAATGCTAAAACTAGAATCTCTGGCCCATTCCCTTGGTATGGCGGTCCTAGTAGAGGTACATAATGAAACAGAATTGGCACTTGCTCTTCAATTAAATACGCCTTTGATTGGTATCAATAATCGTAACCTGCAAACTTTTGAGACTAAGCTAGATACCACTTTAAATCTTCTTGACCAGTTTCCAAAAAATATAACCGAAGACTCTGCAGCGCATATCGTCATCACTGAAAGTGGAGTATTAGAACCATCTGATGTGACTATGATGCGTGATCATAATATCCACACATTTCTTGTGGGAGAGGCTCTAATGCGTTCAGACGATCCCGGTATCGGATTAATCCGGTTATTTGGGTAAGCTTCACAAAAATCAGTAAAACTATATAGACTTCTAACAGAGTCTAAGTAATAGCGACAATAAATTTTATATTCTATAAAACGTAAAATTATGGCCAATATTGGTTTCATCGGTTTGGGTATTATGGGAAAGCCAATGGCCGGTAATCTTATAAAAAGTGGTCATTCAGTATCCCTCTATTCCAGAAGTGGCATACCTAAAGGGTTAATCGAACAAGGTGGGAAACCTTGTGTCTCTGCCAAACAAGTAGCACAGAAAGCGGACATTATCATCACTATGTTGCCGGATACACCAGATGTAGAAAAAGTGCTATTTGGTGAAAATGGTGTTGCGCAAGGATTGAGCCGAGGGAACATTGTAATGGATATGAGTTCAATTTCTCCCGTTGAAACCAAGAGGTTTGCTTCCGACATCAACCGCCTTTATTGTTATTATGTAGATGCTCCGGTATCAGGAGGTGATACCGGAGCAAAAAATGCAACGCTTACCATTATGGTTGGTGCTGAAGAGAAAATTTTTATACAAATAAAGCCCCTTCTTGAGTTAATGGGCAAAAAAATAACTCTGATAGGAGATAATGGCGCCGGACAAATCTGTAAAATTGCAAATCAGATTATCGTTGCGCTAACTATTGAAGCAGTAGGTGAAGCACTGCTCCTTGTATCTAAAGCAGGTGTTGATCAGAACAAAGTACGTCAGGCACTAATGAGTGGATTTGCATCATCTCGTGTTTTGGAAATTCATGGTGAACGCATGATCAACCGAGCGTTTGAACCAGGGTTCCGTGTGGAGCTACATCAGAAGGACTTGAATATTGCACTTTCCAATGCGCATGCACTAGGAATAAACTTACCTAACACTACAGCCACACTAGAGCTTCTTAATGCCTGCACCGCTCAGGGTGACGCCAAATTGGACAGCTCTGTAATGATCCGATCTCTGGAAAAATTAGTCAGTTTAAATGCTCAGGAAACCTAAATCCATGCATCCTCCCGAACTCGTAAGTAATCTACGTAATTTTTTACCGTCTGAATCTGTTCTTTATGAAACAGAAGATCTAAAACCATATGAGTGTGACGGTTTATCAGCATACCGGCAAACACCAATGATTGTAGTAATGCCTGAGACTGAAGAAGAGATTATAAAAATTCTGCGTGTTTGTAACGATTCAAAAACTCCTGTTGTTGCACGAGGTGCAGGTACAGGGCTGTCTGGGGGCGCGCTACCTCATGCCAAAGGAATTTTATTATCTCTTGCCAAATTGAAGAAAATACTTGAGGTTGACCCAATCACACAAACAGCACGAGTACAGCCAGGGGTTCGTAATCTTGCAATTAGTGAATCTGCAATGGCGTACGGTCTTTATTATGCGCCTGACCCCTCTTCGCAGGTTGCTTGCTCCATTGGGGGCAATATAGCTGAGAATTCTGGTGGTGTGCACTGCCTCAAATATGGACTTACCGTACACAATATTCTTAAACTTAGAGTAATTACTATTGAAGGGGAGTGCCTCGAAATTGGTGGGGCCTGTTTTGATACTCCGGGCTACGATTTGTTGGCACTTATGACAGGTAGTGAAGGTATGCTAGGGATCGTTACTGAAATTACAGTGAGGCTTTTACCTAAACCGGAAGAGGCTCAGGTAGTTATGGCTGCCTTTGATGACATTCAAATGGCTGGGAATGCAGTGGCTAATGTGATCGGAGCAGGAATTATTCCCGCTGGTATGGAAATGATGGATAAACTAACTACTCACGCTGTTGAAGAATTTGTCCATGCCGGCTATAACCTTGATGCAGAAGCAATTCTGCTATGTGAGTCTGATGGTACAGAAGAAGAAGTGGCGGATGAAATTAAGCGTATTAATGAAATTATGAAAAAAAGTGGTGCAGTAGATATCAAAACATCACATAACGAGACTGAACGGCTTACATTCTGGGCAGGACGTAAAGCTGCATTTCCAGCAGCTGGCCGTATTTCACCTGACTACTACTGCATGGATGGCACTATACCGCGAAGAAATCTTGCGCGCGTATTAGCTGGTATTGAAAAACTTTCTATAAAATATGGGCTTCGTTGTATGAATGTTTTTCATGCAGGTGATGGTAATTTACACCCATTAATTCTATACGATGCTAACCTGCCGGGAGAACTAAAAAGAACAGAGGAATTTGGAGCGGAAATACTAGAAATGTGTATAGAAGTTGGTGGAACAATTACCGGTGAACATGGCGTTGGCATAGAAAAAATTAATCAAATGTGTTCCCAATTTAATACAAAAGAACTAGAAATATTTCATGCTGTAAAATCAGCATTTGACCCTGATAGGTTGCTAAATCCAGGAAAAGCAGTGCCATCTTTGCGCCGCTGCGCAGAACACGGTGCTATGCATGTGCATAAAAATCAAGAAAAATTTCCAGATTTACCTAGATTTTGAAGAGCTAGCTGGACAAATTAAGACAACCCTCAAAATAAAATCTATGCAAAATATTATTGGCCAGTATACAAATACTATTTGCACAGCAGCAAAGTCTAAAACACCATTATTTATACGTGGTGGAGGCAGTAAAGACTTTTACGGCAACACTATGAATAAAGATGGTCATAATATTCTTAATGCTGCAGCTTATACTGGAAT
The DNA here is from genome assembly GCA_014237605.1 of Nitrosomonadaceae bacterium. Classification (GTDB taxonomy): domain Bacteria; phylum Pseudomonadota; class Gammaproteobacteria; order Burkholderiales; family Nitrosomonadaceae; genus BJGV01. The sequence continues at coordinate 44,948 of JAAZZR010000003.1, read as the reverse complement.
TATTGATTACGATCCAACCGAACTAGTAGTTACTGCGCGTGCCGGAACTCCCCTTGCTGATCTTGAATCTGAATTACAAAAACAAAATCAAATGTTAGGTTTCGAACCACCACATTTTGGGCCTGAAGCTACGCTTGGTGGATGTATTGCCAGTGGACTATCTGGTCCGCGCAGAGTATATGCCGGCGCTACCCGAGATTTTGTATTAGGGATACGCATGTTAGACGGCAATGGAAGTAACCTAAATTTTGGCGGAAAGGTTATCAAAAATGTTGCGGGATATGATATTTCACGTTTAATAACAGGCTCAATGGGAACACTTGGACTGCTATTAGAGGTTTCTATTAAGGTGCTGCCGATACCACCTTTTGAGCTAACATTACGTATGCAAATGAAAGAAGCAGAGGCTATTGAAAAAATGAATCAATGGGCGGGAAAACCACTACCAATCTCTGCAACGTGTTTCTATGAGAATAATCTGACATTGCGACTCTCTGGTGCTGAATCTGCAGTACATGCAGCCCATGCTAAATTAGGTGGCGAATTGATATCCGACGGCTCTATTTTTTGGAGTTCGATACGCGAACAAACCCACCCATTCTTTCAGTCTGGGAGTTCATTATGGCGTTTATCCTTAAAATCTAATTCTCCTCCACTAAAATTGTTGGGGCAGCAGTTAATTGAGTGGGGTGGAGCACTACGCTGGCTGGCTTGTAGTGGTGAATATATGGACACTGAAGAAAATATTATTCGCTCAGAGTCAATCCTAGCGGGTGGGAATGCTACGCTATTCCGTAGTAATGGGAGATCAGATTCTGTTTTTCATCCTCCTGGGCCCCAGATGATAAAAATATATCAACGTATAAAAGAAAAATTTGATCCGGTAGGTATATTTAATCCTGGCCGAATGTTTCGGGAGCTGTAAGAAATGCAGACCAACCTAGCCGATCTAGTCAAAGATACCCGTGAAGGAAAGGAGGCCGACGCTATACTTCGAACCTGCGTCCATTGCGGTTTTTGTTTAGCCACTTGCCCCACTTATCAGTTACTCGACGATGAGCTAGATAGTCCACGTGGCCGCATTTATCTTATGAAGGAAGTACTAGAAGGACGGGTAGCAACCCAAAGAACTCAATTACATCTGGATCGTTGTCTTACCTGCCGAGCATGTGAAACGGCATGTCCATCTGGAGTACGCTACGGGAAGTTAATAGATATATGCCGTAATGTTGTTGAGAAGCAGGTTGAGCGTAGTGTAAAAACTAAGATAGTACGATACACCCTACGGCAGATATTACCCAACCTAAACGTTTTTATGGTATTCCTCAGAATAGGACAGGCTGTCAGATCCTTATTACCTAAAGAAATTAGAGGTTTAATTCCTTCTAAATCTAGAAATGCAGGGATATGGCCGCCAGCAAGACATAAACGAAAAATGTTGGTTCTTGACGGTTGCGTGCAACCTTCAATAGCCCCTAATATTAATACCGCTACTGCACGAATATTAGATAAAATTGGTATTTCACTAATTAAAGTAGAAAAAGAAAATTGTTGTGGTGCAATCTCTTACCATCTAAACGCCCAGCAAGAGGGACTCGATTATATGCGACATAATATAGATGCCTGGTGGCCGTATTGTGATAACAATGTAGCGCATGGAGTTGAGGCTATAGTAATGACAGCAAGTGGTTGTGGCGTAACTGTAAAAGAATATGGAAATTATTTAATAAATGACCCTATTTATTCAGAAAAGGCTGTGCGAATTTCGGAACTAACCAAAGATATTAGTGAGATTTTGGAAGATGAAGCTGAGCAACTCATTCCTCTTTTCAGTAATGTGGAATCTTGTACTAAAAGATCAAAACTAGCTTTTCATTCTCCTTGCACTCTACAACATGGGCTTCAGATTAATGGGGTAGTGGAAAATATTCTTACAACAGCAGGATTCGATTTGATTTTTGTTCGGGATAGTCATATTTGTTGTGGTTCAGCAGGAACTTATTCGATCCTGCAGCCTAAATTATCTAAACAATTATTGAGAAATAAAATAAAAATACTTGAATCTGATAAGCCTGATCAGATAGTCACTGCAAATATTGGTTGTCTTGCGCATTTACAAAGTGGCACATCATTGATCATTAAACATTGGATCGAAGTGCTAGATGAGAAACTACATAATCATTAATATATAGATGGCAAAGAAAAATAAATCAAATACATCCCCGCCAAAGTTTATAAGGCTTCTACGCGAATGTAGCTCGCTTGCACTACTGGGTGTTTCACTTTATCTGGTACTAATATTCTATGGTTATGACCGCGCCGATCCTGGTTGGTCATATACTAGCGGAGATAGTCCTATACAGAATCAAGGCGGGCATGTAGGAGCTTGGTTAGCTGATGTACTTTTGTACTTATTTGGTATCTCTGCATGGCTATGGGTGCTATTTTTCATCAGCCTGGTATCGTTGGGTTATCGTAGTATTAATACAGTAAGAATTTTTGACCGCCGCCCATTATTAGTCTCAGCAGCAGGTTTTATTGCTTTTTTAGCCTCAAGCAGCGGGCTTGAAGCACTTCAGCTTTATCCTCCTAACATATACCTGCCATATAAGCCTGGTGGAATGTTAGGTAATATAATCGCAGAAAATCTGCCTCAAGCACTAGGCCTTACTGGATCGACCCTTGCATTATTAACATTGCTTGCTATTGGTTTTAGCTTATTCACAGGACTGTCATGGTTACGACTCGTTGAAAAAATAGGAAGCATAATTGAGAATTTTCTCGTTAGGCTTAAAAATCATTGGCAAAACAGAAAAGATAGGCGCTTGGGTACAGCTTCAATGAGAAGGCGTAAAGAAATGGTAAATGCAGAAAAAAGACGTTTCGAGAATCATCCCCCGCTTTATATTGCTCCACCTGTTAATACAATTTTGAATTCACCACGTGTAATTAAAGAAAAACAGTCTCCTTTGTTTGCTGACCTGCCAGATTCGCCATTACCACCACTCCATTTATTAGATGCCCCAGAAAATAATATAGAAATACTATCTTCCGATACACTTGAATTTACATCACGTCTGATAGAAAGAAAATTAATCGATTTTGGTGTGGAAGTTAAAGTAGTTGCTGCCTACCCTGGTCCCGTTATTACTCGCTATGAAATTGAACCTGCAGTAGGAGTAAAAGGAAACCAGATTCTTAACCTGGTAAAGGACTTAGCAAGGTCACTTTCGGTAGCGAGCATACGGGTTGTCGAAATTATTCCTGGAAAAACAAGTATGGGATTGGAAATCCCCAACCCAAATCGACAAATAGTGCGGCTGTCCGAAATCTTTAGTTCGCAGTCCTATGCCGATATGACTTCACCGTTAACAATTGCATTAGGAAAAGATATTGGAGGGAACCCGGTTGTAGCTGATCTTATAAAGATGCCGCATGTACTTGTAGCAGGAACTACAGGGTCAGGGAAATCAGTAGCAATTAATGCCATGATTCTAAGTCTTATTTATAAGGCAACACCTGAACAAATACGCCTAATTTTGGTGGATCCGAAGATGCTAGAGCTATCTGTCTATGAAGGCATTCCACACTTATTAGCACCAGTTGTAACTGATATGCGTCAAGCAGGAAATGCATTGCGCTGGTGTGTGGCAGAAATGGAACGACGATACAAACTAATGTCATTGCTAGGTGTACGTAATATAGGTGGCTACAATCAGAAAATCCGTGATGCAATTAAAAGCGAGACTCCACTAACCAATCCATTTAGCTTGACACCTGACATGCCAGAGCCATTAGAGGAAATGCCATTGATTGTCGTAGTAATTGATGAACTAGCTGACCTGATGATGGTGGTGGGTAAGAAGGTAGAGGAGTTAATAACAAGACTTGCTCAGAAAGCTCGGGCAGCAGGAATACATTTGCTACTTGCTACTCAACGTCCATCAGTAGATGTTATCACCGGCCTAATTAAAGCAAATATTCCGACACGAATTGCATTCCAGGTATCAAGCAGAGTAGATTCACGAACTATCCTCGACCAAATGGGGGCTGAAGCATTATTAGGACAAGGAGATATGCTCTATCTTCCTCCTGGAACTGGCTACCCACAAAGAGTGCATGGCGCTTTTGTCTCTGATGAGGAGGTACACCGGGTAGTTGAACACCTTAGAAAGAATGGTGAGCCACATTTTGTAGAGGGCGTACTTGATCCCTTAGAAGAAGACAAAGAGAGTGATGAGAATAACGGGATATCTTTAAAAGAAGATGGTGAATTTGACCCATTATACAAAGATGCAGTTGCAGTTGTAATGAAATCTCGCCGCGCCTCAATCTCACTTGTACAAAGACATCTACGAATTGGTTATAACCGCGCAGCACGGTTAATTGAAAAAATGGAAAACAATGGGCTTGTATCTCCCATGCAAAGTAATGGTAGTAGAGAGATTTTAGTTCAAAATTCAGATAAATAAGTGGCTACTCTAAATAAATTTTTATCTAAAGTAATCAATGAATAAACTTTATAATAAATTTGGAATGAATCTTTATCAACGAACTCTATTTTTCCTATCACTCCTAATGTTTCCATGTATCGCGCAGGCTGGCGCCATGAAAAGTTTAGAATCATTTGTTAAAGATGTACGCAAGTCACGTGCTATATTTTCACAAATTATGCTTGATAAGAATGCAGAAATAATTCAAGAAGCAAATGGCACCATGCAGTTTGAACGTCCTGGAAAATTTAGGTGGAATTATGAAAAGCCATATGAGCAATTAATTATTGGAGATGGTGAAACAGTATGGTTTTATGATATTGATCTCAATCAAGTAACAGTTCGGAAGCTTGATATAGCGATTGGCAGTAGCCCGGCTGCGCTACTTGCTGGTGAGAATGTAATCGAAGCCAATTTCGACCTAGATGAAATTGGCTTACAAGGGGAATTAGAATGGCTAGAGGCAAAGCCTAAAATAAAAGAGGGCTCCTTCGAATCGGTACGGCTTGGATTTACGCAAACAGGCTCCCTAAAGAAAGTTGTCTTGCATGATAGTTTCGGCCAGACAACAGTTATCATCTTCTCAAGTATGGAAAAAAACCCCTATCTAAAACCAGAATTATTCAAATTTACTCCACCCAAAAATTCGGATGTCATTAGTGACTGATTTGTTCGAAACACAAAATATTTTCACCCCTTTAGCAGAACAATTACGCCCCAAAACAACGGAAGAGGTAGTTGGTCAGGATCATTTACTTGGTCCAGGCAAGCCGCTGCATATTGCATTTAAATCTGGGAAGCCACATTCAATGATCCTATGGGGGCCTCCTGGAACTGGCAAAACTACACTAGCAAAATTAATGGCACTCAAATTTGATGCTAATTTCATAGCATTATCAGCAGTACTATCAGGAGTTAAAGATATTCGTGATGCAATTGAATTAGCTCAGATGACGTTGCAACAATCGAACCGACACACTATTCTATTTGTAGATGAAGTGCATCGCTTCAATAAGTTTCAGCAAGATGCATTCTTACCATACGTTGAAAAAGGGCTTGTAACATTTGTTGGCGCCACTACTGAGAACCCTTCATTTGAAGTTAATAGCGCACTTTTATCACGTGCTCATGTTTACGTACTTAAGGCTCTATCAGAAAATCATCTTAGTACTTTATTTAATAAGGCAGTGAAATTTTCCTTAAGAGGATTAAATTTTTCTAATGATGCCAAGTGTCTACTAATAGGATTTGCTGATGGAGATGCCAGACGTTTACTAAATTTACTGGAGCAAACAAAAACTGCAGCTGAGACTGAGAATATTGTAAATATTAATGCAGACTATGTTCGTAATATGCTTACCCATGCTTCGCACAATTTTGATAAAAGGGGAGATCAATTTTATGACCAAATTTCTGCACTGCATAAATCTACGCGCGGATCTGATCCAGATGCTGCACTTTACTGGATGTGCCGTATGCTTGATGGTGGAGCTGACCCGCTATACATAGGTCGGAGATTAATTCGTATAGCAACTGAAGATATCGGACTTGCTGATCCTCGTGCCTTACAAATAGCATTAAATTCCTATGAGGTATACGAACGACTCGGAAGCCCAGAAGGAGAGCTTGCTCTTGCACAGGCGATATTATATTTAGCTTGTGCGCCTAAGAGCAACGCTACTTACCTCGCGTATAATAAAGCTCTGGCTCTTATAAGCGATAATAAGTCATATCCAGTACCTAACCATTTACGGAATGCGCCAACTGATCTGATGAAGAAATTAAATATTGGATCTGAATACCGCTATGCTCATGATGAAACAGAGGCCTACTCTGCGGGAGAAAATTATTTTCCTGCAAATATGCCAGACGTAACATTGTATATGCCTACTTCTCGCGGATTTGAAGAGAAGATTTCTGATAAATTAGCGCATTTACGAAAACTAGATAAGAAGGCAATAAAATAAAAAGAAATTTATGTTAATAAGAAAGTACTTATTCAAAGTAAAAAATTAGAATGATTTATATTTAGGAAACACCTCCATGTTAGATACCAATTTGTTACGCACTACTCTAGATGATACGGCCAAAAAACTTGATGCGCGTGGATTCTCATTAGAGAAAAAATACTTTGAAGAATTAATTAATGAGCGTGGACTTATACGTACTGAAACACAAAGCCTAGAAGAAACAAGAAATAAGATTTCACGAAAAATTGGTCAGCTTAGTATGGCGGGGGATAAAAATGGACAGGAAGAAGCTAAGTCTTTAAAGAGTAAAATGAAGGGGGTACATAAAGAACTTAGCGAAATCAAAGCCAGACTAGATATAATTGAGTATGAATTACAGGTATTCCTAGAGCAGATACCAAATCTTCCACACAGCACTGTTCCAACCGGAAATAAAAATAAGGAAGTACGCAACTGGGAACTAAAAAAAATATCTACCCCATTAAATTTCCCAATAAAAGATCATGTGAGTATTGGTGAGGATCTGGGATTATTGGACTTTAGCACTGCAACAAAAATTAGCGGTGCACGTTTCAGCTTGATGATTGATGGACTTGCCCGGCTGCATCGAGCACTGGGTCAGTTTATGTTGGATACACATACTCAGGAGCATGGTTATACCGAAACTTATGTGCCATATCTGGTAAATGCAGATAGCCTGTATGGAACTGGTCAATTGCCCAAATTTGAAGAAGATCTTTTTAGAATAGATCAGAAAAAAAATGACAGTGTAGAAAATAAAAATGAGAAAGGGTCACAAGAAGAGAGTTTTTATTTAATCCCTACTGCAGAAGTCCCGTTAATTAACTCTGCACGTAATGAAATTTTTTCTTTGGACTCTCTACCAGTCAAGCTTACAGCGCTCACCCCATGTTTTCGTTCTGAAGCAGGAAGCTACGGAAAAGATACGCGTGGCCTGATTCGCCAGCATCAATTTGAGAAGGTGGAACTTGTGCAGCTTGTTCATCCTAAGAAATCTTATGAAGCGCTAGAGCAACTGATTGGCCATGCTGAAAAGATTTTACAAAAATTAGAATTACCTTACCGAGTGGTATTATTATCTTCTAAAGATATGGGTTTTGCCGCAGCTAAGACCTACGATATTGAGGTCTGGCTACCAGCACAGAATACTTATAGGGAGATTTCTTCTTGTAGCAACTGCGAGGCATTTCAGGCTCGGCGTATGAAAGCTCGCTTTCGTAATGAAAGTGGGAAAACAGAACTGTTACATACTCTTAATGGATCAGGTCTAGCAGTAGGGCGGTGTTTAGTAGCAATCTTAGAGAACTACCAAAATTCTGATGGTAGTATCTCTATACCTAAAGTTCTGCGCCCTTATATGGGAGGCATTACTGAACTTAGCACAAAGAAATAATAGTACTATATTTAATATAATACTATTGTATTGCCAAATAAAATGATCCAGCCCCTATGGTTATCTCTAAAAATTCCTCTGAAACCAGTTTCCTATTCGTTCAAGAATAAGCTTAAATGAATTCCCCTGCAACCTGGCTTTATGATGGTGCCGATTCTGCTCAATACCAGCAATAATTAGTCCAACACCAGTAGAGAATCTTGGAGTACGTACTACCTCCGCTAAGCTTCCACGATAAAGTGGAAGTCCCAATCTGACTGGCATATGAAAAATTTCTTCCCCTAGTTCAACCATACCCAATAAAGAACTACTACCGCCTGTAATAACTATTCCGGAAGAAAGAAGTTCTTCAAAACCGCTACGACGTAGTTCTTTCTGTACAAGTAAATAAAGTTCTTCTACTCTAGGCTCAATTACCTCTGCAAGCGTTTGCCTAGATAGCTGACGTGTGCCACGTTCACCTACACCCAAAACTTCTATCATTTCTCGACTATCTGCCATTCCTTTTAGAGCACAACCGTAACGGCATTTAATATCTTCCGCATCCTTTGTAGGGGTACGTAGTGCCATTGCAATGTCATTTGTTACCTGATCTCCAGCAATTGGAATTACTGCTGTATGACGGATTGCTCCTTGATTAAATACGGCAATATCAGTGGTACCCCCGCCAATATCCACTAAACATACACCTAGATCTTTTTCATCTTCAGACAAAACTGCCATTGATGATGCAAGTGGTTGTAATACAACATCTCCTACCTCTAGTCCGCAACGAAGAACACATTTCATAATATTTTGTACAGCTGAAATAGAACCTGTAACAATATGAACTTTTACCTCAAGTCGTATTCCATTCATACCGATTGGCTCGCGCACATCCTCCTGACCATCGATAATAAATTCCTGATTGAGAATATGTAGAACCTGTTGGTTTGCAGGGATATTCACTGCCTTAGCAGTTTCCATTACACGTTCAACATCTAACTCTGATACTTCCCTGTCTTTAATCGCCACCATTCCATGAGAATTAAAACTCTTAATATGATTCCCGGCTACGCCTGTATATACATCATGTATTTTACAATTTGCCATTAATTCAACTTCCTCTAGTGCACGTTGAATTGCATTGACTGTAGTTTCAATATTAGCTACTACACCCTTTTTCAGACCACTAGAGGGATGGCTCCCCATGCCAATAATTTCAAACGTACCATCAGAAGTAACTTCGGCAGCAATGACAACAACTTTTGAAGTCCCGATGTCGAGGCCAACGATTAAATTTTTATTTGCACTTGCTTTATTCATTTTATTTTATGAGTCCTAATTCTCATTACCCGACTTTCTTAAAAATCTGATCATGAATCTTTTTCTGAGCTGAATCTATTACGCGTACAGAGAATCCATTTGGATAGCGTAAATCTACATATGTAATCTTCTCTTTAAACTGTGAAACTATATGATCATATGCAGACACATAAACCCCTAATCTAGCCTCAATTTTCTCTCGTCCTAATTCCAACACAACTCCATTTTCCATATGTATGCGCCAAGCTTGGCGCGGAGAAAAATTTATCTGAGCGATTCTTTTCTGAAGCGGCTGCAATAGCTTTTGAAAAGTCACATACTTCTGTGATACTTCATACGAACCTTCTACTGGCCCAGTAAACTGTGGCAGTCGTTTGTCAGTCTTAGCTGTAAATACTTCTCCATAAATATTCACAAGCTCTAGATTTTCTCGCCTTGCAAGTACCACCTGCTCTTCTAACTCTATCTCTAGACCGTGTGGCCAATTCCGACGTACACTTACAGCACGAACCCAAGGTAGTTTTTCAAATGCGTTTCCTATCGCGTCCAGTTCTACCGTAAAAAAACTTCCATCTATCTTGCTACTTACAAGACTTCTAATTTGTTCTCTGGTTATATATTTTAACCTTCCATCAGTTTTATTAGTTCCGGTAATATTTATCTCCTTTAGTGCAAATACTGGCAAATTTATTACTGAAGGGCTAATGGCAGCAGCAGCAGTTAATACAACAAGTGTGAAGAGACCACTTGCTAATATATTTAGTAACCGATAGTTATCCCACATGCGCTAATTCCAGTATCTTTATTACAAGATCATCAAATGATATTCCTGCAGTTTTTGCTGCCATTGGTACAAGACTATGGCTAGTCATACCTGGTGATGTATTAGTCTCAAGAAAATAAGGTTTATCAGAGCTATCTAGTATTAGATCTATTCTCCCCCAGCCATCACACCCCAGAATCATATGCGCCTGTAAAGCTTGAGCCTGTATTATTTTTTCCAGCTCAGGAGGCAGGCCGCTTGGACAAAAATATCCCGTATCAAGAGAAAGATATTTGGCTTCATAATCATACAGTTCACCTGATACCTCAATTCGCACTAGAGGTAGCGGAGTATCCCCAAGAATTGCAGCGGTTAACTCCATGCCTTCTATAAACTGCTCAGCCAAAACTGCCTGATCATGTTTTGCTGCTGCTTGATATGCATCTCGCAAACCTTCTGCCGAAGTTACTTTACATAAACCAATTGTTGATCCTTCTCGGGATGGCTTAATAATCAGCGGCAGCCCCAGTTCCTTTATTACTATATCTAAGTTGCTTTCTGCATTAAGCATCATATAGCGAGGAGTATTGATACCTATTGATTGCCATAACAATTTAGTCCTCCATTTATCTATAGCAATCGCACTTGCCAACACGCCACTACCCGTGTAGGGCAAACCCATAAGTTCCAGTCCGCCTTGTATAGTTCCATCCTCACCATAGCGTCCATGAAGGGCTATATACGCTATATTAAATTTCTTCCTTAAAAGATCCTCTATCGGCTCGTTAGCCGGATCAAATGGATGTGCATCAACCCCTCTTCGTTTTAGTGCTTCAAGTACAGCACGGCCACTCTGGAGTGAAATTTCACGCTCGTTAGAACGGCCTCCGAGCAGAACTGCAACTTTTCCAAAGCTATTTATACTCACAGCTCACTATCCGTAAAAATAACTTGAACTCATAAAAACTCACTTAGCCTCTCCTATGATCCTAATTTCTTGTGCCAATTTAATACCTGTCTTTCTCTTTACTTTCTTACTTATCTCTGCAATTACAGCCTCAATATCTCCTGCCATGGCATTACCTGTATTAACAATAAAATTTGCATGTTTAATTGAAACCATAGCCCCGCCAATACTAAACCCCTTTAATCCACATGATTCAATTAATCTGGCGGCATAATCTCCAGGTGGATTACGAAATACTGAACCAGCACTGGGCAAATTCAATGGTTGACTGTTAATGCGCCTAGAGAGTAATTCTTTAATCTTTTTTCTAGATGTTACATCAGTTCCTTTCTTCAATCTGATCCACGCACCTACAAACCATTCCTCACTAGAGGAGTCCACAGGCAACCCAATATCTGATTTTAAATTAACCTGTCGATAGCTAGTTTTATATTCTTTTGAGTCTCGGTCTTTCAAGCTGCCTGAACGATTAAGTGTCTTTACACCCTCAATAATTCCCCATGTTTCCAAACCATAACAACCTGCATTCATTGCCAGGGCCCCTCCAACAGTACCAGGTATTCCAGCTAAAAATTCAGCCCCAGCTAAGTTATTTAATGCAGAAAATCGTGCGACTTTTGCACAAGTCACACCCGCCTCAACATAAATCAGTCCTTCCTCATCACTATGCTGTTCCAGCTGAATATTATTTAACTTTCCATGGGGCAATATTACCGTTCCACGTAATCCGCCATCGCGTACTAAAAGGTTGCTACCTAAGCCAACAACATGCACTGTCTCGCGCTTAGGTATACTAAGCAGAAACTGAGATAAGTCAGCTAAATCAGCTGGGATATAGATTCGATCTGCCTGACCCCCTGCACGCCATGAAGTATATTTTTTCATTGATTCATTCATACGCACCTCCCCACGCAGGGCTGCTTTCATCCCCATCTTAAAAGGCAAGGATTGAGTATGATTTAATTTAACTGTTTCTGACATATCCATTTATCATTCGCATGAAAAATTCATAAGATTTTGTGCCACGCTACCCACAGAACCTGCTCCCATAACTAAAACTACATCCTCATTCTCGATAACATTAAAAATAGCTGCGGGTAGATCCTCTACAGTTTCAATAAAAATTGGTTCCACTTTTCCCTGTACTCTAATTGCCCTCACAAGTGACTTCCCGTCAGCTGCAACAATTGGTGTTTCCCCTGCTGAGTAAACTTCAGTTAACAGCAACACGTCTGATGTCGAGAGAACTTTTACAAAGTCCTCAAATACATCTCTCGTACGGGTATAACGGTGTGGCTGAAATACAACTATGAGACGACGGCTAGGAAATGCGCCTCGTACAGCACTAATTGTGGCCGCGATCTCTACTGGGTGATGACCATAATCATCAACAAGAGTGAAATTTACATTCTTATTTCTTCCAGATAATTCAATATCCCCACAACGTTGAAAACGTCTCCCCACACCTTTAAATTTATTTAATGCTTTAATTATTGAGGTATCCGAGACCCCTAGTTCATTGCCTACTGCAATTGCAGCAAGTGCATTTTGTACATTGTGTAAGCCCGGCAAATTAAGTTTGATATCAAGCTTACGAGAATCCTCATTAACTCCAATCAAAGCAGTAAAGTGCATTTGTCCCTTACAATGACTGATGTTTGTAGCTCTAATTTGTGCTGTATCCGACAAGCCATAAGTAGTTATAGGCTTAGTAATGGCAGGAATAATTTCACGTACGTTTGGATCATCAACACATAACACGGCCATTCCATAAAATGGGAGATGTTGTAGAAAATCTACGAATGCCTTTTTAAGCTTACTAAAATTATGATCATAGGTTTCCATATGATCAGCATCTATATTAGTTACTACTGCTAGCACAGGCTGTAGATATAGAAATGAAGCATCGGATTCATCTGCCTCTACCACTATAAACTCACCACTTCCTAATTTTGCATGAGAGCCTGCAGCTTCAAGCTTTCCGCCAATAATGAAAGTAGGGTCCATTCCAGCTTGGGCAAGGACGCTGGCAATTAAACTTGTAGTGGTAGTCTTACCATGGGTTCCTGCAACACCAATACCCTGGCGTAGTTTCAATAGTTCAGCCAGCATTATTGCCCGTGGAACCACAGGAATATTATTTGCACGTGCTGCAAGTACTTCCGGGTTATCTGATTTTATTACGCTAGAGGTAACTACTGCGTCTGCTGATTCAATATAATGCCCTGCATGACCAATATAAACAGTTGCGCCTAAACTGCTTAACCGTTTTGTAGTCGTACTATCTGATAAATCTGACCCACTTATCTTATAGTCCAGATTTAATAGTACTTCGGCTATTCCACTCATTCCCGACCCACCAATTCCAACAAAGTGAATATGTTTAACTTTGTGTTTCATCTTTTATCTTTACAAGATGTTGAAAAGGATTCAAAGACTGAAAAAAAATAACCTTATTATTCATTATTTAATTATATCCATACATTCTTCTGCCACAATTCTAGTTGCATTAGGTTTTGCTAATTCACGTGCCTTAATTGCCATTCCCAATAACCTCTCTCGAGTTAATTCCAATAATAGATTCGCCAAACTGTCTGGAGTTAGTTCATTCTCCGGCAGTAACACTGCAGCATCATTATTACTTAGAAAGTTTGCATTATATGTCTGATGATCATCTACGGCATAAGGGAAAGGAACAAGAATACTTGCTATGCCCGCAGAGGAAAGCTCTGCAACAGTAAGAGCCCCAGCACGACATATAACTAAATCACATTCAGAGTATTTAACTGCCATCTCTTCAATAAAAACTACTAGCTCACCCTCTACGCCAGCTTCTACATAGTTCTTATTTAAACTTTCAAGATGCTTCTCTCCAGCCTGATGAACTACTAATGGACGAATGCTATCTGGGATCAATTTCAGCGCCTGTGGCACGATAGTGTTTAATACTTTTGCACCAAGGCTGCCTCCTATTATTAGTAATTTTAAATTTCCACTTCGCCCTTCATACCGATGCTCAGGGGCATCTAGTTTACTTATTTCATTGCGTACTGGGTTACCAGAGAACACCACCTTCTTCTTATCTTTAATTGCATGAGGAAAGCCTATTAGAATTTTATCTGCAAACTTAACTAATATCTTATTTGTAAGACCAGGTATTGAATTCTGCTCATGAATTAGTAATGGTTTATTTAGCAATGCGGCCATAATACCCCCTGGAAAAGAGGGGTAACCACCCATACCTAATACTACATCTGGACGTAACTGAAATAACAACTTTGCACTTTGCCAGAATGCTAACACCAGCCTTAATGGAAGGGTAAACCAGACTATTAAATTTTTTCCACGCAAACCGGAAAAATCAATACACTTAATATCGTACCCTTTTTGTACAATCAATGACTCCTCCATCCCACCTTTTGTCCCTAGCCAAACTATCCGCCAACCAGCTTTCTTCAAATAATCTGCCACTGCCAGCGCAGGGAAAATATGCCCCCCAGTGCCTCCGGCCATAATTAAAATAGTACGTGTCAACCTGAAACTCCTGGAGCTATTTTGTGGCAACAGCCTTTATTCATATCTTGTACCCTTTCATTAATTGACGATTTTCCCAGTCAATTCTTGATAGAATTGCCAGTGCAATACAATTTGCAACAATGCCGCTACCACCAAAACTCATTAGCGGAAGAGTCAATCCTTTCGTTGGCAGAATACCCATATTTACACCCATGTTGATGAAAGCTTGTATTCCTATCCACACCCCAATACCCTGAGCTACTAGTGCAGGGAAAAAGCGTTCTCGTGTCGCAGCTTGACGACCTATCACGAAGGCACGTATCACTAACCATGCAAATAAGATTACTACAACCATTACTCCTATGAAACCAAGCTCCTCTGCTATTACCGCAAGAAGGAAATCTGTATGCGCTTCTGGCAGATAGGATAGCTTCTCTACACTTCCACCTAGTCCGACACCTTCCCATCCACCTCGCCCAAATGCCATCAAAGAGTGAGATAACTGATACCCTTTTCCGAATTCATCATCAAATGGCTTCCAGGTTGAGATAATTCGTTGCAGGCGGTAAGGTTCAAGCCAGATTAACGTCAACACAGACACAAGCAGTACCCCGATAACTCCGCCAAAAATTTTTAGATTCATTCCGCCCAGAAATAAAATCGCCATTACAATAACGGTAATAACAACAAATGCTCCTAAATCTGGCTCCTTAAGCAGCAAGATTCCTAGCATCACCATTATCATAAAGATGGGAAGGAACCCCCTTCTAAAATGGTCTAGATATGCAGCTCTTTTAATCGTATAACTAGCAACGTACATCACTATAAATAGTTTCATAAATTCAGAAGGCTGCAGATTTACAACAAATAATGATAACCAGCGTCTGCTGCCATTCACTTCGTTCCCTATACCAGGAATCAATACTAGTACGAGCAATGTCATACCTATCAAAAATGGATAAAGCGAGTATTTCTGCCATAATCTCATTGGTATTTGAAATGCAATTAAACCAATAAATAATCCTATTAATAAATAGATTCCTTGACGAACAAGAAAGTATGCCGCATAACCATCTCCACGACTCGTCTCAGCTATAGAAATAGAGGCTGAATAGACCATAATTAGACCCAAACTCAGCAAAAATATTGCAGACCAAATCAGACCCGGATCAAAATCAGATATACCTTTCTCGTTACTGATGCTAGCTTGATAAATCATTAATAGTTATCCAAAAACTATCTAGTGTGTGACTCTTTCTGCAGCTAATGTTTTTAACTCTAAATTCTTAATTGCTGAAACAAAGATTTCAGAACGATGCACATAATTCCTAAACATATCAGTGCTTGCACAAGCAGGAGACATCAACACAGCATCTCCCATCCTTGCTAAAATGAAACTTCTTTGTACTGCATCTTCCATTGTCACCGCACTATGCATTGGCACACCGCACCCATCCATTGCGGCTGCAATTTTTCCTGCATCCTTACCAATCAAAACCACTGCCCTAACATGTTTTGAAACAGCATCTTTCAATGGAGAGAAATTCTGTTGCTTTCCATCACCACCTATAATCAATACCTTTTCTTGAGCAAGGCTATTAAGCGCTGCAACTGTTGCGCCTACATTCGTACCCTTGGAATCATCGTAGAATGCAATGCCATTGAGCGTTGCAACTTTCTCCATACGATGAGGTAATCCACCAAATTTGCGTAAGGCATTGAGTAGTGGGCTATACGCTACTCCCACAGCATGACATAAAGCCAAGGCAGCTAAAGCATTAGCCACATTATGTGAACCAGAAACACCAAGCTCACTAGTCTTTATTAACCGATTATTACCTTGTGCAAGCCAAGATTCATCATCTACCAGCAAACCGAAATCATTTTCATTGGCCGGGGCATCCATACCAAAAGTTATTTGCTTCTTACTATCTAATGCCATAGCACTGACAATAGGATCGTCACGATTTAATATCTGTACCATGTTTCCGTCATCAATTCTCCCTGAGAATATTTTCGCCTTAATAGCAGCGTAATCATCCATGCCCACATAGCGATCAAGATGGTCTTCACTCAGATTCAGAACCACAGCTGCATCAGGATTAAAGCTTTGTGTAGATTCCAACTGAAAACTTGAGATCTCTAAAACCCATGATTGAGGTAGCTCCCCAGAATCAACCCTCTGCATAAGTTTATCTAATACAGCCGGGCCTATATTCCCAGCCACTTCCGTGTCCCATCCCGCCTCTCTTAACATTGAACCAACCATAGCTGACACAGTTGTTTTCCCGTTAGAGCCAGTAATCGCTATAATCTTTGGCTTTGAGACATCACATTGATTAAGAGCCAAAGAAAATAATTCAATGTCCCCAACAACAGGGACCCCACGTTTAATCACCTGATTAATTAGCGGGATTGTTCTCGAGATACCTGGGCTGATAGCAATAAGGTCTATCCCCTTAAAAATTTTAGCCAAGAAAGGACCTGTGAATATCTGATCTGCAGGAATTATTTGCTCCAGCGCACTAAGATTTGGTGGCACAATACGATTATCAGCCACACGAATATCTGAACCTATGCGCGATAACCACTTTACTATGGATAATCCAGTTTCTCCCATTCCAAGCACTAGAATTTTTTTTCCATATAAATTCATCTCAATTTTAAAGTAGCTAATCCAAGTAGTACTAACATCATAGTTATAATCCAGAACCGAACTACTACTTGATTTTCCTTCCACCCTTTTAATTCAAAATGATGATGCAGCGGCGCCATACGTAAGATACGTTTACCTGTTAATTTGAATGAGGTTACCTGCAATATTACTGATAAGGTTTCTACTACAAATATACCTCCCATAATAAGAAGTATTATTTCCTGACGTATAATTACAGCAACCACACCAAGTGCAGCACCAAGTGCTAGGGCACCAACATCGCCCATAAACACCTCGGCTGGATAAGCGTTAAACCATAAGAAAGCAAGTCCTGAGCCTGCCAATGCGCCACAAAATACGGCTAGCTCACCTGCATGAGGAATGTAAGGAATACCTAGATATTTTGCAAAAACTGAATGGCCGGCTACATAGGCAAAGATCGCCAATCCGCTACTAATCATCACCGTTGGCATGATAGCCAGCCCATCAAGGCCATCAGTTAAATTTACTGCATTACTGGTACCAACTATGACAAAATAAGACAGCGCTACAAACCCGACTACCCCCAACGGTATTACAATTTGCTTAAAGAAGGGCACTATCATACTGGTTTGTGCTGGAGAATCTGCAGTAAGAACTAGATAAGATGCAACAGTAATTGCAATTAAAGATTGCCAGAAAAATTTAACGCTAGCAGAGAGTCCTTTTGGATTGTTATATACCACCTTCCGATAATCATCTATCCAACCAATTACACCAAAACCTAATGTTGTTAGTAGGACTACCCATATATAGTGATTACCTAGATCTGCCCACAATAATGTACTAATTGCAACAGACACCAATATCAATGCACCACCCATAGTCGGGGTGCCAGCCTTAATAAGGTGTGTTTGTGGGCCATCATCACGAACCGCTTGGCAAATTTTATACGCAGTTAGCTTACGTATCATGATCGGGCCAACGATAAATGAGATCATTAGAGATGTCAGTGCCGCCAATACCGTTCTTAATGTAATATAGTTAAATACATTAAACGTTCGGATATCGATCGCCAACCATTGCGTGAGTTCTAATAGCATATCTAGCCTAACAGGGCTCTTTCCCCTTACTTTCTAATCTCAGTTTTAATAATTTATACTCTTTTTACAAATAACCATTTAACTTACATCTATTTAAAGATTAGCTGCAACTGAGACTACCCTTTATATATAAAATTTATCTGACTGAATCATACAAGGATTAATCTGCCTGTTTCCTTAAAAACGCAGGAATCTCTAGTTCATCTACACCGGATTGCTGCATCGCTTGTACCGCTTCACGTCTGCCATTTCGACGGGTAACAGCAGGAATATCAATATTTGTCCAATCGATTCCATCTGTTGGTGTAGCGTCATCAGTTCCAGTTCGGGAATTAATAATAGCTAGTGGTGGTTTAGCCTGAGCGCCATTTCCTAATTCACCAAGTCCCGTTGCCACAACCGTAACACGCAGATCATTCTGCATATTCTCTTCTATCACTGTACCCATAATAACGGTAGCATCTTCAGCAGTAAAATCCTTAACTGTGTTCATTACTTCATGAATCTCACGCATTTTTAGTCCTGAACTAGCAGTAATGTTTACTAACACACCACGTGCTCCAGAAAGATTTACATCCTCCAGCAAAGGGCTTGCAACTGCCTGTTCGGCCGATAAACGTGCACGATCAACCCCTGTTGCAGATGCAGACCCCATCATAGCCATGCCAGCTTCTGACATTACAGTCTTTACGTCTGCAAAATCTACATTTATAAGACCCGGACAGTTGATTACCTCTGCTATTCCCGCAACCGCACCATAAAGTACATTATTTGCTGCCTTAAAAGCATCGTCCATAGTGACATCGTCACCCAGTACTGCCATTAACTTGTCATTTGGAATCACGATTAATGAATCAACATGGTTTGATAATTCCTTCATTCCAGATTCTGCCGATTTTAAACGTGTGCCCTCAAATAAAAATGGCTTTGTCACAACCGCCACAGTTAGAATTCCCATTTCCTTTGCTATCTCTGCTACTACTGGTGCTGCGCCAGTTCCGGTTCCACCTCCCATGCCTGCAGTAATAAATAACATATCTGCACCTTCAATTAACTCAGAGATACGCTCACGATCT
Source organism: Nitrosomonadaceae bacterium (assembly GCA_014237605.1). Taxonomy (GTDB): domain Bacteria; phylum Pseudomonadota; class Gammaproteobacteria; order Burkholderiales; family Nitrosomonadaceae; genus BJGV01. The sequence continues at coordinate 25,706 of JAAZZR010000003.1, read as the reverse complement.
TCCATTCCAGCTGCACGCCCAATATCAGGGTTTGCGCCAGCTCCTAGTCCCTTAGTAATATTGGTCCCTAACTGCAATAAAGTGCGAGCCTGATTGCGCTTGAGCGCCTGTGCATCAGTATTAGCGCAAATAAACTCGACACCTTCTACACCGTTCTGAATCATGTGATCCACTGCATTGCCGCCGCAACCACCGACACCTATAACTTTTATAACCGCCGCTTGATCTTCTGCCTCTAGTACTTCGAATTTCATAACAATCCCCCTTTGATAAATTAATAAAATAATTAGCTTATTCCAAGTACTTAGCCTCTAAATATCGAATGCCTCCAATTCAAATTTTCTAACTATCCGGTCCATTTGCATAAAACGAGACCCTTTTATCAACAACGTCACATTGGGAGCCAATGCTGACTCCACTACAGCCATAAGATCTTCAATATTTTTAAAGTGCTGTGCCCCAGTACCAAATTTTTTCACAGAATGAGCGCTTAATTCACCCAGAGCAAACAGCCTGTCTATACCAATAAGACGAGCTTCTTCGCCAATACACTCATGGAAATCTACAGCATTATCACCAAGCTCTCCCATATCCCCAAGAATCAGGATCTTTTTCCCAAGAGTGCTTGCTAATACTGATATTGCGGCTCGTACTGATTCTGGATTAGCGTTATAACTATCATCTATCATCATTGCACCATGCTGACATTTTTTTAACTGTAACCGGCCATCCACCCCGCCAAATAATTCCAATCCAGATGCAATATTTTCCTTACTTATACCTATCGCAGTTGATGCTGCTGCTGCTGCAAGAGCGTTATATACATTATGTTTTCCCGGAACCCTCAACTTCATTTCTATAGCTCCATCAGGAAGCCTCAATTTCATTCTGGTATCGGCCAAATTTAATTGATAGGACCCGCTCACTTTTACTTCCTTACTTAGCCCGAATTCAATTACTGACCTACTACCAGCAAGCTTATGCCATAGCTGCGTATTTAGATCATCCGCATTAATGACAGCTGTGCCTAGCTCGTCTAGTCCCTCAAAAATTTCACCCTTAGCACTTGCCACTGCCTCTACAGAACCGGTCCCTTCAATATGTGCAGCACCTGCATTTGTTATCAATGCAACAGTAGGCCTTGCTAGACCGGTCAAATAAGAAATTTCACCTAAGTGATTCATACCCATTTCTATCACCGCATATTTATGCTGCTTACATAATTGCAGCAACATTTTCGGAACACCAATATCATTATTGAGGTTGCCAGTGGTTGCCAACACCTCGTTGCTATCTTTTCCAACCAACTGAAATAATATCGATGCGATCATTTCTTTTACTGTTGTTTTTCCATTACTACCTGTTACTGCAATCAGTGGTATATCAAAACACCCTCGCCAATATGCTGCTAGCCGCCCTAACTCTAGCAAGGTGTCTTTCACAACTATCATGGGGATTTTTGAATCCGTATTCTCTTTGATGACTGAGCCTTGATTCACCATTGCAGCTACAGCACCCCTATCCTTTGCTTGAGAAACAAATTTGTACCCATCAAAGTTCTTTCCACTCAGAGCTATAAATAAATCACCGCTTTTCACGCTACGGCTATCAGTACTTACTCCGGTAAAGAGCACATCCTCGCCACACCACTCTGCATCTAACATACGGGCCGCTGCTTGCGCCATCATCATTCTTGAGGCCCTTGCACTTTGCTCCTTAATTCCTTCAGGATTAATCGCACCACCTTCGCATCACTAAAAGGAAACCTTTTTACCCCTATTTCCTGATATACCTCATGCCCTTTCCCTGCAATTAAAACAATGTCTCCCTTATGAGCACCATATAATCCTCGACGAATAGCTGCCTCCCTGTTTTCCTGAACAAGATAATTAATATCTGCACCTGATACTATTTCATTAATAATGGAACAAGGGTCTTCATTACGTGGATTATCACTAGTAATAATGGTCTCATCAGATAATTCTGTCGCTATTTTCCCCATAAGCGCCCGTTTATCTTGGTCACGATCGCCTCCACAACCGAAGATACAAACTAGCTTTGATTTCTTATTTTTGATCTTTGAAATATCTTTAACGCTATTAATTACCTCACGAAGTGCTATTAATGTTTTTTCTAAAGCTTCTGGGGTGTGAGCAAAGTCTATAACTACTAATGGCAAATTACCGCCACCGAATTTTTCCATCCTGCCAGGTATTGGCTGTATTTCTTGCAAGGACTTTGCTGCATCGCTTAAGCTGAGGCCACATGCTAATAAAGTGGAAAGGACCGCGAGTAAATTAGATGCATTAAACTCTCCAATTAATGCTGTTTTAACTTTTATACGCTCACCCTCAAATACAACATCAAATTCTAGCCCCTGACTACTTACTCTAAGATTCCGCCCATGAACCATCTTGAATAATTTTAGATCACGCTCTATTCCCAGCTCTTCAAACCCATACCCGATAATATGTGTAGCTCTACCGGTAAGCTGTTTTGTCAATTCGACACTAAATACATCATCAAAATTCAGAACTGCGTATTTAAGTCCGGCCCAATGAAATAATCGTGCTTTAGTAGCAGCATATGCCTGCATATTTCCGTGATAATCCAAATGATCGTGTGATAAATTTGTAAATAATGCTACTGATAATGTAGAACCATTTATTCTGCCCTGCTCTATGCCGTGAGACGACACTTCCATTACCACACACTGGGCACCATGTTTCAAAAAACTAGCCATTCTTTGCTGCAATAGAACTGGGTCTGGCGTTGTATTGACAGCGGGCCGGAGCTCATCAGCAAAACCATCCCCCAATGTGCCTATTGAAGCAGTTTTTATATCAAATTTTGTAAGCGCCTGAGCTATCCATTGGACACATGATGTTTTGCCATTTGTGCCGGTAACACCAATTAATCGTAATTCTCCTGACGGATTTCCATATACGTGACTAGCGATTGCGCCAACCTTAGCGCGCAATTTTGATACCGGTAAATTAGGTATGTTGCCCCACTTTGAATTCCATACAAAGCCGTTACGCTCCCATAAGACTGCATTTGCACCGGCTTCAATTGCCTGCGGAATAAATTTGCGCGCATCAATTTTTTCTCCAACATAAGCTAAGAATGTATCCCCTGGTTTAACCATACGACTATCAGTAGCAATATTCTCAACATCAATACCCAGACTATTGAGCAAACTTGGGTCAAAACTTTCTTCTAGCTTATCTTTAGCTTCCGGATTCATACATCACCTTTTAATCCTGGCATTACCGGTGACAGAACTGTTTTATTAATAGGGGCATCATGAGGCACACTCAAATTTCTTAATGAGTCAGCCATAACCCGGCTAAAAACAGGTGCGGCCACTTGACCTCCGTAATGTTTTCCGGCTGAAGGCTCATCAAGCATCACCGCAATAATAAGGCGCGGATTCGAAGCCGGTGCATAACCTACAAATGAGGCCACATACTTTTTCTTCTCATAACCACCACCAGCTTTAACCTTATGCGTGGTACCAGTCTTACCTGCTACCCGATAACCCTCAATTTGTGCAAGAGGTGCTGTTCCACCCTTTGCCACTACCATCTCCAACATTTTACTCACAGCAAGAGCTGTTTTACGTGAAATTACCTGCTCACCAGCCGGTGGCGTATCAATTTTTAATAAAGATACTGGCTTCAATTTCCCTTCTTCTGAAAACAAAGTATAAGCACGTGCCAGCTGCAGCAGATTCACTGCAATCCCATGACCATATGACATTGTTGCTTGCCTAATGGGGCGCCATGGTGGGAGATGAAGCATCCCCTTAACCTCGCCAGGAAACCCCGAGCCGGTAGACGTACCAAAACCCGAGTTATTCAAAGTTTCCCACATTGTTTGTGCTGGTAATAACTTAGAAATTTTTACAGTACCAACATTACTAGATCTCTGGATTACTTGTTCTACGGTTACAAGACCTTCCTCAATAGATACAGCATGTGCATCTCTGATTGTTCTTCTACCAATAGTTATAGTCCCGGGAGCTATATTAAATTCTGTATCTGGCTTAATTTTTCCTGCTTCAAGTGCCGATGCTACTGTAAATGGCTTCATCGTTGAGCCAGGTTCAAATATATCAGTTAACACCCTATTTCTGGCCTTCCTACCATTCCTTCCAGTTCTATTATTTGGGTTGTAAGTTGGCAAATTAACTAACGCTAGTACCTCTCCGGTCTGTGAATCTAGAACGACAATTCCTCCAGCCTTAGCTTTATGAGTATCCATAGCAAGCTTCAATTCTCTGTATGCACGATATTGAATTTTGCTATCGAGAGATAAAGCTATATCTTTACCAGGCTTAGACTTAAGGATGCTTTCTATACCTTCAACAATACGACCTTTCCTGTCCTTAATGACACGACGGCTGCCAGATTTACCAGCTAGAATGTCTTGCCATCCTAATTCAATTCCTTCTTGCCCTTTATCATCTATATTAGTAAATCCAAGCATTTGGGCCGTTATTTTGCCTGAAGGATAATATCGGCGAAACTCCTGATTAGAAAATATTCCGGGAATATTAAGCCCGACTACTTTGGCTGTTATCTCCGGTGCCAAATGCCGTTTCAGATAAACAAAGTCTCGTTTCACGTTGCCTATTTTTTGGCTAATTTCAGTAACATCTACCTCGATCAGTTCTGACAGTTTCTTTAACTGGCTATAAGTTGCACTCACGGTAGCTGGATTTGCCCATAACGATTCAACCGGCGTACTAATTGCAAGAGGCTCACCATTTCGGTCAGTAATCATTCCACGATGTGCACTTATCTCGACTATACGGCTATAGCGTGACTCTCCTTTCTGCTTGTAGAATTCATTTTGACTTATCTGTAAATAGGCTGAACGCCCAACTAAACCAAGAAAGCTTAGCAAAAAAAGAATAACCAATACTCGTGAGCGCCACGCAGATAAGATTATATGTGGCGCTAGATTGTGAGTCATAATTTTTTCTCATCCACAGAACCTATTGAATTATCAGGTTCCATTAAAGAAATAATTCTAATTTTCGACCCATCCGGGACTCTCATTAACAAATTCTTAGTAGCAATCTTCTCAATACGTGCCCGCATTGCCCAAGCACTTTGTTCGAGCAATAACCGATTCCACTCTACGGCTAAATTCCTAGCTTTTTCCTGCTCTTTTTCCAATTTTGTAAAGAGCTTGCGTGCCTCGTGTTGTGAGGTCACGACACCTAGTGCACAGGCAATAACGATCAGCGCAAGAAGAATATTAAATTTAGTCACTTTAACTTTCCCCTATAAAACGATTGAGAATAATTCTTTCCTAGAAGTCATCTGTATTTACCCTCTCTGCTACACGCATTACTGCGCTCCTAGCGCGTGGATTAACTACTAGCTCGCTTTCTTTAGGTCGTATTGCTTTCCCAACTAAACGTAGTTTGGGTCGAATAAGACGCCGTACCTCTTCATCTCGTACTGGCAATCTAGACGGCAATTTATCAGGACATGCCGCCTCTCTTATAAAACGCTTAACTACCCGGTCCTCCAATGAGTGAAAGCTAATAACTACAAGTCTTCCGCCTTCTTTCAATAACCCCATACATTCCGGTAAGGTCAACGACAGTTCTTCAAGCTCCTGATTGAGGTAAATCCGTATAGCCTGAAAAGTTCGTGTCGCTGGGTTATGGTTTTTCTTGTTTGGGTGTACAACCTTTGCCACGATCTCAGCAAGCTGAAGTGTAGTAGTAATAGGCTGCTTCGATCTTGCTGCAACAACCTCTCTGGCAATTTGTTTTGCAAATCGCTCTTCTCCATAATCTTTTATTACCTCTCCTAAACGCTTCTCAGAAACTGAAGCAATCCATTCCGTAGCAGTCTGGCCCTGACTCGTATCCATACGCATATCAAGTGGTCCATCTAAACGAAAACTAAACCCTCTTGATGTATCTTCAAGTTGTAGTGATGACACCCCTAAGTCCAGCAATATTCCATCTGCCTGACTTACACCCAACTTCTCTAGCTCCTGCTTTATTCGCGAAAACCTACTGTGTGTAATATGAAAATTTTTATTTTTAATAGTCTGCCCCGTAGTTACTGCAGACATATCTTTATCAAATGCAATTAGCCTACCGTTTTCATCCAATTTTTCTAAAATCAGTCGACTATGACCACCAAAACCAAAAGTCCCATCAATATAAACTCCGCTTGGTTTAACCCCCAGCGAGTCCACCGCCTCCTCTAACAAAACCGTGACATGCATCTAAGGTCACCGCCACAACATCACAAAGAGAAGCCATCAAGTTCAGGCGGAATGATTCCATCTTTTAATGCCAGAGAATCCTCAACCTGCTGGTTCCATTTCTCTTCTTCCCACAATTCAAGCTTTGCACCCTGTCCGACCAACACCACATTCTTAGTTAATCCTGCAAATTGACGCAAAGGAGGCGGCACTAAAATTCTCCCAGAACCATCCATCTCTACATCACTGGCATTACCAACGAGAAGCCGCTGCAAACTACGGGTTTGTGGATTAAAACTAGAAAGGCTATTTAGTTTCTGCTCTATTGGCTCCCAAGCAGGCTGAGGATAAACCAACAAACATTTGGCTGGATCGACAGTAAGAACTAGATGGCCCGTACAAAAAGCCATGAGGACCTCCCGATATTTCGTAGGTATCGCAAGCCTTCCCTTATTATCAAGATTAAGTTGTGTGACCCCACGAAACATATTGTCCCTTGTTTTTTAAATAAAATTTCAAGCCTACGACTTGACTCAATCCAATAGTTTTTCCCACTTTTTCCCACTAATACCCACTGTAATTAAAAAATATAGCCAAGTCAAGAGAAATTACTGAATTTCTGTTTATGTGACAAAGACTTAAGGAGAAACTTAGGGAGACTTCTTTGTATATAGAAATACGCTATGTAAATAAAAGAGATAGCGCTTTAATTGCAGGTAATTTACAACTTAGTAAACTTTTTAGGCCTATCGAGGGTCGTAATAGAATTGGGAAGGGAACTAACTTAAAACTTTAGCCAAATAAATATGACAAATAAAATTATATAAATAAGTGAAGCTGGCCGATAAGCCGGGTTCTGTCGTGGACAGTCATTCCTCTAGGCGTACGGTTACTCGTACGCTCAAGCAACCTACCCGCAGACTCGGCGAGCAACGTCAAAATCTGCCTATTTGGTTTTGCTCCGGATGGAGGTTACCGCGTTTCACCGTAACTTAATACGCTCGTCTCTGTGGCCCTATTCCTCACCTCACGGTGGCCGGCCATTAACCGGCATCCTGCTCTTTGGAGCCCGGACTTTCCTCTCCCAATTTTCCATTACTGAAAAAAGGCAGCGACTGTCTAGCCAGCTTCAAAAAGAATATTATCATTAAACTTAACTAGGAAGAATCTTTCTTCCTTAGGCAAGATTTAAGTTTGTATCAAACATACACTTTGAGACTAATTGCAGGTAAACTTTATTAATATTTATGGCTCTAACACAACTTTATTTCATGCTCTTTTCTCTTATTGGAGATAACCATAGAACCTACCAGCCCGACGCCCACCTCGTTTACTAATTTCTTACTAGCAGAAACTAACAGCTGCGTCTCTTGTGGCCTATGCCTGCCACATTGCCCCACCTATCGGATAACCATGTCAGAAGCTGACTCTCCTCGTGGGCGTATAGCCCAAATGAGAGGCGTTGCCAGTGGACATATTCCGATAAATCAACGCTTTATTCAACACATAGATCGCTGTCTTACCTGCCGTGCCTGCGAGGTGGCCTGCCCAAATCACGTTGCATATGGTCCGTTAATAGATAAAACACGCTCTATGATAGCCACATCTACATCATTAAATGGCAAAACATTAACCAAGAAATTTTGGTTACGAAAATTAATAGAAAAAGAATTTATTACGAAGCCTACACGTTTTGATAAATTGCGCTTACTCCTGTTTTTCTACCAAAATATTGGTCTACAGGGGCTACTAAAGAAACTGGTAATTTTTAAGAAAACAAAGCTTTTTGAATTAAATGAACAGTTACCTAAAATTAAATTCCCTCGTACTATTTCTAGTAAAACAGACACGTCTAGATCCTGGAAAAAGACTTACCTACCGATTGGAAAACCTTGCGGGGAGGTTGGATTATTCCTTGGTTGTGTTGCGAGACTTACAGATACAGAAACAATCAATGCATCAATATACGTACTTAATCGTCTTGGTTATACAGTTCACATACCACCTATACAAACCTGCTGCGGTGCATTACATCAACATGGAGGCGATACAAAAATTTCGAAACAACTAGCACAACAAAATATGACAGCTTTTGATGGGCTAAATGTGACCGCTATTATTACAACTTCATCCGGTTGCAATATACGACTTGCAGATTATCATTCTGAATTTTCAGCCAAAGTAATAGATATTAGTAAGTTTCTAATATCTGCGGACGGGTGGCACGATATAAAGATATCTCCATTACAAAACAAGGTTCTAGTTCATGATCCATGTACGCTACGAAATATCCTACGTAGTTCAAAATACCCCTATGAATTATTAATGCGCATACCTGAGGTACAGGTTACACCGCTTACTGGTAATGACCAATGCTGCGGAGCCGCCGGAACATATTTCCTCGATCAACCGGTTATGGCAAGATCGCTCCTAAATGATAAAATATCTAAAATAGATAATGATGCACGCTATCTGGTCACTTCTAATATAGGTTGCAATATGCACATTGCTAGCGCATTACGGGATAAAATACCTGAACTTGAAATACTACACCCGGTAACTTTGTTGGCGCGTCAGATGAACATGCCAACTTAACTATATTTCCAATTTGGAGATCTTCATGTTAAACATTGAAAAATTTATTATTGGTTTCGATGGAGCCCTGCGTACGCTTTTAGCGCCCGCACAAACGGTACGAACAATTCCAGGGAAGAATTCTTCCGAAAACGAACTTACCAAAGAAGAAAGGAGAAAATCTTCAGCCTTGATGCGCATCAATCATACCGGAGAAGTCTGTGCTCAAGCACTGTATCAAGGACAGGCCCTTACTGCCAAAGATGCCGAGGTTCAACGAAGCTTAAATCAGGCGGCATGTGAAGAAATTGAGCACCTTGCTTGGACTGAACAACGGATTACTGAATTAGGTGGACGAAAAAGCCTTCTAAACCCTATATGGTATAGCGGATCATTTTTTATTGGTGCAGCAGCAGGCATGCTCGGTGATAAATGGAATTTAGGTTTTCTTGCTGAAACTGAACGCCAAGTTGAGTCTCATCTTGCAAAACACTTACATTCCTTACCTGGCCAGGACGAAAAAAGCCGTGCTATTGTTGCTCAAATGCAAATTGATGAAGCAGGCCACGCCAATGCTGCCATGTCGCATGGCGGCATAGATCTGCCAACACCTGTCAAGATTGTTATGAGGTTAGGCTCGAAGGTAATGACTAAAACAACATACTGGATTTAACAAGAAGGGCTATCCCCCAAGATCTCATAGTCATGAGATATGATTGCTGTTTTTCCTAGCATAATTGAAGCAGAGCAATACTTCTCTGCAGACAAATTGATTGCCCGTTTCACCTTCTCTGGCTTTAAATTATTTCCAGTTAAAATAAAATGATAATGAATTCGGGTGAATATTTTTGGCTCCTCTGTTGCTCGCTCTGCCTCAATATCTACCATACAATCAATAACTTCCTGGCGACCTCTTTTTAAAATCATCACTACATCTAAAGCAGTACAACCACCAGCACCCATCAGCACCATTTCCATTGGTCGCAGTCCAAGATTTTTTCCGCCAATCTCCGGTGCCCCATCCATCAATACTGAATGACCGCTTTCTGCTTCACCCAGGAAACTTACTCCATCCTTCCACTTAACACTCATTTTCATGACAGACCCTATTTGTAAACATGCATGTATTATTTTACGCTGAATATTAAATTTTCTTTTATTAGAAATAAATCTTAGAACTTATCCGGGGCTGGAATTAACCGGTACCATAAAGTTCCAATAACTTCATATATAAAGAGCCTGCTTTTCAAAAATGCATCAGCAGATGGAATAAAAGAAAATAAACTTTTATTTCTCTGGGTCACATAGACAGTAGAAGCAGGCGTAACTTTAAATCCAGCTTGCTCAAATTCTCTACTTGCCCTTGGCATATGCCAGGCATGGGTAACCAATGCAATGTGAGTAATTTTATTTTTGCTTAAAACAGAGAAACTGTTATAAGCATTCTCACGAGTGTCTCTTGACTTATCTTCGCTCCATTCAACCGGAACATGAAAATCATTCTCCAGCACCAACTTCATTTGTTCAGCCCCTGAGGAACCAATACCCAATAAATCACCCCCTGTCACTAATATAGGTTTCCCTGTATGCCGATGTAAATATGCCCCATAACGAATACGTTCTAATCCATACTGGCTTACTGTATGGCCACCATATTCCGGAGCCTCGATATTAGCTCCACCACCTAATATTACGATTGCCTGTGCTTTATTAATTTCAGAATTAGATCTAGTAGGGACTTCTAAAGTTTGCAATGCTCTTTCTGCGAAAATTGGAATGGATAATATATAAAACAGAATAAATGTGGAAATTATAATGGATTTACCCAGCACTGGATGATTCTTCAAAAACAAGATTCCCGTTATACCTAAAACAATAAGGCTTAATGGGGGCAATAAAAAAGCACTTAACAAGTTTTTTAAAAACCAGATCATAGCCTTAAGTTAAATTTATTTAAGATTTAATACGATAGCATGAAAATTTCATACAAAGATTCTCAGGGCGTAGAAAATAAAAAAGCCGACACAATTATGCGTCGGCTTTTTTGATATGAATCTAGTTTACTTGAGAGATAAAATCCAAGCCACTAATTTTCCAATATTTTCATCATTAACCATTGTATTTGGTGGCATAGGGATCGGACCCCAAGTACCCTTGGTTCCATTCTTTACTTTCCCAGCTAACATTGCTGCTGCACCAGCATCACCCTTATACTTGGCAGCTACTTGTTTAAATCCTGGCCCAACCATTTTCGCATCAACCATGTGGCAATTCATACAGCCACTACTACTAGCCAAAGCAGAATCTGCTTGCGCGGTACCAGCCAATAAAAGGGCTGATACTGCAACTACTCCCATCCATGCAGCTTTCATATTCACTTTCTCCTAACAAAGTTAATAAATAAACTAAAATTCTATATTTTACCCTGAAGTTCACATCTCTGTAACCATTACTGCAGATCACAAATTTTCGGTTCACATTTTAGACTTAACTTTTACCCTGAAGTTCGTATATCTGTAACGATTCCCACAAATCACAACTTTTCAATTCACATTTAGACACAACTTATGAATTTATTAAGTTACGAGGAATCCGTTATTGCGCCTGTACTGGCAGTGGAAACTAATTTTGCATATTTTGCTAGCACACCACGTGTATAACGTGGTTTAGGTGGCTGCCATTTTGCACGGCGACTAGAGATTTCTTCCTCGGACACATTTAGCTGTAACAGTCTGTTTTCTGCATCTATAGTGATTGAATCGCCCTCATGCACCAATGCAATGAGTCCACCAACAAAAGCTTCAGGCGAAACATGCCCAACTACCATACCGTATGTGCCACCAGAAAAACGACCGTCGGTGATAAGTCCAACCGAATCTCCAAGCCCCTCACCAATAAGAGCTGCAGTAGGCGAGAGCATTTCCCGCATACCCGGACCACCTTTTGGGCCCTCATAGCGTATTACTACTATATCCCCGGGCTGAATTTTTCTCGCCACTATGGCGGCCATGCAACTTTCTTCTGATTCAAATATCTTTGCAGGACCAGTTATTTTTGGTGTTTTTACTCCAGTAATTTTCGCCACACAACCCTCGGGAGAAAGGTTTCCCTTAAGTATGGCAAGATGTCCCTGTTCATATAAAGGATTTTCCCATTGACGAATAACATCCTGATCTTTTCTTGGAGTTGCAGGAATATCCCTCAGTATTTCAGAAACCGTCTGACCACTAATAGTCAGGCAATCTCCATGTAGCAAATTATGCTCTAGTAGCATCTTCATTACCTGAGGAATACCGCCTGCAGTATGCAAATCGGTCGCAACATAACGCCCCGAAGGTTTCAAATCACACAACACAGGAACTTTGCCACGTATTCGCTCAAAATCATCAATTGAGATTTCTATTTCCGCTGCATGCGCAATTGCAAGAAAATGCAATACTGCATTAGTCGAACCACCTACTGCCATAATAACAGCAATAACGTTTTCAATAGACTTCCTAGTGATAATGTCACGCGGTAATATTTGATTCTTAATTGCATTGACTAACACTTCTGCAGAACGAGTAGAACTCTTACGTTTCTCCTCATCTTCTGCAGCCATAGTTGAAGAATACGGCAGGCTCATCCCCATTACTTCAAATGCAGATGACATGGTGTTTGCAGTAAACATTCCCCCGCAGGATCCCGCACCAGGGCAGGCATGGCGCTCAACTTCAAGCAACTCTTTCTCATCAATATTATTTGCAATGTATTGCCCTACCGCTTCAAAAGCACTGACAATAGTTAAGTCACGTCCTTTATATTTACCAGGCTTGATCGTTCCCCCATAAACAAAAATGGATGGAATATTCATCCGTGCAATTGCAATCATTGCACCTGGCATATTTTTATCACAACCACCAACCGTAATTACACCATCCATACTCTCAGCCTGTACTGCAGTTTCAATCGAGTCTGCAATAACTTCTCGGGATACTAATGAGTATTTCATACCCTCTGTTCCCATAGAGATACCATCGGACACAGTAATAGTGCCAAACATTTGTGGCATTGCACCGGCTTTCTTTAATGCCTCCTCAGCATCCGTCGCCAGCTCATTTAGACCCATATTACAAGGTGTGATAGTAGAAAAACCATTAGCTACACCTACTATAGGCTTATCAAAATCTTTGTCGCCGAAGCCTACAGCTCTAAGCATGGCGCGATTTGGGGAACGCTGCGTACCTTTGGTAATAGCTTGGCTACGCTTGTTATCTGACATAATTTCTCCTGAGAAATATGGAATCTTATAGCCGCAAATTCTCTCTCGCATATGTTTAGCATTTTCGAGAACACGCTTGCCGTATAATCTATATTTTACAGTAAATAAAGCTGAGACCTATGCTCGTTCATCCACAGTTTGATCCTGTTGCCATTTATCTTGGACCGATCTCTATTCACTGGTACGGGCTGATGTATCTACTTGGATTTACAATGTTCATGCTATTGGGGCGTTATCGTATTAAACATAATCCGCAAGCATCCTTTAATAACATAATACTTGATGACCTTCTATTTTATGGGATGCTCGGAGTAATAATCGGTGGTCGGTTAGGGCATATTCTGTTTTATCAGTTTGGTTATTATTTACAAGAACCACTAGAAATCTTTGCTGTTTGGAAAGGCGGAATGTCATTCCATGGAGGTTTCCTAGGCGTTATTGCCGCAATGGCAATATTGGCACGTAAATTCAAATTAAAATGGCTAGCTGTAACAGATTTCATTGCTCCACTGGTGCCATTAGGACTAGGGGCTGGTCGTATCGGTAATTTTATTAATGCTGAGCTATGGGGACGGCCAACCGATGTGTCTTGGGGGATGGTATTTCCCAATGCAGATAGGCTCCCCCGCCATCCTTCCCAAATATATGAATTTGCGCTTGAAGGTGTACTATTTTTTGTACTGTTATGGGTTTATTCAACAAAACCAAAACCAGTCGGAGCTGTCTCTGGGATGTTCCTAGTTGGCTATGGCACATTCCGTTCAATTGCTGAATTTTTCCGCGAACCTGAAGATGGTTTTATGGGTGTACTTACTCTCGGTGTTAGTATGGGACAATGGCTTTCACTGCCAATGATCATTGTAGGAATATGGATGATAACTTGGGCCAATAAAAAACAGAGACCCTAAATAAATTCAAAACCTAAAATTTAAGATTAAATTTATTTTCCGCTACGGAATCAATACAATTTTTCCGAGTACTCTACGCTGCATTATGTCATTGAGAGCCAAACTCACCTGCCCCAAAGGATAAGTTTTCGAAACTATCGGATTTAGCTTTCCTTCCAGAAACCATAAAATTAAATCTTGCACTACACAAACATATTCCTCTTTTTCTCGTTGAATAAATTCACTCCAAAATACGCCAATAATAGAATTACCCTTAAGCAATGGAAGGTTTAAAGAAATCTTAGAAATCTCCCCACTAGCAAAACCTACTACCATGTATCTACCTTTCCAGCCGGTAGAACGCAATGCCCTTTCTGTGATCTCACCTCCAACAGGATCGCAAACAACGTCGACCCCCTTATCATTCGTAATTTGGCTAATAGCGGCACGAAGATTCTGAGTAGTATAATTAATTAATTCATCTGCTCCAGATCTCTCGCACACCATTAGTTTGTCATCAGTCGAAGCTGAAGCGATGACTCGCGCACCCATTATTTTTCCAAGCTCTACTGCTGCAAGTCCAACCCCACCAGCAGCCCCAAGTACTAGAAGAGTCTCTCCAGATTTAAGTTTTGCTCTATGTTTAAGTGCGTAATAAGAAGTTCCGTAAGTCATGATAAGAGCTGAAGCAGTCTTAAAGTCCATGCTCTCTGGCATATGAAAAATCTTATCAGCTGGCACTAAAACTTCTTCAGAAAATCCTCCGCTTCTGATAAAAGCAAAAACACGATCTCCAATTGCAATATCACTGACATCCATCCCCACTTCTTTAACCACACCAGCAATTTCAGCTCCTGGTGAAAATGGGAAATCAGGCTGATACTGATACTTTCCTTGAATAATTAAAGTATCTGGGAAATTGACACCGCAAGCATTTACACTAACGATTACATATGCATTCTTAATCTTTGGAGAAGGAATATCTTCAACTACAAGACTATCAGGCAAACCAAATTCTTTACATAAAACCGCTTTCATTTTTTCTTGCCTATACCCTTGGAAGTTAAATTAGATTATTTATCATTACCCTATTCTACGATATAAGTCGTAGTACATTTTTATTACTTTATATGCTTCTTATATGAGTCATTTTTGAGATATTAATCTGTGAAACCGCTATACTTATATTTCTAAAACTTAAGTACCGAATGAATAAGAATTGGAGGTTTATATATGTCAAAAAATGATGCCGAAACAAGTAATGAAATAACATCTAAAACTAGCTCCATTTGGAAAAACCATGCTTCTGCTCCTAATACTCCAGATGGGTTTACTTTAAGAACCACATTCCCCACCAACCCTGATGGCGTTGAAGTAATGCTGGAAAAATGGGAGGCAGGCTCAGAGGAACCGATACATTCCCACCCGGGTGATGACATGACTGTTGTCATCGAAGGAAAAATGTCTATTCAATTCTTTACAGCTGGACCAACCGGACTCATTCCTGACGGGGATCGTATTTTTTTAAATAAAGGAGACACTGGCTATATTAAAGCTGGAAGAATTCATGATGCTAAATACATCGAGGAATGTAAGCTTGTATATGTTCATGATAAAGCCTTCGGCTTTACTGCACACAATTAATCAGCTTCCCAAACAATAAATAAAATTTATTGTTTGGGAGATTCCAGATTCTAAATATTGGGGATATTTTTATCCTTGTTAGTAGCCTCGCCAATCACCCCTAGCACTCTGCATATAAATTACAAGGATATCAATAGCTCCAATCCTTCTTTTGATCAATCAAGAATTTTCCATATCATACTTCTCCCCGCCCGCAATGGAACTAAAGTTTCTCCTGCAAATTCAAACTCCATAGGAACGTTCCAACTCTCTTTTGTCAGTGTAATACTTTCTCTATTCCGTGGTAATCCATAAAAATCTGCACCAAAGAAACTAGCAAACCCTTCGAGCTTTTCCAGAGCGTCTGCCTGCTCAAAAATTTCTGCATAAAGCTCAATGGCTGCATGGGAAGAATAGATGCCAGCACAGCCGCAATCAGATTCCTTGGTACTTTTTGAATGAGGGGCACTGTCAGTTCCAAGAAAAAATTTTTGATCACCGCTGACAGCAGCTTCGATCAATGCTAAGCGATGAATCTCCCGCTTAAGTACTGGCAAACAATAATAGTGAGGATGGATTCCACCCTGGAGCATAGCGTTACGATTGAGAAGCAAATGATGAGCCGTAATGGTCGCGCCAATATTTTCTGACGACTCTTTGACAAAATCTACTGCTTCTTTAGTTGTAATATGTTCAAACACAATCCTTAAATTTGGGAAATGCTGGGCTATCGTAACAAGCACTCTATCAATAAAATATTTTTCTTTATCAAAAATATCTATTTTGGGGTCATTTATTTCGCCATGCACTAACAAGGCTATATTTTCCTGCTCCATAGCTTCTAGTACAGGAAAGCACTTGGCTATATCAGTAACCCCTGTATCAGAGTTGGTGGTAGTGCCAGCAGGATAGAACTTCACTCCGTGAATAATACCACTTGCTTTAGCTTTCTTAATTTCAGAACATTTCGTATTATCAGTAAGATACAACGTCATCAACGGTTCAAATTTCATCCCTATATTCGCTGTCAATGCAGAAGAAATACGTGAACTGTACGCTAATGCTAATTCTGTTGTTATTACCGGTGACTGGAGGTTAGGCATTACAATAGCACGAGCAAATCGCTTTACAGTGTCAGGTAGCACTGCTTGCATTTGCTCACCATCCCTAAGATGTAAGTGCATATCATCGGGGCGCGTAAAAGTAATAGTGTTCAAATTTATATTTACTGTAATTGTTACTTTTGCAAACTAGAGCAGTATTCTAGCATGGCATTATTTTATGGTTATAGAGCCGCATATGTTCCGCTAATATTAACGGCACCTGTTTACCTCTTTTAGATAGAGCCTTCCTTGACGAATAAGAAAGGTCTAACTACTATTGGTAAAAAATTATCATGGGAACCTATAATGTTAGATACAAGAACTGATACTCGTGAGGGTCTTGCCCCTGAATTACAAACCTCAGATTGGATCAACACATTAGAACCAATTACGCTTGCTTCGTTACTTGGAAAAGTAGTGGTAATACATTCTTTCCAAATGCTCTGTCCAGGTTGTGTGCAAGTTGGTATTCCGCAAGCACAAAAAATTTACGATGAATTCGATCCAGAGAAAGTTGCGGTAATCGGCCTTCATACTGTTTTCGAACATCATTCTGTTATGGGAAAAGAGGCGCTTGAAGTATTTGTTCATGAATATCGGCTTCGCTTTCCAATTGGAATCGACAAGTATGGCGACCATGACAAAGGTTTACCGCTAACTATGAGCGCGTATCAGATGCAAGGAACCCCAACTCTTATTTTAATCGATAAAGCGGGAAAACTGCGTTTACACAAGTTTGGCCACATAAGTGATCTAACACTTGGGCACTCAATTGGAACATTATTATCCGAAAGAATTGTATCAACAGAGCCCCCTGCAGGATCACAAACAAATACTGCTCTTTGTGATGAGAATGGATGCAAAATCTAAGCCGAAAATATTAAAAATTTAATTCTGCTTCTAACTAAGAAACATTTTATAAGCTGGATTTTTACTCTCATCCCAATAACGGTAGCCAAGCTGGCTAAGAAATTTTTTAAATTTAGCGTGATTCCCAGGTGGCACGTCTATACCAACTAGCACACGACCATAATCAGTACCATGATTACGATAGTGAAATAAGCTAATATTCCAATTATGACCCATACTATTTAAGAACTTCATCAGCGCACCGGGACGCGCAGGAAATTCAAAGCGATAAAGAACTTCATTTTTTATTCCACTGGCATGCCCCCCAACTAGATAGCGTATATGTAATTTTGCCATCTCATTATCGCTAAGATTCTCAGTATGCAAGCCATTTTTTTCCAGAAGTTTGATTAATTTTTCGGTCTCATTACGATTCCGAACTGACACTCCCACAAATACACGCGCTTCTTTCGGATCATCATAGCGATAATTAAATTCAGTAATACTTTTTGTTCCTAGCATGGAACAAAATTTCTTGAAGCTGCCCGGCTTTTCAGGAATAGTTACTGACATTACTGCTTCACGTTCCTCACCTATTTCAGCCCGCTCAGAAACATGTCGTAACCGATCAAAATTCATATTGGCACCGGAGGCAACTGCAACGATAGTTTTACCTCGAAGCTCCTCCCGACAGCAATATAGTTTAGCTCCAGCAATTGAAAGAGCTCCTGATGGTTCCAACATAACACGTGTGTCTTCAAATACATCCTTAATAGCGGCACAGATGGCATCCGTATCAACCAGAATTATTTCATCTACCAATTCACGACAAAGGCGGAAAGTTTCTTTGCCCACTTGTTTAATCGCCACACCATCAGCAAATACTCCAACTTGGGGAATCTTAACGCGACGACCTTTTTGTAATGAAAGGTACATTGCATTTGAATCAACAGGCTCTACCCCAATAATCTTTATTTCCGGATGCAAACTTTTGATATATGCAGAAATACCAGAAATAAGACCTCCACCACCTATTGGCACAAATACAGCATGAAGAGGCTTAGTGTGCTGTCGCAAAATCTCCATCCCTATGGTTCCTTGCCCAGCAATAATTTCAGGGTCATCATACGGAGGAATAAAAGTTAATTTCTTCTGTGTTGCAAGCTTCATTGCTTGAGCATAAGCATCGTCAAAAGAATCTCCATGAAGAATTATATTTGCTCCATAAGCTTCAACCGCTTGTATTTTAATTTGTGGTGTAGTTACCGGCATTACGATTGTAGCTTTACAATTTAACCGCCTTGCTACTAGCGCTACCCCCTGCGCATGATTTCCAGCAGAAGCTGTCACAACACCTCGTTTAAGTATCTCAGGAGAAAGCTTGCTCATTTTGTTATGGGCGCCGCGCAACTTAAATGAGAATACCTCCTGCATATCCTCACGCTTCAGTAACAACTGATTGTTAATACGTTTAGATAAACCTGACGCAAGTTCTAGCGGGGTTTCTATTGCCACATCATAAACTTGGGCAGTAAGAATTTTTTTAAGATAATCAGTTTTCATTTGTACAAAAATTTAAGAAATCATAAATATTAAGGAATTTTATCATGCTAAAGCCAATGCTTAGTATAGAGTTAATTGTTAAAATCTTCAGATAGAGCTATTCTAATGAATCAGACACGCTATTATGCATAGGAAAACCATGACCCAAACACAAGATGAACAAAAACGTGAAGTTGCCCAAGCTGCTATTCAACACATTCCTATAGGCAGTATCGTAGGAGTAGGCACAGGTTCCACTGCAAATTATTTTATAGATGAACTAGCTAAGGTCAAACATAAAATTGATGGAGCAGTAGCAAGTTCTGATGATACAGCTCAGCGACTAAAAAGCCACCATATTCAAGTACTAGAATTAAATAACGTCAGTGAAATACCCGTTTATGTAGATGGGGCAGATGAAATTACTGAACATTTACATATGATAAAAGGCGGTGGGGGAGCATTAACAAGAGAAAAAATCGTTGCTGCAACAGCAAAGAAATTTATTTGTATTGCCGATCAGAGTAAGCTGGTAAGCGTGCTAGGAGAATTCCCGTTACCAATAGAAGTTATCCCAATGGCGCGTAGTTATGTCGCACGAGAATTAGTACGGTTAGGCGGCCACCCTGTTCTCCGCGAAGGGTTTACGACTGACAATGGAAATATAATTTTAGATGTACACGGCTTAAAGATTCTGAATCCAGCTGAACTAGAGATGGACCTCAACCACATAACCGGTATCGTAACAAACGGTCTGTTTGCGAAACGCGGGGCGAATATGTTAATACTTGGCACTAATAACGGTGTTCGTATTATAAATATATGACTTGGGATATAAGAGAATTTTGACAATTTATTCAAATTACAATTTCCTCAATAATGTAGAGGTGCAAAATGGCAGGTAGGAAACATATATCTAAACAATTTGATGCCGATCTCAAATCGGTACGAATGAGTGTGCTAAAAATGGGTGGAATTGTTGAAGAACAAATCGAGCACGCAGTTAAAGCACTAACCACAGCAGATCAGGATTTAATGGAACAGGTTGTAGCCAATGATCATCGTGTCAACGAAATGGAAGTTTCAATTGATGAAATTTGCAGTCAGACCATTGCACGCAGACAGCCAGCTGCTGGTGATCTACGTATGATTATAATGGTAATCAAGATTATTACCGATCTAGAGCGTATGGGTGATGAAGCTGCAAAAATTGCGCGAATGGCACAACTAATTTATGCCGATGATCGTATTCACAAACCTCGTTTTAACGAAATCAGACATGTTGCTAATATTGCGATGGAAATGTTACGTAAATCATTGGATGCTTTTGCCCGTCTTGACGTAGCAGAAGCAGCTCAAGTAGCTCGTCAAGATGAATTGGTCGACGAAGAATTCCGTTCTATTATCCGCCAACTTGTTACCTTTATGATGGAGGACCCGCGTAATATTTCTTCTTCAATAGAGATTCTATTTGCCGCCAAAGCGATTGAGCGCATTGGAGATCATGCAAAAAATATGTCCGAATATGTAATCTATCTGGTGAAAGGAAAAGATGTTCGTCATGCAGACATCAAAGAAATAGAACGGGTAGCTCAGAAATAATGAGCTACCGCGAAGAAAAAGATAGTATGGGGATGGTACAGGTGCCTGCCAAATCATTGTGGGGAGCACAAACGCAGCGTTCTTTACAGAATTTTAGAATCTCAAATGAGAGAATGCCATATGAACTAATAAGTGCACTTGCCCTAGTTAAACGCATTACCGCTAAAGTAAATAATGATTTGGGTCTACTCAGTTCAGATAGTGCCGCTGCTATCATTCAGGCTGCTGATGAAGTGATCGAGGGTCGCCATGAAAATGAATTCCCATTAGTAATATGGCAGACTGGGTCCGGCACACAAACAAACATGAATATGAATGAAGTATTGGCAAACCGCGCTTCTGAACTACTCGGCGGTGAACGTGGCACTAGTCGTAAAATTCACCCTAACGACGAGGTAAATAAAGGACAGTCGTCTAATGATGTATTTCCAACAGCAATGCATATTGCAGCAATACAAACTATTGAAGATAGGTTAAAACCTGCCATTTGTGCACTACGCCAAACTCTTGATACTAAGGTAAAAGAATTTTCAAGCGTCATAAAAATCGGGCGCACACATTTACAAGATGCCACACCACTTACTCTGGGGCAGGAGTTCTCAGGTTACGTATCTCAACTTGATCATGCGATGGATCACTTGGAATCATCCCTTCCCCATTTATGTGAATTGGCACTTGGTGGTACAGCAGTAGGTACTGGCCTAAATACTCATTCTGAATTTTCTGAAAGAACAGCAGCTGAATTGGTAAAGCAAACAAACCTGCCATTTATTACTTCACCTAATAAGTTCGAATCATTGGCTGCAAATGACGCGCTGGTTAATACACACGGTGCACTTAAAACTCTTGCCGTATCTTTGATAAAAATTTCTAATGATATTCGCTGGCTAGCATCTGGCCCCAGATGTGGCATTGGAGAACTAAAGATTCCTGAAAATGAGCCAGGTAGCTCCATAATGCCAGGTAAGGTCAACCCTACTCAATCAGAGGCATTGATCATGCTATGTTGCCAAGTTATGGGTAACGATGTGGCTATCAATATGGGTGGAGCTATGGGAAATTTTGAGCTCAATGCGATGAAGCCGCTCATAATCAACAATTTTCTACAAAGTGTGCGCCTGTTATCAGATGGGATTTTGAGCTTCAACAAAAACTGTGCACTGGGAATAAGAGCTAATGTTGAAAATATTAACAAGCTAATGAATGATTCATTAATGCTGGTAACAGCACTTAACCCACATATCGGTTACGACAAAGCAGCTGAAATTTCCAAAAAGGCATACATTGAAGGTACAACTTTAAGAGAGGCTGCGATTACATCAGGTTATATAACGTCAGAGCAATTTGATGCATGGGTAGATCCAAAAAATATGGTGTGAAATGAGTTAGATAAAGTTAAGCCTCGTCTTCTTTTAAAGTAACAACTTTCTCTCGCCGCCACCTTATCACGATCTAAATAAGAATTAATGACTTTGCTTGTTATTATAAGTAACATTAAGTGCTGCGTAATCTACTAAGTGTATGTAGCCTTCCTCTCGATCCCTGCTCCCAAAGCCAACATTCTTTCCAGAATGCGCAAGTATCTCAGCCTATAAGCTATTAAATGATAATAGAATACTAGTATCTTCTGCTAATACTGAAAATACTAAATAGGAAATTTTCTCTAATAGCTACCTAAGGTTAACAAATAGATACATTAATATGAGTATGATATATAAGACCGTGAAGCAAACAAGCGTTAGCATTGACTTCATCTATACACTGATTCTGATTCTGTTATATTGCATATACTGATGCACTGCAAAAGAACACAGGGAGAAAGATAATGAATCATACGAAACAAGAACGAGAAGCTTCCATGCTACAAGCTGAGATTGAAATACTTATGAACGAACGTCAAAGTTTACTCAAAACAACAGGCGCAGCAGCAGTTTTTATCGCTAATCTGGACTCTAGCAAATTGCCAGAAGGAAATTATGAAGCTGCTGAGATGTTGTCCAACTGCCTGAATGACCTTTCTGAAGAAACCTTACAAGACGCGCTAAACAAAGTGAAAGAAGACTGGCTTTAAACTAATGAAATTAGTATTAAAATAAAGTGAAGTAAAAAATTTTGAGATTTATGAATGGATATCGTTAGCCCAGAATTCTGGGTCGCAGTATTACAAATTATTGCCATTGACATAGTGCTTGGTGGTGATAATGCGATTGTAATAGCGCTCGCCTGTCGACGACTACCCAAAGATCAACGTAACCGGGGTATTTTTTGGGGTGTATTTGGTGCTATCGCCCTGCGTGTAATCCTAATCTCATTTGCACTTACTTTACTGACGATTCCCTTCCTAAAAATCATCGGGGCCCTGTTACTAGTTTGGATTGGAATCAAGCTACTTCAACCTGAATCAGAAAATAGCACACATGAAATAGATGCCAGTACAACATTGCTGGGTGCAATAAAAACTATCATTATTGCTGATGTTGTAATGAGTTTAGACAATGTAATAGCAATCGCCGGGGCCGCCAAAGACAGCGTTGGTTTAGTAATCTTCGGTCTAATAGTCAGTGTACCGATTATTGTCTGGGGTAGTAAAATAATAATGAGACTAATGGATCGTTTTCCAATTATCATCATCGTTGGTGCTGGACTACTTGGATGGATAGCGGGTGATATGGCAATAACTGATGTGGCTATCAATGAATGGGTAAATACCAACGCAATCTTTTTACACTGGTTTTCACCGGTTTGTGGTGCGCTTATAATAGTAATAACTGGGAAGCTGCTGGCAGCCAGATCACTAAAAAATTAAGTAAACCTTAAAGGATTATAATTCCGGCAACATAAGCAGAAGTAGCCCATCCGAAATTTCTGTGAGCAATAGATGGATCATAAGTATTAAACTGCAAGTACAATTAATAGAACCTGTACCTTAAGACTTATTCTTCAGAAAGTGATAACCGGCGTCGAAGTTCTTTAAGACGAGATTCTGTACTAGATATCTCGTAAAAATCTCCATCCTCACTTCTCAATGCAAGCTCTAATTGGTCAATTGCTCTAGGAAGGTCTCCCTGACGAATATAAGATTCTGCTAGCGCACGGTGTAGTAACATCGTATTCCCATCTGCTTGATAAGCTTGTGCTTGTAATTGGTATAATCTTATATCATTCGGTGTGAATCGCAGTTGATGGTTTATGAATTTAAGCGCCTCTTTTTGAGATCCGTCATATAATAAAGCAGCAGCGTAATCATAGATCAATGCCCGATGTTGCGGATAAATCATTAACGCTGCCTTATATATTTCGAGTCCTTCCGAATAAAGACCAACAGAGAATTTGACACGAGCTGCAAGCGTTTCAATCATTGCACTTGAATATAATACTTTCCGTTCAATCTGGATCACATCTCCTAGAAGATGATTTTCTTGCAATCTAATCATTGTGTCATAATGAGGAGACTCATAAAGTAGCGCCAATTCCTTATTTGCCCGTACATTATTTCCTTCCCGCAATAAAGCGCTTATTAACCCATATCGTTCAGCCGTCTCATTACTATAACGTCTTTCTTTCAGGTTAGATTCAAAATAATTTACTGCCTCTCTTGGCTTTCCTTCCAATGCCCGCAGCTTAGAACGGACTAATTGATAATCAATGCTGTCAGGAACTTGCTTATAAGGTAATTCTTGAGTTCGATTCTCCATGTCAGCTATACGTTCATAAGTCAGTGGATGAGTACGTAAATAAGAAGGCGCACCATTTCCCTGATATCTACCAGCTTTTTGTAAACGCCCAAAAAAATCTGCCATCCCACCAGGATTAAATCCGGCCTGCACCAGTACACCTAAGCCAATACGATCTGCTTCTTTTTCATTTGCACGAGTAAAGTTTAATTGTGACTGAGCTGTAATAGCTTGAGAAGTAGCCATAATTGCAGTACCTGCTTGTGAACTTGCTCGTGATGCTAGAAGCGCAAGTGCTATAGATCCCAGAGTAGTCAGTAGGCTATATTTCTGGCCTGAAATCATGCGGGCAAGGTGTTTTTGTGTAACATGTGAGATTTCATGTGCCATCACTCCTGCTAATTCTGATTCACTCTGAGATGCAAGCATAAGACCGCTATTAAAACCCATGAACCCCCCCGGCAAGGCGAAAGCATTGATTGACGGATCTCGAATAGCAAAAAATTCGAACTCTTGATCTGGGTGAGCCTCATTTGAAGATGAAATTAGCTTGTATCCCAGATTAGTGAGATACCCGGCTACTTCAGCATCATCAAGGTACCTGCTATCAGCACGGATTTGAGACATTATTTGCAGACCGATTTGCCTCTCTTCATACGGAGAAATAGTAGCCTGAGATGAATCGCCCAGATCAGGCAAATCATTTGCAAAAATATTCTTTACAAATATAAAGAATAGTATCGTCATTACAAAATTCATTTTCATACTTATTTGAGGTTTCTTCTCATACTAAGTTCCGCGGCACTTCGAAAAGCCTAAAGATAATAACTCTGAAAATATAATAATGGATAACACAGAATATTTTCTACACAAAGCCTTATAAGGTAAAAAATAATCCTGAACAACTAGGGATTAATAAATTCATATCTATACTTTGGATTAAAAATATATAATGCTATTTTTTGGCTATTATTAGCAAAATCAGATTGCTGCCTCATTTAATTCCCCAGTACGCACCCTTACTACTTGCTCTACACGAGTAACAAAAATTTTACCGTCCCCAATTTTACCAGTACGGGCAACCCTTATAATGGTTTCTATAGTGCTATCTACAAGATTTTCAACTACTACTGTTTCTATTTTCACCTTAGGCAAGAAATCAACAACATATTCTGCACCGCGATAAAGCTCCGTATGACCTTTTTGCCTGCCAAACCCTTTAACTTCAGTTATGGTCAAGCCGTTTACTCCAATTTCATTAAGACGCGACCCTTGTCTTTTCCCTCTGCCCTCTTTTCTTCTAACCTTCTCAGCTTCTGCTCTTCTCAACTTCTTTTCGTCCCTCGTCCCTCTT
>JAAZZR010000039.1:217-9750 GCA_014237605.1 Nitrosomonadaceae bacterium | reverse complement strand
GGCGCGGCATATCAAAGAAATCAGCAATCAGGTCAAAATACTCACCCATCTTTAGGGTTGAATCATCGCAAGCATTATAAACTCTTCCTGATTTTGCGTAGCGTAATGCTGCAAAAATAATATAAGCAAGATCATTAGCATGGATACTATTAGTATAGCAATCGTCCTCTGGGAGCAGTACTGGGGCACCTTCACGTATTCGTTTCAATGGCAAACGTTCGGTAGCATAAATCCCAGGCACACGTAAAATTGATACGTTTACATGATTACGTAAGCCCCAATTGCGCACCTTTTTTTCTGCATCAGCTCGTCGTATTGAGCGATCCATACGTGGCCTGATTGGGCGCGTTTCATCTGTTAGATCGCCATTGCAATCACCGTATACACCGCTGGTGCTGATATAGACGAATCGTTGTGGTAAAATTATCGTGTTTTTAGTTACTCGTTTTGTCAGTGATGCTAAGAGATTAGCGGTACGTATATCTTGCTTTCCATGGTTTGGTGGTGGTGCTAGATGCAATACAGCATGCGATAATCCTGCAAGTTTATTAAGGGTCTTAGGCTTGTCGAGATCACCAAATATGGGGGTAATCCCATATTTGCGAAGCTTGGGGGCATTCTCCGAGTGGCGGCAGAGGCCGATTAGCCGGTAGTGAGCACGTAACAACGTAGCCGAGCGCAAAGCAATATCACCGCATCCAATAAGCAAGAGTGTTTGTTTCATAGTAACTTATATTATTTTGTCATTAGTTTTTTGTTGATCTGCTAATAATCTGATGTCTTATCGAATCACTATTAATCCCAGTGGCCACACTTTTAATACAGAAGCTGGAGAAACTATTCTCCAGGCTGCATTAAGGCAGGGATTTCCTCTTCCATATGGTTGCCGTAATGGTGCTTGTGGTACGTGTAAAGGCAAAATCATACAGGGAAAGGTAGATTTTGGCAGCCATAATGATGATACGTTAACAGAAATAGAGAAAAATGAATGTATGGCACTACTTTGTTGTGCTCTACCTTTATCTGAATTAGTGATTGAGTGTCGTGAAATTGGAGCAATTAAAGATATAAAGATTATGAAATTTCCATGCCGAGTACAGAAAATGGAGCTGGTAGCACCCGATGTCATGATTATTTCTCTAAAGCTACCAACAAATGAGAGATTACAGTTTCTTGTCGGGCAATATATCGATATTCTAATGAAAGACGGTCAACGCAGAAGTTATTCCTTGGCGAATGCTCCACATGATGATGAACTTTTACAACTTCATGTGCGCAATTATCCGGGCGGTGTTTTTGCCGAACATACATTCTCAAATATGAAGGAAAAAGATATTCTTCGTTTTGAAGGGCCACTAGGAACATTTTTTCTTCGTGAGGATTCAGATAAACCGATTATATTTGTTGCAAGTGGCACTGGTTTTGCACCAGTTAAAAGCATGCTTGAGCATATCTTTCATGTTGCTGAGACACGTGGAAACGATCGGGATATTATTCTTTACTGGGGTGCTCGTACTAAAGCTGATTTATATTTAGCTGAGTTGGCTGGAAGTTGGCAACAAAAATATGACAATTTCTGTTTTATACCGGTTTTATCAGAAGCGTTACCGGCAGATAACTGGTATGGAAGAGCTGGGTTAGTGCATCAGGCTGTATTAGAAGATTTTGATAGTCTTTCAGGGTATCAGGTATATGCTTGTGGATCACCGGTAATGGTGGGGGCGGCCCGTACTGATTTTATCAGTCTTCGTAACTTGCCAGAAGATGAGTTTATTTCAGATGCATTTACTCCTTCTCCAGCTGATAAAAAATTGTAATATTGATATTTTTATATTAGATCGTAACCCGACTGGCGGCATTTATTTTAAATAATTAGTTTTTATTTATCAAAAGTTTGGCTGGGATAGCATCAAGAGTTTTATCAGAAAATTTTCCTGCCCCTGGATTCTGGGATGCTTCAAGACCTTTAGTGTAATGAGCTCTAGCTATCTCAGGGTTTCCTATTTTCTCATTTAATAGAGCTAACATGAGATGCGCTTCGTAACTGGATTTTATCGCAAGACTTTCTTCCAAATAATTCTGTGCTTTACCCCATCGCTCACATCTTATGCAAAGCTTTCCTAGAGTAAGTAATAGATTAAAGTCATTAGGATAGAACTTTAACCACCATGTTTCTGCATACTCAATTTGTCTTGTTACATTTCCCTTCATGCAATCGGCATAGATACTGACCAATTCTGAATTCCATTGTTTATCTAAGCTATTTTCAATAATTTGGTGAGCTGTTTTACAGTCACCTAGTGCAATGTGTGCCTGCGCTCCAAAATAGGCAATCGTACTATTTTCCTTTTCTATGGAAGGAATATTTCTCCAGTATCTCTTAAGTAATTGTTTGTTCCACACAACATTCTTAAAGTTTTCCAGATGGGCGCGGTGTCGTAATTCTTCCGCAAATACTTTATTCAAAGCATTACGCTTCGTCAACACATCAACCAGATCTAATACTTTTTCCCAGTGGTTGGCTTGCTGCTGTGCTTTTAATTCTAGCCGTAGTATTGCATTTTTTTGATTTTTTTCAATGTTATCAAAGCTATGCAAAATATCTAGTGCTTCTTCATAACGGTTTTCATCCAGCAATAGTTCAGCTTTTGTAATGGCACATAAAGATTTTTCGTTGGGAGCTTTATTCTCTAATGCGCCAATAAATACGTCACGTTGAGAATATTTACCTAGCTCATGGGCAGAACGAGCCGCAATAGCAGCATTAATTGCAATAAATTCAGGAGATTCTCTAAATTTCAGTGCTTTATTCGCAGTTTTTTCCGCTTTGGTATAGCGTCCTTCCAAGAATTCTTTAATTCCATTAAGTAACGCTAAATGAGCCGCCTCATGGTTCTTTCTTGCTCGAAATTTACGTATTGTTGTTGGCAGTCTAAGTGTGGCGATTAGAAGTCTTATTATAAAATAGCAAATAGAAAATAATGCAATTAAGAATACTAATAGCATGTTGAATGACAGTTCAATACGGTACTCTTGTACGACCAATAGAACATATCCAGTATTATATTTAGTCGCAAATGCTACTACTCCCGCAGCTATAATTAGTGTCAGTAACCAGAAAGAAAATCTCATTTAACTTCCCCTCCCACTTCCTCATCTGTTTGCGATTCTATGCTCACTTCTTCGGTCTTTTCCTCTTCCATTGCTGAATCTCCTTCTACTTCCTCTTCTAATTTAGACTCTTTTTCTTTATCCTTTTCCACGTTAGCGGCTGCCTCTGCTTCTACTTCAGCTTTAGCGGCTGCTTCTGCTTCAGCCTCAGCGGCTGCCTCTGCTTCAGCCTCAGCGGCTGCCTCATCTGCTTCAGCTAAAAGGCGAGCATTCTCTTTGTCTTTAGCTCGTTTTTGCTCGGCTATCTTAGAATCAATTAATGCATTTGCTGTTTCCACTTTGATAGAAAGATGGAACTTTCGTACTGCATCATAGCTTGTTAAGATATTGGGGACATTGAGTGCAATTTCGTTACTATGTAATTGGTCCAATGTTTCTAACATGCTGATACCAAGCTCAGATTTATTATTGAAATGTTTATTGATCCATTCAATAGAAGTTTCAAGGTAGGCTTGAAAGTTTCCTGCGTCACGAGCCAGCAGAGCATTATGTGCTGCCAATAGGCGTAATTTTAAATTTTCACGAAGAAAATATGAATGTGATGGGTCTGGTATATCTTGCTTACCTACATGTTCAATGCGAACTAATTGTTCAACATTTACGAATTGTTCAATATCAACATATTTATTAAGATTAGCCCAAGTCTCTAGCAAGAAATCTTGTATTGTTTTTAGCGTTCCTCCAGTCTCCTGAGACTCATTAGGATCGCCTTTAAAGAGATCCTTTAATATTCCTAGTACCCCTCCCGAAGGTTGAGACTTATTAGGGACATCGTTAATTTCTGGCGAGGGGGCTCCTTCCATTGCCAATGGCAGCTGATTTATTTCTTCAGCAAGGCCATCCAATTTTAGGCCGATACCTACAATATCTATTTCAGGCACAGCTTTTAGTAGCCCCATGTCTTTTGCTAGCACATTCTGCAGATGAGGTATTTGTGGGTGGTTAATGCGCTGCAATCTTGCATCAGCTTCTTGTATAGCGATCATGGCAGACGCTACATTGTTTGCTAGTCGTAGCTGTTTGTTGGCAATAAATAACAATTGCTCCACTTCTTCGATTGTCGTTTCATTACGATTAGGGGCTAGGTCTTGGTAAAGTCCCTCAAGTACTTTTTGTTTGCCTACAGATTCAGCTAAGTCATTCTCTAGCAGCATAAATCTAGCATCAATCTCTTCTCTTTTGTTTCTTATCCCGTCAGAAACAGTACGTAGCTCTTCAGATGAAGCTACCTTTGCTAACTGGATCTCAATTGACTCTATTATTCGGTTCTCAATTTCTGCCAGTTTATTTTCAGTTGATGTGTCAGCTTCTTTCAGCTGATATTCAGGTGGTGAGACAATATCTGTCTGTTGGCCTTCAATAGATGTATCAAAATCTGCCAATTTATTTTCATTTGATGGGTCAGCCGCTATCAGTTGGCTTTCAACAGACGTATCAACATCTGCAGGTTGGCTCTCAAATTTTTGTGTCTGGCTTTTAATTTTATTATTAGACTCATACCACTGCCAAGCTGCAACGGCAGTAGCGGAAAATAATAGGAAAATAATGGTGTTACGAAGAGCCTTGGATTTTCCTTTAGCTTTTGGTTTGTCAGCTACTCGTGGTTCTTCAGCAATATCTGATTTGATTTCTTTGCTCATAGTTTATTTAAAAGAAGGTTAGTTCGGTTGTGATCAAAATATTATTTATATAAATTGTTACTCATTTAAGCGCATCAAGAATTTCATCTGCGCCTTGCGCCTTTAAGTCTTTTGCAAGGTGCATACCCATAGTTTCACCTGTTGCTGGATTTCCATTTAATTGTGCACTTAGCATCCGTGATCCGTCAGGGCTTGCAACAAACCCGCGCAATACTAATTCTCCCTTGATAATTTCTGCGAAGCCTCCAAGTGGCACCTGGCAACTTCCCCCCAATTCTCGGCTCATAGCCCGTTCTGATTCCACGCACTGCCCAGTTTTGATGTGGTGTAGTGGTTTCATGAGTTCTATTAAGTCAGCCCTTTCAGAAAGACACTCTATTCCAAGTGCTCCCTGCCCAACTGCTGGCAAACTTAATTCGGGGCTTAATACTGTAGTAATACGATCAGCTAGACCCAGTCGCTTTAGTCCTGCTGCTGCTAGAATTATAGCTGCATATTGTCCTTCATCCAATTTACGCAACCGTGTCTGTACATTACCTCGTAACGGCTGTACTTGTAAATAAGGAAAGCGTGCACGTAATTGGCTTTCACGTCGGAGGCTTGAGGTTCCTACCACGCTACCAGCAGGCAGCGCGTCTAGGCTTTTGTGATGATTCGAGACAAAGGCATCACGTGGATCTTCACGTTTAGCAATAGCAGCCAATGCGAATCCTGGAGGCATATTCATGGGCAAGTCTTTCATTGAATGTACTGCAATATCTGCACGACCTTCTGCCATTGATTGCTCTAGCTCTTTTATAAATAAACCCTTACCACCAATTTTCGAGAGCGATATATTTAATATTTGATCGCCACGTGTAGTCATGCCAAGTATGCTAATTTCACTTTGTGGATATAATTCTATAAGCCAGCGTTTGATAAATTCTGCCTGCCATAGAGCGAGCGCACTCTCACGTGAAGCGATAACGATTTTTTTAGGAATAGACGGTGGCATTTATACGATTATAAAAAATGATAAATTTGTTATAACTGCTTATTTTAACATGAGCAGATCCAAATTGGAGCACGCCTATGTCCGTCCTCATTATTGGTAATATAGCTAAAGAGCTTAATATTAAGTCCAGTAGTATGGGAAAATAGTAGAGTTATAATAATTTCTCAATTCTTAAGTATGAATTAGACTTGGGTTGCTGAGAACTAGTACAATTTCTACCATATTTTCTCCTCAGATTTTGATAAAACATGGGAGAAAAAAACTGTTCTATAATGAAAAGAAAATTTTTTCTGGCTACCACGGAAGCTCTAATTAACGTTAATACTAATTTGTCCCGTGTATTTTTCAGTCCCCATCAAATAGTAAACTGAGTGAATTCCCTGCAATTAATTGTCCTTAGGTGGGGATAAACGGTGTGACGTTGCAGTTAGATGTAGATAAGTGAATTTTCGGGGTCAATAACTTTTGGCGACGCTTGCTGAATTTGGTTTCATACTGAGCTGCTTGCCGCGGGCAATGTGCAGTGTATTTGGTTCCTTATTCCTAAAGAAATGGCCCGGGTAGAATATAATATGCCACTTAATAAATAAAAATATTAATATTTAAGAATATTATGACTGAAGCAAACTTATGAGTAAAAAACTCTACATAAAAACATTTGGCTGCCAGATGAACGAGTATGATTCTACAAAAATTGTAGATTTGCTCAATGCTACTCAGGGTATGGAGCAGACTGACGGCCCTGATGGCGCTGATATGATTCTTTTTAATACTTGTTCAATAAGAGAAAAAGCACAGGAAAAAGTATTCCATGATTTGGGGCGTGTTAGGGAATTTAAAGAAAATAACCCTGACTTGCTCATTGGAGTGGGAGGCTGTGTAGCTAGTCAAGAAGGAATGAATATAATTAAGCGCGCACCTTATGTGGATTTGGTATTTGGGCCACAAACTTTACACCGACTTCCACAGTTGATAGAAGCACGTAAAGCTAGTGGAAAGTCTCAGGTAGATATTAGTTTTCCTGAAATTGAAAAATTTGATTACTTGCCTGAATCGCTAGCTCAGCGTGGTGGGCGTGCGGGGGAGGCAAAAGCATTTGTTTCTATTATGGAAGGCTGCAGTAAATATTGCAGTTTTTGTGTGGTGCCCTACACCCGCGGGGAGGAAGTCTCTCGTCCGTTACGTGAAGTACTGATGGAAATTGTGAATCTGGCAGATCGGGGACTTAAAGAAGTTACTTTGCTGGGACAGAACGTTAATGCCTACCGTGGTTCAATAGAAGGTGAGGCAGAAGAGGACACAGCAGATTTGGCGTTATTGCTCTCATATATAAATGAAATTCCTGGAATTGAGCGTATTCGCTACACGACTTCTCATCCCAGAGAATTTACAGAACGCCTTATAGAGTCCCATCAAACGCTACATAAATTGGTTAGTCATGTACATCTACCGGTACAGTCTGGTTCTGATCGGATTTTAGCAGCAATGAAACGTGGCTACACAGTTCTTGAGTATAAATCTATTATCCGGAAACTTCGTGCTGTTCGCCCAGATATTTCTCTCACTTCTGATTTCATTATTGGATTTCCTGGTGAAACTGAAGATGACTTTAACGAAACTATGAAATTGATTGATGATGTGGGATTTGATGATTCTTTTAGTTTTATTTATAGCCAACGTCCGGGGACTCCGGCGGCCGAACTACTTGATGACAATCCGTACGAAATAAAACAAGAAAGGTTACAGAGGATCCAGGAAAAGATAAAATGTCAAGCAAGCGCTGCCAGCGAAAGCATGATAGGAACAGTTCAGCGCATTTTAGTTGAAGGGATCTCCAAAAAGAATCCTGAAGAGCTGTGTGGGCGTACCGATAATAATCGTATGGTACATTTTGCTGGAGACTTTACTATAACTGGTAATTTTATAGACGTTAAAATAACTTCTGCCTTATCAAAATCATTACGCGGTGAAATTGTTCGGAATGCCACGGCTAGAGCTTCGTCTTCTGTAGAGCACGGCCACTTCTGCCAGAATTAAGATTTTTAACTAGTTATTAAATTCCTTTGAGACCCAAGCCAGAAGAAATATCTTTTCCTCCAGATGATAACCAGCGCCTTGCTAATTTATGTGGGGTCTTGGATGAAAATCTTAAACAGATTGGGTCTACCCTTGACGTTTCTATCATCCGGCGTAGTGAACATTTCAGTATACGAGGTGAGGCTATTCAAACTAGGCTTGCATCATGGGTGTTAAAAAGTTTTTACAGCCAGGCTAAAACTAGCCTTAGTACCGAGCAAATTCAATTGGGTCTAATTGAGGTAATGAATCCACATCATCCAGCAAAGCAGGGGACTTCTGATATTGTTGTCGGGAAAGAAGCATTATCAACTCTTATTACTCGCCGCAGAGATTTGCGTGGTCGGACGCCACGTCAAGTAGGGTATTTAAAGATGATTCAGGATCATGATATTACTTTCGCTGTTGGTCCTGCAGGCACTGGTAAGACTTATCTTGCTGTAGCTAGCGCGGTTGATGCATTGGAGCGAGATTTAGTAGAGCGCATAATATTAGTACGTCCAGCAGTTGAAGCAGGTGAGAGGCTTGGTTTTCTTCCAGGTGATATGGCACAAAAAGTAGATCCTTATTTGAGGCCGCTTTATGATGCACTATACGATTTGATGGGACCTGATAAAACCAGTAAGCTATTTGAACGCGGGACAATTGAGTCTGCTCCACTTGCTTTTATGCGAGGGCGCACATTGAATAAATCATTTATTATTCTTGATGAAGCACAAAATACCACGCCAGAGCAGATTAAAATGTTTCTTACCCGTATTGGGTTTGGCTCTAAGGTCGTTGTGACGGGTGATATTACACAAATTGATTTAGCAAAAAATCAGAAAAATGGTCTGGTAGAAGCTAGACGGATCTTAAAAAAAGTGGGTGGCATTGCTTTTATTAATTTTGAAGCAGAAGATGTAGTTAGGCATCCTTTAGTACAAAAAATTGTTAATGCTTACGAGAAATATGAAAAAAAAGAGTAAATCTACTGGGGTTGCAGCAGAGCTAACAAGTAATAATATAAAGTTAAGACTAACCGTACAGTATGCCGTTAATATTTTGTCGCATTTGAAGGAGATCCCGACACGTTTTCAGTTTCGTAAATGGTTTAAAGCTGGATTGATGCGGAATGCGGAAGTTACTATACGTATCGTTGATGAGGTGGAGGGGCGCAGATACAATCGAGATTTTCGTGGTAAGGATTACGCTACTAACGTATTGACTTTTGTATATGAAGAAACGTTTCCTTTGTCTGGGGATATTGTGTTATGTGCTGCAATAATTGAAAGAGAGGCGAATCAGCAGCATAAAAGTTTGTTGGCACATTATGCACATCTTACTGTGCATAGTGCTCTTCATTTGCAGGGTTATCTGCACGGAAATCAAGAAAATTCAGCAATAATGGAACAGTTGGAGACAAAAATTATTACTAGCTTAGGATTTGATAACCCCTACCAAGAAGAGTATTAGAATACTACTGGCAGGATTTATGTATAACTTGGATAGCTAAGAGGAACTCTGGTTTAATGCTAATTTATGTGTCTTCTTGAAAGGCTATCTATAAATTTTATGATTTGTAATCAGCATTGATAATTTTATATGAATGATCCCTTACCTAAACCTAAATGGCTTGAACATTTAAGTACACTACTATTGCGTGAGCCAGA
>JAAZZR010000039.1:0-207 GCA_014237605.1 Nitrosomonadaceae bacterium | reverse complement strand
ATAGAGTTGTTGCACTCTGCATTTGAGCGTGATCTGCTTGATTCAGATGCTCTGAGCATGATTGAAGGTGTTATGCAGGTCTCAGTAATGAAGGCGAGTGATATCATGGTGCCTCGTTCGCAAATGGATGTAATCGATATCAGTGAAACACCAGATACATTTGTTCCGCTTATGATAGAAACGGCACATTCACGTTTTCCCGTTACC
>JAAZZR010000038.1 GCA_014237605.1 Nitrosomonadaceae bacterium | reverse complement strand
GCCTGAGAATGATATGTAGAAATTCATTTCCATTGCTTTCTGCGCTACTTCCCAGCTTTCAGTAAAGCAGTGCATTACACCTCCGATCTGATCTGCGCCCTCCTCTGCCATGATACTTAAGGTATCTGCAGCAGCTTCACGGGTATGAATGATAAGTGGCTTATTACATTCACGAGCTGCACGTATATGCTCTCGGAATCTATTCCGCTGCCACTCTAGATCACCTTTTATCCGAGAGTAGTCTAGTCCAGTCTCCCCTATTGCTATAACTTTGGGATTCTCAGCTAGTGAAACAAGCTCCTCTGATTTTGGTTCAGTCAGGTCCTCATAATCAGGATGTACTCCAACTGAGGCATAGAGATTCGGATAACCCTTCGCTAGCAAAAGCAGTCTGGGAAAGTCTTCCAAATTAACACTTACACACAAAGCGTGTGTAACCTCATTATTTTTCATGTTCTCAAGAATCTCATCAATATTATTTGCGAGATCAGGAAAATCAAGATGGCAGTGCGAGTCAATTAACATAATTAGTTTAAAAATTAATAAAAAATCGTAAATTGATAGTTATAAACCTTATCCTCGCTGATTACTCCTAGCTGGAGCCATCAACATAGCATAAGAAATGAAAGCTTCCTCTAAAAATAGCCTGGGATTAAGAGTGTGATGCGCTAACCTTTGCATATCAATTAAATTACGCAAATATCCAGCAAGTTTAAGCGGATCTATCTTTGGAACCAACTCTTCTATTCTTGCCTGCATAGATAAATGATAACGAATCTTACCTGTTGTACGGCAACTCATTAAGTCATAGCACCATTTTTGTAACCAGCTTATTGTAGTTGGGAGATCAGATTTTTGTAATTCCTCAGCTAGTAATATTGGATTAAGTCCATTTAACACACTAATATTATTAATAAAATTTTCATGCTCTAAGCGATAATCGCCATTATTATATTCTAGTGCCGCCAAAGGAGCATATCCAACAGCAGCAAGACTATCTTGTGCGCCTTCGACATCCTGCCTCTCAAGCCAATCTATAGCCAAATTAAAATCCGGAACAGGCATAGCTATTTGCCTACAACGGCTGTGGATAGTTGCCAGTATATGATGCGGTCTGTGTGTTACAAGGATAAATAACGTTTGAGGTGGCGGTTCTTCTAAGTTCTTTAGTAGTGCATTAGCAGCTGCAACATTCATTGCTTCCGCCGGATTTATTATAACTATCTTATAGCCATTACGATGACTAGACATGTTTACTACATCATTCAGGGCTCGTATTTGTGCAACACTAATTTGCTTACTTGGTTTTTTCTTCAGTTTCGCACTACTCGGCTTATCTTTACTCGCACCTGATGATTCCGATAATGCTTCTGGTTCAACCAGGTAGAAATCCGGATGCCCCGCTTGTTCAAACCATCTGCAGCCGGAACAACTTCCACAAGCCTGGTTTTCTGATAACCGATCCTCGCATAATAAAGATTTTGCCAAAGATTTAGCAAACTTTAATTTTCCAATACCCTTCTTACCTTTTAATAGTATTGCATGACCTATAGAAGATTTATTCTTAGTCAGAATTGTCCAAATTTCATTTTGCCATGGAAATATATTATTCATTAACAGATAGTTAAGATAATATCTTTAAGCTTAAGTCTAATACTTTCTAAAGATTGGCTTGAGTCAATTATATGAATCCGATGTGAAAATTTACGAGCCCTCTTAAGGTAAGACTCCCGCACTCGGTCAAAAAACTCACCCTCCTCCTTTTCAAATCTATCTATTGCTTCAACACCATCCCCCCTATTATTTAAACGCTTCCTTCCCAATTCGCTTGTAATATCAAAATAAAAGGTTAAGTCTGGCTGAAATTCTCCTTGCACCCAATGCTCTAGGCCATCAAGCTTATCTTCTGATAAACCTCTGCCACCACCCTGGTAAGCAAAACTAGCATCTGTAAAGCGGTCTGAAATTACCCACTCCCCCTTAGTTAGTGCTGGTAATATTAATTTATCTAAATGTTCCCGTCTAGCTGCAAACATAAGCAGGGCCTCCGTTTCAGGATGCATTGTTTGCCTAGAATCAAGCAGGATCGAACGCAATCTTTCGCCTAGAGGAGTCCCGCCAGGTTCATGCGTTGCTACAATGCTCTTCCCCATACCCTCCAAAAGATTTTCTAACCATAAGAGATGGGTACTTTTGCCTGCACCGTCAATTCCTTCAAGTGTTATAAATTTACCTGGGGTCATTTGTGACATATCTAAAGAATTTATTATTAACCTTATTACAGTATTACATATCAATTGTCCTAAGTTAGGAAAATATTATCACTTATGAAGTTATCTTGATTTAAGCAATTCACGCAACCCTTAAATTTCAAACCTTACCTAAAACAAATATTCCCTTAATACTCTTCTGAATCAATGGATTTAGCGTAATTATTATTGATTGGGACGCTAAATTATGGCAAAATGCGCGTACTAATTTTCTGTAATACTATTTCAAAAATATTTCAATTCAATTAGTACACGGAGCAAGGCTTATTAAGCTAGCCAATTCTAATGTACCTGCTAAACATTGACACACAGGAATAATATTTATGAATCAAAGAGATAACTCAGTGCGAAAAGAGCCCTCAACAAAAATATCCAAGGGGTTACTAAAATTTCTTTTTGGCACTATTTTCGTTGGAATGACATTTCCAGCTTTAGCTCACAAAACAAATACCTTATTAGATGACGTAGTATCTGTAGTTAAGAATGGCTTTGTAAGTACTACGTCTGAGAAAGAATCTGCTGAAATATTAAAGACTGTACCGGTAGTAACTAAGGGACCTCGTCCAGGGGGATTCATAATTCCACCGAGCCCGAAAGCAAAGGAGTATCCAGGACAATGGTCTTTCATGGATTTTGTAACAGGTAAGAACCGAACATCCAAGCCAGTTAGCCCTTATGCTCCGTTTGCCTTGCAAACTACCCCTGCATCAGATATAAATTTTAGATATCTGGACAAGCCTAATCATGAAAAAGATATTTTTGACCCCCTGAAACGTATTCAGATCGGGAATAACACCACTTTATCTTTTGGTGGCCAATTCTGGTATCGCCATATGCGTGCAACAGATGCTAGATTAGGCGCATCTGGAAAGAACAATACTTTTCATTTAACACGCCTGCGTACTCACGTTGATATATGGTACCAAGATAAAATTAGGTTCTTTGGCGAATTCATAGATGCACGCTCCTGGGGTAACGAATTGAATCACCTTGGCATAGACCGGAATCACACAGATATGCTAAGCATTTTTATGGATGTGAAATTAGGTGAGGCCGAGACATTCGGGCAACGTGGTAAAGCCTACGTCCGTATTGGTAGACAAGAACTTACCTTTGGTTCTCAAAGACTTATTTCATCATTGGATTGGGTCAATACAAGACGTACATTCCAAGGTGTAAAAGCTTTCTATCATTCACCTAAATTTAATTTAGATACCTTCTGGGTCCGTCCTATGACGACTCAACCGAACGCATTTGATCAATGGAACAAGAAGAAAGATTTTGTTGGCTTGTGGGGAACCTATAAGCCTAAGAAGGGCGATGCTTTCGATCTCTATTACTTAAGCCTAATGAACGGCTCAGGAACGGTCAGTGGTCAAGGCGGTGTTCAAGGTAACTCTGTCATACATACCATTGGTAGCAGATATGTTGGAACATATAAACGTTTCTTGTTTGAATTAGAAGGTATGTACCAGTTTGGTAGGCATTCCAATCAGGATATATCTGCCGGGGCAGTAGCTGTCGGTGCTGGATATCGTGTTCCACTGCCATTTAACCCTACTGTCTGGGCCCGTTATGACTATGCTTCTGGTGATAACAACGGCGGCACAGGTGGAACCCGTAATACATTTAACCATCTTTTCCCATTTGGAAACTATTACATGGGCTGGTTAGATCGTGTTGGTCGTCAGAATATACATGACATTAATGCTCAGTTTAGTATGCATCCACAACGCTGGCTTACATTCATTTCTCAATACCATAGATACTATCTAGCAGAGAAAAAAGACTATTTATATAATGCAGGCGGTGCAGCAACCCTTCGCGATGCGACAGGTCAGTCTGGTAGTCATGTAGGTGATGAAATTGATGTTCGTTTCAACATACACGTTGATCGTCATCAAGATATTCTAGTTGGGTATTCTAAAATGTGGGCTGGGAAATTTACGAAAGCTCAAAGGCCAGGAATTAACCCAGATTTATTCTATGTGCAATATAACTTCCGTTTCTAAGTACCATTATATAAACGCAAACACTAACCCTGACCAATACTCTATACAATAGAGTATTGGTTTGCTTCCAAATTAAGGGATGGTGATAGAAACATTAAAAAAGATTAGCTACCCTGCTAATCTTTTTTTTTGGTTACTTCAGGTACTAATTTTTAGTCCCTTTTGGTAATCTGTATTGGCACACGAAGAAGTAATTACTTTACGTGCCGCCAAAAATAATTCTTAGGAGACCTAATAGTATGGTTGATGTGGGATACACGATAGTATTGCTTGGAATAATTTTGGCAATGTATTACGGTAGTTATCGCATGATAAAGAATTTTGTTAATGCTACTAAGAAGGGTTTATCTAAGACAATAACCACTATTTTTGGTATAGCCATTGCAGGTGGAGTTATTTATTTGGCTGCATCAGAGCTACGCAAAAAGGTGGAGTTATTTATTTAGCTTCGGCGACGAGAATTGAATGAACATTCAACTATGACAAATGAAATAATGACTGATGCCGTTCAGCTAGCGAAGCACTACTTTGATCTTTCGAATGAGGGAAAGCTAACGGAAATCAAGGAGCTGTTCACGTCTTCGAGCACCTACAGTTCCGCGAATATGGATGTTTACCTCGGCGCTGATCAAATTATGAACATGCAGACAAAATTCTTCGCTGGTTTCGATACAATGGGGTGGTATGTGAACAGCGTCAGAGAAGTTAAGCCGGGAATAATTCTTTTTGATTTTACCTTCACCGGCAAAACTCTCGATGGGGAGTCAATACAACGATCTGGCAGGGAGTATGTAGTCGTCTACAATGGCAAGATTCAACACATTGAGGTTCGCAATAAAGACTAAGGTGCTCGGCTCAAATATATCCAGCTGAGTCCCTCCAACGATACTCAGAAATTTCGCTATTCCATCAAGAAAAGCGACTGGCGCACCCTACTTCACTATGTCTGCAACAGGTGTAACAAAAAAGTCAAATACGCTGGCAACTATAAACATGAGCACAAGAAACACCAAGATTTGTTTGCGAGTCATACAACCTCCAAAGCGAATTAATATGGTTTTATATCATCATATACCTGCAATGATATTTGTCTAGATAGGAAGCACGGTAGCTTGATGATGATTAGTTTTTATAACCCATAACCTAAATCCTCCTCTAAGTTATTTTTTTAATGTCAGCTATTCCCTGCCAGCGCTAACTGTGTACCACTTGGGTTTAGCGCGACGTTTCCATGTTGCGAAACTAGATTTTTCAGCTATGTAGAAATTGCGGTAAGCCTGAATAGGATCATTTGGTCTTCGATATTGTTCTGGCATGGCTTGTGCAAATGATGTCAGTCCAATGTCAGCAATGGGCGGGTCATTAAGGTTTCTTACAACAACCGCTGATTTATGATCAGTGGCTCGCTCATAGCGGTATTTAAACTCTTTATTTAGTTCTAGCGCCAAATCACGTAGCCACCGCCAATTTGCCAGTGATTTACCTGCCCAAATGGTACATGGATGCTTACTATGTGTGGTTTTATAGGGCGTTTTAACGCCATGATCATTGCATACAGCACAGAGCATTTGTGCGCTTTCTAAGATCATTTTTCCTACATGCTGATTGGCATGGTACTGAGCACAGCGGGTAATATTAGAGTCTAAAATAAAAATATTCATAAAACCTAGACGCTTAAATTCTCCAATAGTTCAAACAGGAAGATTGCGTCAATCGGCCATTGAGAAAATTGCTAAATTGTCCATAATTCCTATCTTTTTAAAGTAGGGTTTGGTGATGATTAAGGATTAGCACTCATATAGTGAGAAAATAAATTCAGCATTATTGGAAAAAGAAAAATAATACAAAATATGGCAACAACTGGATTCCTCTTAAACGTTTTCACAACACCTTTAAAGGTTATCACTAGAATTAGTAGTAGTTTTTTCATTTGATCTTTCCTAAATAACATTCCATAACTATTTGCCTGCAATGATATTTGTCTAGAGAGGAAGCACGGTGAGTTTTATAAACTTAATTCCTAAATGTAATTATTCAACACCTATACTGGAAACAAAACAGAAAAAATGGTCCATCGTGCAATATAATAAACTATGAAGGCTTCAGCTATCATTAAGAAAAAGTCAACTCCAACTACTAGAATTCTTGACGCCTTCGGAAATATAGAAATATATTCTTTCGTAAAACTTCTTTGTATTAAATAAAAAATACCGCCTATCAATAATGGAGCAATAAATAAACCAATCGCAAAATAAGCTAGTCCTTCCCATGTGAAAAAATTAAGTATCTCGCTATTTGCTATAAAAATACATGAGCCAATGGCGAACCATAAGAAAAGTGCAACCTTACCGCATTTTTTTTGCAGATCTATTAATCCTTCCTTAGGCTCCTTATCTATCTGCTCAACCTCTTTTTCTTCCTTCATAGTCTATTTTCCTTGGTTTACACTTTACCGAGTCTTAGGTATTACTTGCTTTTTTCTTTCTAAAGTTAGATACATCATTACCAAATGTCTTATAAGTTTTTTTCTTTCTGAGATCCTCATTATCAAAATCATATTCCATATATGTTTTTTTTGGATTGGCATGGGGTATTATTTTTGGGTCTAAATCATTCCGATCGAGTTCTTTGAAAAACTCTTCCCATAACTCTCTTACTTTGTATAACTCATGTTTATTTACAAGACTTTTAATGATCCCATTAATAGATATATCGCCACCATCTCTATATTTCTTCATTAAGCCGCCTCGTGCCACTTAAAAATATTAAGTTCGATAAAAGAAAATGCCAGAATCCATAAAGAGGCATCCCAAAAATCTAGGAAAGTACCGTTAATACCCCAGTAAATAGCGCACCCAAACAATAAAGAGTATAAAAGTGCCTTTATAAAACGTATTACCTTGACCATTGTATGGGTCAACTGATGGCGCAACTGCATCCATACATCTGCCTGCAAAATTAATACGATTAAGACCCAATCACTCGCGTTAGTAACATCTATGATGGCAAGATTTTGAGCCAATGCCAAATGTGAACTGTCCGCTACAACATTTGTTCCTGGTAAACGAAATAACGTCTCGCCACGAGTTAGATCAGCGCAATTTTGTATATTAATCGCGGCGAAGTCATCGGGGCTGATCATAAATACCAGTTGTTGGCTAATCTGGTCACACAAATTTTGTATGGTAGATAGTTCAAAAGAATACATCGCGGTATATTTAGCGATGTAACCATAGAGTGAATAGACAATAAAACCGTAAGCGATAGTCTTGAGTGCATTGACTGACCATTTGACCCACAGGTTATGCCGGTGATCATCGGACAACAGCGAGGTCTCAAGTTCAAACATTAACAGTAATATTAACCATGCCACGGTGTCTATCGTCGCCGCATAACCCTCAATAATCTGCGACCACTGAAGACCACCACTGAAAAGATGGCGGGTTGCTCCATAGTCCTGTAAAAGAAACTGGACCGCATTCAATATTAGCAATCCGAAAACCGTGTACTTGAATATTTGAAACCACGGTAGGGGGCGGCCCGGCGGCGCTCCGACATCTAACATATATGTCCCACTTTTTCTATAATTGAGTATTAGTCGCCGTTCTTATAGTGCTTTGTTGAACTAATTCATTTTTTTAAAATACAAATATCTTCTTTTATCACTTCAACACTAATAAGTAATTGATCTAACTTTACATTAATTAAAGTTTTTTTTGATCCCAATGACATTACTTACTTGCTCTTGATTCAAAATTTATGTAGTCTGACATTACATACTATAGTGAACAAAGATTGGTTTATACGTTTATGACAATCCAACTCCCTGTTCTTTAAGTATTAATAATAGTATGCATTGTATTTAGTACATTAGTACTTTTATATAAGGAGGCTATTATGATGGATATGGACTTAACACCTGTATTAATAGCAGTATCAGTAATCGTAGTTGGCTTTGCTGTCTGGCTTTTTAGACACTAAAAACGACTGCCCTGACTACAATATGTAGTCAGGATAATTACTTCGAAAATCCTGGTGTATTTATGCCAAGTATTCCTTTTTTTGTCTGATACACCAGCATCATCAAAATCACTCACCCTATCAACACTGCTGCACATCACAGCTAGTACTAATTTTTAGTCCCTTTTGATGATAATTAAAAATTGAGTATTAGTAGCAGTTCTTATAGCTCTTCTTTAAGCAGTCTTTCGCCATATCCTGCGCTTCTGAGATTTTGGAAGCAGTCATTAAAGCGGATACTTTATCTCGGC
Source organism: Nitrosomonadaceae bacterium (assembly GCA_014237605.1). Lineage (GTDB taxonomy): Bacteria > Pseudomonadota > Gammaproteobacteria > Burkholderiales > Nitrosomonadaceae > BJGV01. The sequence continues at coordinate 1,341 of JAAZZR010000038.1, read as the reverse complement.
TCCTGCTTCCCTTCTCGTTCCCATTACTAGCAGCAAGATTGGACCACATGTGCGCTAGTACATAATCTTGTATCACACCTTCACCATTGGCATACATCAAACCTAAACTATTTTGAGCTTCTCCATCCCCTTGCCCCGCAGCTAAGCGATACCACTTCACTGCTTCTTTATAGTTCTGTACCACACCTTCACCATTGGCATACATCACACCAAGGTTATATTGCGCAGATGCATAACCTTGCTCCGCTAGCGGTCGCAATAATTTAAGGGCGGTAGCATAATCTTCTTTTAGATATGCCTCCACCCCATCAGCTATATCATCAAAATGCTCTGCCCTAGCCACACTACTGCACATAACTGCTAGCGCTAGAATTAGTAAGAGTTTCTTCATTTACTCTTCATTCTTGTGATAATAAACCTCTTCGCCTTCATAGTCTCACTCAAACAAGGAGTAGAGATAAGAGACAGGAAGAGTAGTGGAAGTAGGAATAGTTTTTTCATTTGATCTTTCCTAAATGACATTACATAACTATATACCTACAATGATATTTGTCTAGATAGGAAGCACGGTGGTTTGTTAAGGACTAGCCAGTCAGCGCACCGCTTCTGAGTTTGAAGACCTAAAAGCTATAACTGATTCCAGCACGGCCTATAAATTCAGATTCACGACCACCCGCACCTCTGAATTTTACATCTACTATACCTCTTAAGTTATTCGTAGCATGTAACCGTAAGCTCCCTCCAACAAAACCACCTTGTACGTTGTTATCTCCTGCTCCTGCAAACTGGAATCTATTTCCACCTAGGCTAGCAGTAATTTTGTCATGGTCTGTTTGCCGTGAAACAAAACCAGAACGTAGTTCTAGTTCACTATGCTCGTTTATTTGTGTAGCAACGGCTAGTTGTGCTCTAACGTTTACTGCTTGTACGGTACGGCTACTAACTGCTAGGTTAGCACCAGTAGTACCTTTCTCTTGATAGTTATCATATTGTGCAATCGTGTACACACCAGTAATAGAAGGTCTGAGCTCAAATGAACGATTTGCATACTCAAAAGGATGGGCTGAACTCAACGTAACCGATGGACTAAAAAATGTACTGCTAAAGTCTGACTTAGCTGACTCAACTCCTACTACGTTATTCCTTACCTTACGAGAATTATCATGGTACTCATATCCACCTAATAGACTAGTCGTTAAACTAACTTGTCGTCCCAGATGTACATCCCCGTAAATACCACCGAAGAAACTATTCGTATCGGTTGAATTGGACATCCTTTTGGTAGATACACTAGAACTACGTTCTGGCTTTGTTTCACGGCAAACAGACCATGACAAAATT
>JAAZZR010000037.1 GCA_014237605.1 Nitrosomonadaceae bacterium | reverse complement strand
CGAATTGTTAGGGGCGGGACGCTCTAGCCTGTCATTAAGAACACTGAAGTTCTCAGGTAGTCTCTGCACCTTCCGGCAGTGTACCGCCGGCTTGGCTCAGGATTGCCATCAGCCGAACTGCTAAGGTTTCCCTGAATTCATCCCGTTCATTTTGTGTCTTTCGACGCAAACGCACCTTTTTGATGAGTCCCCTGCTCTAACCAACTGAGCTACAGACCCTATTAGAAAAAATAGAATTTAAAAAATCAATCTTCAGTATCCAGAAGACTACGCAGCCGTTCAGAACGTGAAGGATGCCGTAGCTTACGTAGAGCCTTTGCTTCAATCTGTCGAATACGCTCACGGGTTACATCAAACTGTTTACCAACTTCTTCAAGAGTATGGTCAGTATTCATTTCAATACCAAAACGCATTCGCAATACTTTTGCTTCACGCGGGGTTAACGAGTCTAATATAGATTTAGTAACATCCCTTAGACTGGTAAAGACCGCTGCATCTACAGGTGCCATAGTAGCGGCATCCTCAATGAAATCGCCAAGATGAGAATCTTCATCATCACCGATAGGTGTTTCCATAGAAATTGGTTCTTTAGAAATCTTTAATATTTTACGAATCTTCTCCTCTGGCATTTCCATTTTTGAAGCAAGTAAAGAAGGATCCGGCTCTTGTCCAGTCTCCTGCAAAATTTGTCGAGAAATACGATTCATTTTGTTAATTGTCTCAATCATGTGAACCGGGATTCTAATTGTACGCGCCTGATCAGCAATAGAACGTGTAATTGCCTGACGGATCCACCATGTCGCATACGTAGAAAATTTGTAACCACGACGATACTCAAATTTATCTACTGCTTTCATGAGGCCAATATTTCCTTCCTGAATAAGATCCAAGAATTGTAATCCACGATTAGTATATTTTTTAGCAATAGAAATAACTAAACGCAGATTAGCTTCGGTCATCTCACGCTTAGCACGACGCGCCTTGGCTTCTCCGGTAGACATTTTTCGATTAATTGCCTTCAGCTCATTAATAGTAATGCCAACCTTCTCTTCTAATGCCGTTAAAGCTTTTTGCTGTTCAATAATTGCGGGTTGGTAGCGTACCATAATCTGACTATATGGCTTATCTGCTTTAATTTCCCCTTCTGACCAACCAAGATTTATCTCATTGCCAGGAAAAACTTTGATGAAATGATTACGTGGCATTCCTGCTTTAACTACAGTCAGCTCCAATATCTTTCGCTCATAACTACGAACTTGCTGCACCATCTTACGCTGGGCATTACAGAGCCGCTCTACCATTTTAGCTGAAAAACGAATAGCCATTAATTCGGCAGATATAAACTCTTGTATTTCTTTGTACTCCTTGCTTGATGAACCTTTTTTCTTAACGATTTTCTGCATCTCAGCATACGCTCTATGAATAATAGAAAACCGCTCCAATGAACTTACTTTTAATTTAAGTGCATTGGCAGCCGCTATCGCAGCATCATTATCATCATCCAATTCATGCTCTAATGTTTCATCAGAAACTTCCTCATTAACTATCTCCTTAGCATCAGGGTCAAGCAAACCATCAACTAATTCATCGATACGCATCTCATCTTGAGCAACTTTATTAGCTAACCCAAGAATAGCTGATATAGTAGTTGGAGACGAAGAAATTGCTTGGATCATGTGTTTCAATCCCCCTTCAATACGCTTTGCAATTTCTATTTCACCCTCACGGGTAAGTAATTCTACTGACCCCATCTCACGCATATACATACGTACCGGATCTGTAGTCCGGCCAAACTCTGAATCAACAGTAGAGAGCGCTGCCTCTGCTTCTTCCACAACATCTTCATTAATTCCAGCGGCAGGAGTTTCAGATAACAACATTGCTTCTGCATCAGGAGCCTCATCATGGACAGAAATGCCCATGTCATTAATCATAGCGATAATCCCTTCCATCTGCTCAGCATCCTGCATATCGTCTGGCAAATGATCATTGATCTCAGCATAAGTTAAAAATCCACGGTCCTTACCTTGAATAATCAAACTTTTAAGTCGCTTACGCCTCGCATCAAGATCACGTGGAAGAGAAGCTTTTTCATTCTTTTTTGCTTGTGCCCTAGCCTCCCTTGCTGCCTTTAACTTCATTTTCTTGGTAACCGGCTTTGATTCTTTAGCAGCCATTACTGCTTTTGCAATTTCAGCAACCTTTGCGGATGTTTTCTTAGCTGACATTCCTTTATTTAAGGAGTCTTTAATTACTTTCTTTGATTCTTTCTTAGCACTTCTTGTGGTAGATTTTTTGGCTACTGTTGTCGCTTTCTTCTTTACAATATTTTTTGAAGATTTCTTAGTAACCTTAGGCGTTTTAATTGGTTTATTTGTGGCTCTTTTTCTAGGCTTTTTCTCAATCACATCAACTTTCAAATTTTTTTTCACTACTGATTTTAATGATTTTTTAGAAACGCTCTTCACCTCTTTTTTTACCTTTACTTTACTTTTTACAACACGAGGCTTAGCAAGTGTAGCCGAGGAAGCTGCGCTTTTACTTTTTGCCTTTATTTTAGTTGAGTCCTTAGCTTTTGTTTTTGCTTTTGTTTTAGCTTTTGATTTTGCTATTACTGTTGCTTTTGCCATTTTTGTTTCCAAATATTATGGATAACTGAATCTAAAACCTTCAATTATATCAAAATTTATCCTGTCTGAGTCAGCTGATCAGCCTAAAAGTACTGCTAAACGTTGTAATTCTTTCTTCTCGTCAGAGGTAAGCATATTTAATGATTTATTTTGTAGCTTGGTCATACGTTGCTTGTATTTCATTTCCTTTAACCTTGCAAGCGCGCCATTAAATTCAGCCTCCAGATCTATCTCATTATCCCAAGAAAGTGTTGCACTCTCAGCTTTCTCCAGCAATTCACGATGAGGACTGTCGTGAAAATATGTAATAGCAGATGGAATTGCCGTATTTTCTCCGACTGTAGGATGAGCATCAATAAACTTAATTAATGATAATAGTGCAGCCATCTCATCTGAATTCTCAACACACTCTGAAAGTAGTTCTCTATCCAACTTCGAAGAGTAATCGGGGTCATGCAAGAGGATTTGAATTAACCAACGACATGGCGACATGGGACTTGGTCTCAATATTCTGCTACGGCGCGAGGGTGATGACACGCGCTTGATCTGTAATAGACCCTCTAACTCCTCTTGATTGATTCCACTAAGTTCGGCTAACCGCTTTATCAGCATCAAAGAGAGTATAGGAGCGGTGATCTGTGCCAGCAATGGCTTTGAATTTTCAACCAATTTGCTACGACCCTCACTGGTTTGCAGATTAATTCCTTCTGACAACCTCTGGAATAAGAAAATAGATAGAGGCAAGGCTTGGTCAATTAGTCCTTCGAAAGAATCCTTTCCAAATTTTTGAACATAGCTATCAGGATCTTCTCCATCTGGTAAAAATAGGAAGCTTATGTTTTTTCCATCTACAAACTGCGCCAAACTATTTTCTAGAGCGCGCCATGCCGCCTTCTTGCCAGCGTCATCACCATCGAAACAAAATACAATATTATCGGTCTGACGAAGAAGCTTTTGTACATGACGCGGTGTTGTTGCAGTGCCCAATGTAGCAACAGCATATTCGATGTTATATTGTGAAAGTACTACAACATCCATATAGCCCTCTACCACAAGAGCTTTATTTGCGTCACGGATTGCCCTACGCGCTGCAAATAAATTATAAAGTTCTTGCCCCTTCTCAAACAAAGGGGTTTCAGGGGAATTCAAGTATTTAGGTTCATCTTTCTCAATTATCCGCCCACCAAATCCCACGACCTTTCCCTTCAAATTCAGAATGGGGAACATAATCCGATCACGAAATCGGTCATAACGTTTCTTTTCTTCATTCTCCTTGACCATCCCAATCTTAACGAGTATTGGCGATTCATAATCAGGAAATATTTCGGCTAAATTTTGCCATCCGGCAGGCGAATAGCCTATCCCAAAACGAGCAGCAGTCTCTCCTGTCAATCCGCGTTTTTTGAGGTAACTAATGCCACGTTCAGAGCACTTAAGCTGGTCTTTATAGAATTTTGTAATAGTGCTCATTGTTTCAAACATATTCTGGGAAGAGCTTTCTTTGTTCTCTCCACTAGCTCTAAAACCAGAGGAACCGTCATATTCTTTTTTCTCTGAAGCAGGAACTTGCATTCCTACACGAGAAGCAAGGTCATTTATCGCCGAAATAAAGTCCATACCTATGTATTCCATCATGAAGCTGACAGCAGTCCCATGTGCACCACAGCCAAAGCAATGATAAAATTGTTTAGTCGGACTTACAGTAAATGAGGGCGTTTTTTCACCGTGGAATGGACAACATGCAATGTAATTTGCACCAGCTTTCTTAAGTGGCACGTGTCCTTCGATGACATCAACGATATCTATACGATTAAGCAGATCCTGGATGAACGATTGTGGAATCATTTGTTGGGAGAAAAATAGATAACTTTCAGCCCGTTAACAAATAAAATTAAATCCGTGTAGTAATTATATGGCATTTTCTAAAAATACAGCAAGAGAGGATATTCTGCCAATAACTAGCGCTGTTATACAGCACATATATATTAAAATTCAATAGTAAGCTCAGATAATAAGCCTGCTCTTCACAAGAGCAGCAACTTTCCCCATGTCAGCCCGCCCAGCAAGCTTTGGCCTCAAGGCTGCAATTACTTTTCCCATCTCTTGCGGCTTCTTTGCTCCGATTAAAGAAATCACTTCCTCTACTATACTCTCAATTTCAGAATCATTAAGCGCCTTCGGCATATAAGCTTGTAACACGCCAACTTCATATCTCTCAATATCAGCTAGATCCTCACGCTTTGCAGCAACATACTGAGTGATTGAATCCTTACGCTGCTTAATCATTTTTTCTATTACCGCAATAACCATAGCATCATTCATTTCAATGCGCTCATCTACTTCACGCTGCTTGATGGCTGCTTGCAATAAACGAATAGCATCCCGTCGCTTGGTATCCCCTGAGCGCATCGCAGCTTTCATGTGCTCAGTAATTTCCTGCTTCAGAATTGATCCAGGTTTCATCTATATTTTTTACTGTGAATAAAGAAGGATTACTAAATCAAAAGATTTATTCTGATAATAATTACTACTCTAACTATTTAAGAATGAAGAAGAAGGTGAACCTATTTAGCATACAGACTCTAGCTCACCACTCATCTCATATAGCTAATTAATATAATTTTGGTGGAAGCAATTGACTTCTTAAGCGTTTATAAGTTCTCTTAACTGCTGCTGCAAGCTTACGTTTTCGTTCAGCAGTAGGCTTTTCATAAAACTCATTTGCACGTAGCTCAGTAAGCAATCCTGTTTTTTCTATGGTGCGCTTAAAACGACGCATAGCAACTTCAAATGGCTCATTATCCTTAACTTTAATTGTAGTCATAAAACGCGTTCCTTTTATCTTATTGAAAATATACTTATATTTAAAAAGTGTATTAGTAAAAAACAGTATAGTATATATCAGTCTGGTACTTTTTTGTGAAAGTGTATTATTAAGTCTAATTCAGTGATTATTCTTGGCATCGAAACATCTTGCGACGATACGGGAATCGCGATCTATCACACCACGCGAGGCCTGTTGAGTCATGCATTATTTTCCCAAACAGGAATGCATAGTGACTATGGTGGCGTTGTTCCTGAACTTGCGTCTCGTGATCATATTAGACGAGTTTTGCCACTTGTTAAACAAACACTAAGTGAGGCGAGACTCGATCTCAAAAGCTTAAATGCTATCGCCTATACTCAGGGACCAGGATTAGCGGGAGCACTCCTTGTGGGCTCGAGTTTCGCGGCCGCCCTTAGCTTTTCGCTAAAAATTCCGGCGATAGGCATTCACCACTTGGAAGGGCATCTACTCTCTCCATTATTATCAACCAACGCTCCTCTGTTCCCATTTATTGCGCTGTTGGTCTCGGGAGGCCATACACAATTAATGGAAGTACATGGTGTTGGGCAATACAAGTTGCTAGGAGAAACTGTAGATGATGCAGCAGGAGAAGCTTTTGACAAAACTGCAAAATTACTTGGGCTTAATTACCCGGGTGGACCAGCAATTTCAATGCTTGCCGATAAATTCTCTACATCAGGCAAGAAAAACAATTTTATACTCCCCCGCCCAATGCTTCACAGTGGAAATCTAAATTTCAGCTTCAGCGGCCTTAAAACTGCCGTACTGACGCTATCAAATAAACACAAAACTACCCAGGAGATACAAGAAGAAATTGCCTATGCTTTTCAGGAGGCAGTTGTAGATGTACTAACACAAAAATCTATGGCAGCACTAACACAAACTGGCCTTAACCAGCTTGTAGTTGCAGGCGGTGTTAGTGCGAACTGCCGGCTAAGAAAAAATCTTTCAAAGCATGCAGAAAGAATAGGTGCTACTGTTTTCTATCCTAGCCATGAATTTTGTACAGATAATGGCGCCATGATCGCACTGGCTGGCGCAATGAGATTACAGGAAAAGGCCCCGCTTGCAACAAACAGTTTCACTGTCAAACCGCGATGGGACCTAGAGGCACATGAGATGCTGTCGAATGAATAGGCACATCACTCCTAACAGACCTCCAATTTTTACCCCCCATGCCAAATTAGTAACCTTAATTTATTTTAGGATAGAAGATCTATTACTAAAATGATAAAACTCGATTAATCTTTTATTTCTAATCTTCAAATTTTTTAAACAGAAAAGGTACGAGCCATCAATAAGCAATCCTCTTCTTTGAGAAAGAAATTATGAGAAATCTTGATCAAAAAAATAATTTGATTCTATATTCATTCCGTCGCTGTCCTTATGCAATGAGAAGCCGCATGAGTTTATACAAAGCTGGTCTTATTGTTGAGTTACGTGAAATAGAATTAAGAAATAAACCTAAACAAATGCTCGAGGTTTCGCCAAAAGGAACGGTTCCTGTCCTAGTACTTCCAGAAGGTTCAGTTATTGACGAAAGCCTCGAGATTATGGAATGGGCCTTAGGAAAAAATGATCCTGATGGCTGGCTTAACGCTGATAAAACTGAAATGAAATTCCTAATAGAGCGGAATGACAATAAATTTAAACAGGCTTTGGACCGCTATAAATATCCTGGGCGTTATCCAGATGAAGACTGTACGGGGGCACGTACAGTCTGCATGGAGATACTAAATGATTTAAATGACAGACTAAAAAAACATCAGCAGATCTTGAACAATAGTATAGCAATGGCCGACATTGCTTTGGTACCTTTTATTCGCCAATGTGCTTTCGTTGATATCGAATGGTTCAATAATTTACCTATGCCACACTTACAAAAATGGCTACAGGAGCATCTTGAAAGCACTACATTTAAAACTATTATGCTTAAGTTTAAAATCTGGTCAGAAGGTGATAAGGCGATTCAGCTCATCTCAAACCACTAGGGCACTATGATTCGCATTTTCCCTTCTGAAACAAGCACGACCTAATGAAACGCTAGCTCTCACCACCTTCTCCAATCCTTGTTTCCTTACCTGCAAGGAGATTGGCTATGTTTGATTTATGTCGCCATATAACTAGTAGTGATATAGTAAAGATTACAAAGGTACTCAGGCCTGAGCCTAAAAATATCCATGCATAAACCGGTGTGAGGATTGCTGCCACCAATGCCGATAATGATGAAAACCGCCATATTATCGCAACAATGATCCAAGTAATAACTGCTAAAATTCCTGGCCACAGATTCAAGCCAAGTACCACACCTATCGCTGTTGCCACACCTCTCCCTCCCTTGAAACGTAGGAATACGGGCCATATATGGCCCAGAAAAACTAATAGCGCAACAGCAGCTATTACTTTATCGTCTAATCCCCAAACCGGTGCAAAATGTTGCGCTAATACAACGGCCACCCAGCCCTTACCTGAATCACCAAGTAATGTGAATATTGCTGCCGCTTTATTGCCACTACGCAAAACATTAGTTGCTCCGGGATTCATTGAGCCAAAGGTGCGCGGGTCGGGCAACCTAAAGATCCAACTCGCTACAACTGCGAATGAAACCGACCCAAGCAAGTAAGCCAAAATTATAAACGCTGTTGTTGTCATTGTAGTTGGCGTCGACTCTGCAAATAGAATAAGATAATATTGATTCTACGTTAAAAATACTTACTTACGAAGTATCCTAGAAACATATAATTTCATAAATTCAGACGAATGGACATAATCTTCATCCGCGAGCTTAAGACAAAAACTCTGATTGGAATCTACCCATGGGAGCGCAAGGTAGCACAAGCAATACAAATTGATTTAGAGATTGCCTTACCAACAAGCAAAGCATGTCAGACGGATAATTTTAAAGATACACTGGATTATGCATCTATCATCAAAAGAATCAATGAATCCCTATCACAAAAACAATTTTCCTTGCTTGAGGCGCTAGCAGAACATATCGCTCAAATTATCTTAACGGAATTTAAAGCTCCATGGACAAGGGTCAGCATAGCAAAACTCTGTATGATTCGTGACGTAAAAAGAATTGGCATAAGCATTGAACGGGGCTTATGCTCTTCCTAATTTATGAAAATATGTAGTTACTAAAACTTACCTTAATTTTTATAATTAAGGAGCGTAGCAATAAGACCTCTATCGCCAGGTGCCGTTTCGGTCACATTCATAAATCCAAGCGACTCTGCCGCATCTTTGATACGTTTATGGCTTGCATATGCCGGCAAGGAAAACAATACATCCTTACGATCTCTTTCTGGAATCAAGGTTACAAGATTCTTTACAGCAGAGCTACTCATCATTGAAACAGCTGTTATTTTTTTTAACTTTAATAGCTCCAGTAATCCTACTGGAGATGTGGTTGGGATGCTACGTCTGTAGGCAGTAACAGCCTCTACCTGAGCTCCGCGTTTCCTCAATTCGTCAAATAGCATTTCTCGTCCACCATTTCCACGAAATATTAATATCCGCTGCCCCTTAACTAATTCTGACTGTAAATCTGAGAGCTCAAGAAGACCTTCACTATCAAAACTTTTAAGTGGTATTTGTAAGTTGTTGACTCCATGTAAATTCAACTCTTCAGCAGTTCCTCGTCCAGGTGCAAATATTTTGATTGAAATGGGGAGTTTAACGTTATCTTTAAGTGTCATTTCAACGGCACTCGGACTTACAAAGATTATTGCATAAACATTTTGTAATAATGATAGCGCTACCTTGACCTGCCCTGCATCTGCTGGTGGCTCAATTAGTATAGTTGGATATATATAAGGTGTGGCACCAAGAGCTCCTAAACGCTCAGCAGTCCGAGAAGCTGGCTTTATTGGCCGTGTAACCAAAATATGCACACCCGATAATGGGCTAACTTCATTTTTCATAATCTTAATACTGTTAAAAAACTAACATTCAAATAACAAACTCATTATAGTTAATAACCCAGCTCCAATTATAGTTTACAATTAATAATTAGGAGATTGCTAAAATAGCCATAATTAGATTTAACTAACTGTACATAGCAATGTTTATATACGTTATATTATTAATCTTTAATTAATATACTCTAAGTATATCGAAGCATCTCACATTATTCTTTTCGGGTGCCTATGTATTGGAGCAACAAAAATATTTGCACTTCTAGTCATACAACCCTATTACTTATAATTGGGCTCTTATCATTTTGTTATAGCCAGTCTGTTATAGCAGAACAATTACGCCCTGAAATTAAAATTTTTATCAGTAAAATGGTAAAAAATCACGGATTCAAAGAGCATAATCTCAAAAAAATATTCAATAGAATAAAAATAAAACCTAGCATTATTAAAACAATTTCTCGCCCAAGCACATCGAAACCATGGTATGAATATTATCCTGTTTTTATTAATCAAAAACGGATCTCAAAAGGAGTCTCTTTCTGGAAGAAGAATGCCAAAACTCTGAAACGAGCAAGTAAAGAATTTGGTATCCCTTCAGAAATTATTACGGCATTAATCGGTGTTGAAACGTATTATGGCAAGCAAACTGGTGGACATCGTGTTTTGAATGCATTAACAACTTTAGCTTTTAATTATTCAAGACGAGCTAATTTTTTCCGTGATGAATTAGAGCAATATTTGTTGCTTACCCGAGAACAAGGCACTGATATATTCAGTATCAAAGGATCCTATGCTGGTGCAATTGGGATCCCACAATTTATGCCTAGTAGTTACCGTAAATACGCAGTAGATTTTGATAATGATGGAAAAATAGATTTATCAGGAAGCACTGCTGATGCAATAGGTAGTGTAGCTAACTATTTAACATCTCATGGCTGGGAAATAGATGGGCCAACAATAACAAGAGCAGAAGTTAGTGATGGCAGTAACCATTATGAGACTTTAAAAATGAAGCGCAAGCCTCTTTATACAATTAAAAAACTGAAGAAATTTGGAATTACCCCATCAATTAATATTCATAATGATCGAAAATCCACACTGATTAAATTAAACAATAAAAACCATACAGAATATTGGCTAGGATTCAATAATTTCTATGTTATTACCCGTTATAATCACAGTACTTATTACGCTATGTCCGTGTTATTACTATCAGAAAAAATTCGTGCGTTACGAGATAGTAAGAAACCTTAACAAATTAGATTTTTATTCCGTGTAAAGTAACAAATTTATTGCGTTACTTGGCCGAATGCAACAACATGATCAACTTCTAAGTTAATGCCAATCTCCTCACCAATAGCATGATTATGGTGACTTGGCACTAGTGATAATGCAGTGCTGCCTTTAGGTAAACGTAAAGTATATAAAATCTCAGCGCCC
>JAAZZR010000036.1 GCA_014237605.1 Nitrosomonadaceae bacterium | reverse complement strand
ATGCTTCCACCATATTTTGCATCTCTTTTACACCGATGACTTTGCCAGAAGGCGGGACTACGCTCTTACCTGGTTTGAATAAAGATGGTGCCGTAGCAAGCTCTGCATATTGAGCAACTAGGTCTGCGATTTGTAATTTAATTTGTTCTTTATTCATAATAGTACTGATAAATTGTAGATGAGTTAAATCTCCAACATTAGACTAACGGGGGAGAATAATAGAGCTCTTTTGCGTAATATTGGCAAAAAAAACAAACTGATTCTGAATCTCATTCAGGGCTATATTTGCATCTATTATAAGTTATGGAGGGCTGGTTCCTAAGTGATTATATCGTCATGGCTTACAAAGTTAGTCTCTTTCAGCCCTCGCTCTCATATATGTTTCAATTTGTTCTAATGTCTTCACTTTCATGTCTTCCTTCATCATATAAGCGCGTTGCCAAGCGATGATCATTTCTAAAGTGTACGTTAAACTCCAGCGCGGTTGCCAGTCGAGTTGCATCTTGGCTTTGGAACAGTCCAGCTTAAGGTAATGTGCCTCGTGTGGATGGTCTGCATTATCCGATTTCCAGCTTGCATCCTCACTCCATTTCTCCGTGAGCTGTTCAACTATCCATTGCACGGGCTTGGCGTCTTCATCATTAGGGCCAAAATTCCATCCTTCGGCAAAATCAGCGCCTTCTTCATAAAGTTTCTGTGCAAGTTGTAAATATCCGCTGAGTGGTTCCAAAACATGTTGCCAGGGTCGAATGGCGTGAGGACTACGAATAACAACAGGGCGCCCATCGCTGATGGCAAGTAGAATGTCAGAAATTAATCGATCATCCGCCCAGTCGCCGCCGCCGATAACATTACCGGCCCTTGCGCTGGCTAGCGCAACGTGGCGCTCATTGTTCTTAGCAGGATTAAAAAAAGAATTGCGATACGCTGATGTAACTAATTCAGCACATCCTTTGCTATTACTATAAGGATCATATCCACCTATCGCCTCATTTTCACGATAACCCCAAGCCCACTCTTTATTTTCATAGCATTTGTCGCTGGTTATATTGACTACTGCGCGCACGTTTGGTGTTTTTCGCACCGCTTCAAGAAGATGCACTGTCCCCATTACATTGGTCGAATAGGTCTCTACCGGTTCGATATAGGAATAACGGACCAAGGGTTGGGCAGCCATATGGATAACTATATCAGGTGCCGCAGCTAGCATTGCGCTGGATAGGGTCTCACCATCACGAATATCGCCAATATTAGATTTTATACCATGCGCAACCCTAGCAACCTCAAACAGACTAGGGTTGGTCGGCGGTTGTAGTGCGTAACCCGTCACATCTGCACCTAATTGCTGCAATAATAAGCATAGCCAGCTTCCTTTGAAACCTGTGTGCCCTGTAACAAATACTTTTTTACCCGACCAAAAGACTTGGTTCATTTCCATACTCTCCACGGCGCTTTGCCCGATTGCCAGAGTTCCTCAAGGTATACCTTGTCGCGTAGCGTATCCATCGGCTGCCAAAAATCGTAATGATGGAATGCAGAAAGTTCGCCTTCCGTAGCCAAGCGCTCCAGTGGAGCACGTTCCCAGAGCGTACGATCATCTTCAATATAATCAATAACTTGTGGAGATAAAACAAAGAAACCAGCATTAATCATAGAGTCTTTGCCCTTGGGTTTTTCTATAAAACTGTTAACTTTGTTGCCGTTGATATCCAGCGCACCGAAGCGCCCGGGTGGGAAGGCAGCAGTTACCGTTGCCTTTATTTTTTGTGTCTTGTGGAAAGCGATAAGATCAGCAATATTGACGTTGCTTACACCATCACCATAGGTTAAACAGAAAGCCTCTTCATCTTTGACGTAATCAGCCACACGCTTCAAACGACCGCCCGTCATAGTATCTTCGCCAGTATTAATTAGCGTCACTTTCCACGGCTCTACTTTACACTGACGTACTTCCATTTTGTTGTTCGCCATGTCGAAGGTTACATCTGACATATGCAGAAAGTAGTTAGCAAAATATTCTTTAATGATATAGCCTTTATAGCCACAGCAAATTACAAAATCATTTACTCCATGAAAGGAATACATTTTCATGATGTGCCAAAGAATTGGCTTGCCGCCTATTTCAACCATAGGCTTTGGTCGGATTGACGTTTCTTCACTGATACGTGTACCCAAACCACCTGCTAGTATGACTGCTTTCATTTTAATAACCTTCTAAAGTTTCATTAACAAAACTATCAAGTATGTGAATAGATTAATTTAGAACTAGTTTTATATGAAGAAGCCACCGCTATTTATTAATCAGCTCGATAAAACAAAAAATAATTATTGTCCACCCACCCGATAAATAAAATAGGATTTCTTTCACAGAGTAGACAGGAGCTAATTTAACATTTTTACACTGAAGAATGGCAGAAAAAAAAATTACGGAAAATGGCCTATTAAATAGGGGTATTTTATATAATAACGAATTACAATAAATTTTTTGTCTTAAAGTCTCTGTCATATCCGGAATTACTGAAAAGACTTAAGAGTATGGGCTGGGTGGCCGAATGAAGAGAATGCTCAGGCAGAAAGGAATAATCAATAAAAGTATATTAGACACTATTTTAATTAAGGAAACTACCATGACAATTTTTACTCACGTAACATTAGGTACAAACAATTTTGATGCAGCAGTTATTTTTTACGATTCTGTGTTGGGTACGCTGGGCATCAATAATCTTGGTAAGCTTCACGATACAGCTATGACCTATGGTAAAAAAACATTTGAATTTGTAATTCTTACACCTTCAAATGGGGCACCTGCCTGCAGTGCGAATGGTGGAACTGTAGGATTTGCAGCAATTAGTCGAGATGCAGTACGTAAGTTTCATGAAGTCGGTCTTGCCAACGGTGGCATCGATGAAGGCGAGCCTGGTCCGCGCAACTTTGCTCCAAATGCCTATGCAGCCTATCTGCGGGATCCCGATGGAAACAAGATTACTGCTATTTGCTTTGCTCCTGAGTGAATCAGAGGCGTCACATGATATTGTTATATCAACTAATGTTCGTTATTGGTTCAATTTTTTATGGTTATGGTGTTTTAAGAATTCTGGGAGCGCGTTGCCATACCAGAGTTTGGTTGTAATTAGGCATGGCCACATCCTTCACCAGAAGCAGGTCATGGGTTTCGGCGAGTCGATTAATAGTTTCAAAATCTCGTATACCGCTGTTCCTGTTGCGTGATTTGAGTAATGCATCAAAACATGCATTGCTTTCGGAGGTAAATTCCCCCTTATATTTAAACGGCCCATATAGACACAGGATGCCACTGGGGTTTAAAACACGTGCTATGCCTGCAAACAGTCGTTCCACTTCTGGCCACGTAATAATGTGCACCGTGTTGGCATTAAATACTGTATCTACTATTTCAACAGGCCATTTGGCATCGTTTACGTTGATGGTTATAGGTGGAAGTACATTGGGCAATTTAATCTCGTTCAGCCAGGCTAGGATGCCCTCATGGTTTTGCGTTAATTCGCTGGTTTGCCAGGACAGGTGAGGTAGTGCCCGTCCGAAATAGACAGCGTGCTGGCCGGTTCCACTGGCTATTTCTAATACATGTTGTTGATTGGTAAGTGTCTCTTGTAGAACTTTGAGGATAGGCCTTTGGTTTCTTTCGCAAGATTCGGAGTAGGGTTTCATAGGAGATAGGTAGTATTTAAACCGAAAATGTAGTGTAGCTAACTAAGATCTATCTGAAATAATATTGATATGAGCCTATTATAGATTAATAGGTTGGAACACTAATTTTACTCATGAAATTATTTGACAAAAAAATGACAGAAAGGATTAGCTGGGTAGTCTATATTTTAGAGTGTAGTGATGAAAGTCTTTACACTGGGATTACAACAAATTTAGCACGTAGAATTACAGAACATGAGCAAGGTAATGGCGCTCGGTATACCAGAGGTCGTGGGCCGTTAAATTTGAAGTATATGGAGTACTGTAATAACCGAGCTGAAGCTTCAAGGAGAGAGGCATCGATAAAGTCCCTATCGCGAGCTAAAAAACTGGAACTTATTTTATTAGATAATACTGTTAGTAATGTAGATTGGCCTGGGGAAAATAACCGAGAATTAGCGGTTTAATAGGTGACAGCTTCCAAAATTGTAGAGCGCAAAATATGGCAGGAGAATGTAGAAAGAAAAATATAAGCATTACGATAAATATTCAAGAGAAAAAAAATGAAAAAGATACTATTAACTTTATTGCTGTTTGTAGTTAGTAATAGTGCAATGGCGGAGTGGGTTTACATTAACAAGTCTATTGATACTTTCTATTATATTAATCCAGAGACTATTCAAAAATCTGGCAATACTGTAAAAATGTGGATTCTCGGTGACTTCATTAAAGCTAAAGAATTGAAAAATAGTGTAATAAACTCTTCAATTAGAGATCAAGCTGAATACAGTTGTAAAGAAAGGCAAACTCGCTCAATTTACCAAGTCTTATATACTGAAAATATGGGCAAGGGAGAAATAATACATACCTTTGATCAGCCTGGAGAATGGAGGGCTGTAGTTTCTGGGAGCGCGGGAGAAACTCATTTTGAATTCGCCTGTAGGAAATAAAATATATAAGCCTTATATATAGCTGTTATTTGGTGCTATGTAGTAGGGTTGTCAGGGCTTCTTCACTTCCATATGGCGTCGAGGCGATTAATAATGGATGCTATGCAGAGGTTATGGAGATAGCTTTCATTTGCTATTTAGAAGCATATAAAGCGCGCTTTAATCGGAGGGGTTAGCGGGTTTTGTTTCCTATTATTTATTCCTATCCATTGAAATATAACACCTAGTGCAGGAAGAGTTAGAATTAACCTGATTCTTTAATTATTTATAAGGCGCGTACATGAGAACTTTATGCTGGTTAGCACTTCTTACAATACTATCAGCCTGCGCATCAAAACCAACCAGTAACAGCGTATCGGCAGAGTGGGACTATATAGCTCGGGCTGCGGACCGTTCTTCTACCATATATGTTGAAGGTACTAGTATCCGAAAATTAGGTGGTAAAGTAAAACTGTGGGAGATGCTTGACTATGAGGAAGTTAGGCAACTAGGGAGTAAGGAGGTCTTATCATTTAAGAACTTAAAAGAACATGATTGTATGGAAAAAAAATATAGAGGGTTATCTGTAATTTTTTATTCTAAAAATATGGGTAAGGGCGCTATAGTTTATTCTAATAACGACACGAGACCATGGAAAAATATCATTGTTGGAAGTACAAATGAGGCTTCTTTCAAGTATGCGTGCGGAGGTGGCAAATGATGACCAAACAATTAATATTGGCCTTATTAGCTTCTAGTTCAATTTTTGCTGGGACCGTCCTAGCCAGAGGATACGGATCTGGTGATGGGCCAGGGCAGAATTATACTGATTGGAGCTCCGGTTCTGATCAAAAAACAGAAGATCGGGAGCAGGAAATAGACAGTCTGTATAAAGAGAAAGATAGAAAAGATCCTGAGCCTAGAGATAGTTCATCTGGTTCAGGTTCAGGCTATAAGGTTAATAACTAGAAATTAAAGTTACTGTATGAGCATTTTAGAAAGTCGGCATTCAATACTAAAGAGGAATACAAAGTCGCATTATCAAGAAATAATTATTTTCGTGTGAAGCGCTAGCGTTATAAAAGCGGTTCTTTTAATAAACTGTTATTTTAAATTTAATGAGAGTGAATTTAATGGGAATTCTAGATAAAGCAAAAGAGCTTAGTGGTAAGGTTAATGAGTCAATTACAGCATTTAGTAGTTATGAGGTAATAGCTAACACCGTTATTAAGGCGGTTGGGAAACAAGAAAAAATTAATGAAATTCTAAGGCAGAAAGGATCTAATTACCGTGTTGCGGATATTGAGTTGGGTATGGGAGTCCCTCCAACTGTTACATTCGGCGTTCGGAGAATAAAAGAGACAAGCAATGAAAGGCTCAGTGAGTCTTAGCAAGGTATAAAAAGTGAATCAAATGAATAAATTAAACCGTAAATATAATGAAATGAATGAGAGTGAGAAAAATATATTTAAAGGATTAATGGTTGCTAAATCGTTTGCTTGGATTTTTTATTTATCTGGTTGGGTTGTGGGCTTTATGGCGCTAATGTCTTTCGTTGATGCTGCATTTGATGATGGTATTTATGTGGGCTGGTTAGGCTTCTTTCTAATTTTTGGTACCTGGTTGGTTTGTATTTGGCTTCATCATGGCACACGTAAAAATGTTCTTCGTGTAACGTATGAGTTGAATTGTATTTCTGAGGGGTATACACGTGATGAAGCATATAAAAAATGGAAGGAGGCGCAAGATTAGTATGAACTATTAGCAAAGATGAATCTACTCTTAAGTCTTGGCAAATAAAAAATAATAGTGCTAATTCATCAGTAGAGTGTAGTTAGAATTTAGCTTAAGTTAGGCTTTTCCTTCTGATAACCAATTAATTAAAAAAAGAGTATAGTAATTCTGTAGAAATAAGCTGTCTGGATTAATTTGTTGCTAACAATAGGATGTGAGATTAGTTAGCACATGTCTAGAGGATTGCAATGCATAAAGCCATGCTGATGATTCTGTTAGTTTCTGTGAGCAGTAGTGCGATGGCAGAGTGGGTGAAAGTTGCCGTGAGTGCTAGAGAGGCGGGAGAAGAAGCCACCATGACCGCTTATGCCGACCCTGACACCATTCGAAAAACTGGTGATAGGGTAAGACTCTGGGTTCTAGCTGATTACAAAATAATTAATGAGGAATATGGGATCGCATCAGCAAGGCAGAAAGATGAATATGATTGCAAGGAAAGGAAACAGCGGAGGCTTTTTATAGTTTTTTATTCTGGACACATGAATAAAGGTGAAACGGTATTAATCCATAATGATAGAGGTAACTGGGAAGAAATTCCGCGGGGTAGCTTGGTAGAAGCTATGCTGCAATTCGCATGCGGATTTCAACCTAAATCGCCACTCACCTTACCTCATGATATTTTTTATTAGATGAGAAGAAATACGACATGAAGAAATATATTTCATACTTAGCCTCTATTTTGATGCCAAAAAATAGCGTTGTAAAAACTGATAGTTTCAAAGATGCGACAGATGCATATAATAAAAACAACTACGTTAAAGCTATTGAATTATTTCGTCCATTAGCAACTAAAGGAAATGCGGCTGCACAGTGGCACCTTGGCTGGATGTATAAGAATGGTGAAGGTGTAATGCAAGACTATAAAGAAGCGGCACTGTGGTATCAAAAGGCTGCTGATCAAGGAGATGCAAATTCGCAATTTAATCTTGGTCTGATGTATTCCGCTGGCGACGGAGTAACCCAAGACTATAAAGAAGTAGTGAAATGGTATCGAAAAGCTGGTGATCAAGGTGATTTAGGCGCGCAATTTAATCTTGCCCTGATGTATAAGAATGGTGAAGGTGTAACTCAGGACTCTGAGGAGTCAGCAAAATGGTATCTTTTGGCTGCTGATCAAGGGGATGTGGGGGCACAATTTAGCCTTGCTCAGATGTATGAGAGTGGTGAAGGCGTAATTCAAGACAATAAAGAAGCAGCAAAGTGGTACCACCTAGCTGCTGATCAAGGGCATGCAAGGGCGCAATATAAGCTAGGCACGATATATGACGAGGGCATAGGCATAATTCAGGACTTTGAGGAAGCAGCTAAATGGTATCGGAAGGCGGGCGATCAAGGAGATGTAAGCTCGCAATATCTTCTTGGCGCGAAATATAATGAGGGGATAGGTGTACTTCAAGACCATGAGGAGTCTGCGAAGTGGTATCAGATGGCTGGCGATCAAGGAGATGCAAGAGCGCAATATAACCTTGGCTTGATGTATAAGAATAACAAAGGGGTGAGCCTAGATTTTAAGGAATCAGTAAAGTGGTTTCGACTTGCTGCAGAGCAAGGGGATGCGGGTTCACAATTTAACCTTGGCTTGTTGTATGACAATGGCCAGGGTGTGGCTCAAGATAATAAAGAATCAGCGAAATGGTTCCGACTAGCTAGTGATCAAGGGCATGCAAGAGCGCAATATAATCTTGGCTTGATGTATAAGAATGGTGAAGGTGTAATACAAGATTATAAAGAAGCAGTGAATTTGTATCGACTTGCTGCGGAGCAGGGACATGCAAAAGCACAATCTAACCTTGGTTTTATGTATGCTATTGGTCAAGGTGTAATAAAAGACTATGTTTGCGCTCACATGTGGTGCAACCTTGCTGCTAGCAATGGACACAAAATTGCGAGACAAAATCTAGATAAAATAGCTAAAGGAATGACATCTGCTCAAATAGATGAGGCACAAAATATGGCGCGAGACTGTAAAACATAGAATTGCAATAATTTATTCTTCTATACATACGTATGAATCAGAATACTGATTTTATTCAGAGTGAATGGCTGCCTCCTGACGACCCACAACGTGAGCTGTTACATAACGTGGTGCATACCCGCCAAAGCCAGCGTATCCATTTGCCTGCGCTAGTTGTCTATATCGCAGTACTTAGTAATGATATTACCCTTGAGCAAGAGTGTGAGCATCTGCGCCGCCTACCTGGACAGGAGGGGCTCACGGTCGATCATCTACAGCATAACTTTCTCCGCCTACGGTTGCAGGGATATGCCCTGAGGTGGGAGCGCCACACTGAATTTACAAGTTATACGCTTGTACAACAATTGCCAGAGAGCGCGCAGCTGGGCGCGACAGATCCTAACTTGCTTTCATCCTTAGTCTTGCCGAATGGTTGGTTAACTGGAATTCCTGGAAGAACATTTGCTGCTATTAAACTGGTTATGGTGCATGGAAATCTAAAGAGGCCGGAGGAAATGTTACTGTCGGCACGTAATTGGTTTGGCGAACGTCCCATAGTGGCATCTCTGGTCGGAAGAAACAGTCGCTCGCTTGTAGTGACAGATTTCATGCTTCGAGACAGTGGTTTTGAAAGAATGCTGGTGATAGCGCCACCTACAATATCGGTGACTCGGGCTGGGCGCATTGCTCAGCGACTGTTAGAAATAGAAACTTACCGTGTCATGGCGTTGCGTGGCCTACCAGTGGCCAAGAAACTTGATTCTGAGTTAGCAAATTCTGAGAAACAATTAGCCAGTATCACAGACCAGCTTAAAAATAAAATTACTTCTGAGCAAGATTTACTGGATAGACTAGTTGCACTAGCAGTGGATATGGAACGTATCACTATCGAACATATGTACCGATTTACTGCTACACGTGCCTATGACAAGATGATAACCCAACGTATTGCTGAATTAAAAGAGAAAGCTATACCTGGCACGCAAATCATTGGCGAGTTTATGTGGCATCGTCTTTCTCCTGCTATAGCAAAAGTAGAAGATACTGCGCAGCGAATGGGCTCGCTTTCTGAACGAATTTCCCATACGAGCGCGCTACTGCGTACGCAGGTTAATATACTGACTGAAGCACAGAATCAGCAATTACTTGAGAAACTTACGCGTGGTCAAGAATTACAATTGCGGCTACAGCGAACCGTGGAAGGTTTGTCGATTGCGGCCATCTCGTATTATGTCGTTAGCCTAATATTATATTTAACAAAAGCTGGTAAGGCCGCAGGATTACTAGACCATCCTGAGCTAGTTACTGGGGTGATGATCCCATTGGTATTGTTTGTAGTCTGGCGCATCACGCGTCGTATTAAAAATAAACTTCTCAAATAATTTGGATTGATAAAATTGATTCAGAGAGACTGAATTAAAAAATTATTGTTCTGTTTGTAATAGGCGCCTGTAACTCCATAGTAAGCGGGTTAAAATTTAATGCTATCGCTCAGGGAAAGTTATAATGCCGACCCCTGTTAGTGCAAGATCTACTATAAGCTGTGGTGGGTTTTGTAAATATGCTAAAAATGTCTGCGCCACAACTGATAAGTTTTTTCCTGATGGGTAGGCGTAGTGCCAGTGGCAATTAATAGGGAAACCTTTTACATCAAGTATGGCTAGCTGATCTTTGTGTGAACCAAGAGTTAATGTGTGGCGTGACAATACTGAAACTCCTAAACCACCAAGTATAGCTTGCTTGATTGCCTCATTGCTTCCTAGGGTCATTTTGGTTTCTAGTTTTAAATTCTGCTTAGTAAAAAAACTTTCTGTTTCAATACGTGTTCCCGAACCATTTTCTCTGAATATAAACGGCTCCTCAGCTATACGCTTTAGTGTAATTTTTTTCTTCTTGGCAAGCGGATGATTGACAGATGCAAGAACAACCAGAGGATTTTGCAGGAAGCTCTGGACTATTATTTCTTCATTTTTCGGTGGGAGATCTAGAATATAGAGATCGTCCATATTATTAGCTAGGCGGTTTAATATATGCTCACGGTTAGAAACTTCTAGCGATACTTCAATATCTGGATATTGCTGGCAAAACATTCCAAGTAGGCGTGGAGCAAAGTATTCTGCGGTAGTTACCACCGCAAGTCTTAATCTCCCGGCCTTTAAACCCTTCATATCTGCTGCAATCATCTCAAACTGAGTTAGATGCTCAAAAATACCAAGGCAAGCTTGATGTAGCTCTCGCCCAGCCTCAGTTAGATACATTTTTTTGCCAATTTGTTCGAATAGTGGCAAGCCAATAGCATCAGTTAAATTTTTAATCTGCATTGACACCGTCGGTTGAGTTACGCATAGCTCTTCTGCAGCGCGCGTAAAGCTGCCTAACCGAGTAATAGTCTCAAATACTTCAAGTTGGCGTAAGCTACTATGGCGCATTAGGTACTCCTTCTATGTATAGATTTATACCAATGATATCGATAATAATAATTGATTATTATTTATAATAATAAATTACTCGTTATCAAAATTCTCATGAACCTCGGGTTTCTGCGCCTCTTCCAAATCGCGGCCCAAATCAACCTCACAACGATTTTATTTGTAAATTGTTTTCAATTTGAA
>JAAZZR010000035.1 GCA_014237605.1 Nitrosomonadaceae bacterium | reverse complement strand
CAGCGAGCAGGAGATGTTCAAGTGGTAGTTAATAATGCCGGAGTTAATACTCGTTCCACACCTCTAAATAGGGACGCCGTAGATTCTCTAAATTATGAAATGGAAATAAATGTTAACGGTCTTATTCGTATGGCACAGGCTTTTTCCTCAGTCCTAAAAAGGAATGGAGGTGGTGTTTTTATTCAGATTAATTCAGTAGCCTCGATTAAGAATTTTGTTCCGATAGCCACCTACTCTGCATCAAAAGCTGCTGCCTATTCAATTACTCAGGCTTTACGTGAGATGCTAGATAAGCAAGGTACTTTTGTAATGAGTGTACATCCGGGCCCCATTGCAACAGATATGATTGCCAATGTTCCGGAGGTCCTAGAAATAGCAGAGTCTCCCCAGATTGTTGCAGACAATATTATAACCGCACTTAACAGCGGGGATTTCCATGTATTTCCTGATAGGATAGCCAGAGAAATCAAAAAGACCTACCAAAGTTTTGCAGAAGATACTATTGAGGCAACCATATTAGATAAGTAATATTAGAATATGTGATGCCCGATCCGGTTAAGGAGTACACGAATGAAATATATAGTCACCTTGTTATACGTCTTTGTAATTATTTCGTCTCCAGCCTCGGCTGCTGATTTGCAGGTTCCGTTTGGAAGCCAGCTACAAAATCTGATTAAAAACTATAATCGTGCCACGCCAACACTTGCCACATCAGGCACTATTAGCACAGGCGCTGTAAAAGAATTAGCTGAAAAAGGATTTGCTACAATTATTGACCTGCGTACCGAGAACGAAGGCACTGCTGAGGAGAAGAAAAATGTAGAATCAGCAGGAATGAGTTATATCAACATTCCTGTTACAAGTGCAGGGATCAATCATAAGCAGCTTGCGATTTTCACTAAAGCAATTGAAAATACACAGACCCCTATTTTAGTACACTGTGCTTCAGGAAACCGAGTAGGCGCTTTATGGACAACCTACCGTCTTAGTAAAGGAATAAACTCTAAAATTGCCTTTGAAGAAGGTCGTACTGCTGGGATGAAACCATTCCTTGAGGAGAAAGTAAGGGAATCATGCCAAACATGCTAATTTTAGCTATCTCCCAAATTTATTACATTGAAAAAGAAAATAAATATGTTTATTAATAGAGCTTCCTTGCTTTGTATACTTTGTTATTTTCTCACCGCCTGTGCTATCAGCACACCCGATAATATTTTACCTGTGAATAACTTTCAGGCAGATCGCTATATGGGAAAATGGTATGAAATTGCTAGGCTTGACCACTCTTTCGAACAAGGACTAAGTGATGTCTCAGCACACTACCAATTACTTCAAAATGGTAATGTTGAAGTAATAAACAGAGGATACAATGCTGACAAAAAAGAATGGCGCGATATAACCGGCTTAGCTAAATTTCTTGGTAAATCTACAATTGGTTCATTAAAAGTATCATTCTTCTGGCCATTTTACGGTGGTTATCATATCGCACAACTTGATAAACAGAATTATAGCTGGGCTATCGTAATCGGGCCTAGTCGTGAATACCTCTGGATTCTGGCAAGAGAAAAGACTCTCCCTCCTAAATTGCTGGATCAGTTAGTTAAGAAAATTTCGAAACTAGACATTGATACAAGTAAGCTAATCTGGGTATCTCAGGAACAGCCGGATAAAGAACAGTAAAACTCTCCTAATGCATCCTATGTTTATAATATTTAATACAAATTCTCATGTAGAACATTAGGAGATAGGTGCTCTAAAAATAATTGAGTCTCTTGTCGTTAAAATTTTAAAAATAAGCAAGTGAAAAATTTACAATATCTCGCATATGAAAAGACAACGTGTACTAGTCAATGATCTTATGCAGTCAGAATACACATACCTTCTTACTGAGCCAGCTGGTGAGAATTTTAATTTTGGATTCTGCCCGGAACTTACACCTGAAGAAATGTTAAAACTCGGTATTTTTGGCGGAAAATATATGACTGACTGTGCTGCTGAGTTCCCAGAAAAATGGTTTCAGAAAGCTAAGCTTTTCTCAGATTACCATGACCCAAATTTAAATTATTTTGGGGTAAATGCATCACAGTCACTAACAGCATGGAGATCAAAAGGATGGATACATCCTGAAGATCCACGAGGATGGTTCCAGTGGTACTGCCGCTATTTCATGGGAAGAAGGTTTCCTGATGATGAACGTCAAATTAAACGATGGCGTATGATGCGAAGACATATCTCTCAAATAAGACAAAATTGTACTAGTGGAGATATCAACTGCAGGAGAAAACAAAGGCAGGCAGTTCTTCACTGGAGTTACGACTCAAGAGTAATTTAAAGTATCTTTATACTGGTTATTTCCGATATATAAATTTTATATTTCATGTGAGCTATTCATTTTTCTTTGAAAGATTTTGTATTAGTTTTACCATGGCAAATGTATCCATCTCACAATATTTAGAGAGAGAGTTAGTGAGAGAGCGCTTGCGCTCTTGCGTGGTCTTTACATTAATTATTTCCAAATAAGCCTGCTGTGCCATCATACCGTCTTTCACATCCGGCAGATCTGAATATTTAAGATCAGGCACAACAGTCGGCAATACATTTTTAATTGAATAACTTCCCTGTAAATCACGATGAAAATAATGTGTCTTTATCGGTTGGAATAGGTCAAATAGACGATCAATAATACTTTGTAAACTTTCTCTATACTCCGGGTAACGTTCCTGCAAATTTCGTAAAACTGTCTTTTCAAAAGTTGAATAAACAATAATAGGCCCTGAATCTCCGAGCACATTAATTAGCGCTTCAGAAAATAACTGCATAGGTGGATTCCCTGAGGTATCTAAGAACCCAGTATGGCTTACTGCCATAGACTTATCTTCAACATGACAGGACCACTGGAAAGGTAATTGTTCATACGGTCTTGTGCCACTCCACTTAGGAACAGCAAATCCTATTGTTTCAAAATCTAAGTAGTACCGTGGAAACTTTAACTGCGCCAACTTATTTCGCAACTCATCTGGAATAAGTTTCTTCCCTGTACGGTAAGCATTTAATCTAGTCTGTAATGTATCTCCTAACAGGCCGTCAGGAATATCGCGTATATCTTCATAACCTATTTTTATCAATTCGGTAACTTTGCTTTTTTTAAGTCCCGGAAATTTTGTAATAGGATATTCTATTACCGGAATATCTTTCCAGCAGTGTTTGATAAATGGACATGAATATGGTTTTGTACAATGCTCGCCTACTTCTATTCTAGGCAGGTCTCCCGCTATCGTTTTATTAGCCGCCTCTATCCAGTCAGGAACCTGCTCCGCCCTTTCTGAAATCTCAGATGTAAGATCAACAACCTTAAATAAATCGTTATAGTTACTGTCTCCCTGGTATACAAATTTATTATTAATATGTGCAAGGCTAATTTTAGCTGGAGTAAATCCAGCCCCTGCCATCACTGAATACTGAATGGCACTATCCACAAGATATATTTCTTTTATACCAGTTGAAGACTTTACTTCCACCACATGGATGCAATCCTTGTCCTTATTAAGAAGATCAGCACGAATCTGAGTATTATGAGTCTGTAATGTAGCCTCATACAAGGTAATATCAAAGAGATCATTTAAAAAATTATTTGTGGTCTCAACAGCCTTACGCAAACCACGGTCATACTCAATCAGAATACCCCCTGGCATTAATACTTTTCGTGCGGTTTCACCAACCTCATCCCCAATACGGAATGCAGCCTCAGAATGAGATGAATATTTTATTAAATTACGGTGGTGTACCTCAAGGTATAAACGCTTAGAACATTGCAAAAAACTTAGAATACGTGATTTTGATAAAGTCCATTTCATAACAGAATGTTCATTTATAATGATTGCTTAATTAAGCCTTCTATTAACAATCCTTGTATTTTTTCTTTTTACACTCTCTTGCCATATTCTGCGAATCATTAATCTGAGAGGGGGATAATTTTCTTGCAATTCTGTCACGTTCATCTTTGGCTATTATATTTTTTTCTGAAGCCAGACTGAACCACATATGTGCTCGAGTATAATCCTGCTTTATACCATCACCCTTTTCATAGAAGGTGGCCAAAAAATACTGTGAAGGGGCGTACCCCTGTCCTGATGCAAGACGGAACCATTTTATTGCTTTTCTGTAGTCAGGTTTCCCGAGCAGACTACTAGAGTAAATACTCCCAAGCTTATGTTCAGCAAGAAAATATCCCTGTTCTGCTGAAAGATTCATAAGTTTTATCGATTGTTTATAGTCCTTCTCTACAACCTTTCCACGAAAATACATCAAACCAATAA
Source organism: Nitrosomonadaceae bacterium (assembly GCA_014237605.1). GTDB lineage: Bacteria > Pseudomonadota > Gammaproteobacteria > Burkholderiales > Nitrosomonadaceae > BJGV01. The sequence goes on along the minus strand of JAAZZR010000035.1, from coordinate 7,234 downwards.
TATATTGTGCAACTGAATTCCCCTCTATTGATAAAGGTTTTAGTAAATCATGAGTCAGTATATAGTCACCTTTTGACCATGCATCTACACCTGCTACAAGGTCGGCAGGATTATCCTGCTCATGCTCCAGAAGCTCACTCGCTCCAGAAACAATACTGTATGAGAATAATATAGTCGCTACTAATAAAATCCATTTATTCATAATTTATAATAAATCTTAAGTGAAATTTCAGAATAATAGCTAATACAATTTATTTGTAATTATTTCAGCTAACCACAATCAATATTATCGGAAGTATGGTCCTGAATAAATATCTGAGTGCCTGTGACAATATCATTCTAGAAGGAGAAACAGAGTTTATATATTATTCCTACCCCTATGGGTATACTTAATCTACAGAATCTCAAATTACTAAAGCTAGTGAGGAAAATAAAAGCGATACCGCTATAAAGAATTACAGATCAATACCTTTTTGCGCTGTGATTCCAGCTTGAAAGGCATGCTTATTATCATTCATAACAGTTACAGTGTCTGCTGCCTGACAAAGCGACTCTGGCGCTCCCCGACCCGTAATGATTACATGTTGCATAGCCGGCCTGTTTTTAAGGTCATCCAGAACTGTTGTCATATCTAGCCAGCCAAATTTTAATGGATAAGTAAACTCATCCAATACAATAAGCTGTTGTGACGGATCCTGAAGCATTTTCTTTACAATAGCCCAGCCACGCTGTGCAGTTTCAGTATCACGAGCCAAATTTTGTGTTTCCCAAGTGAACCCTTCTCCAAGGACATGCCAGGTCACATTGTTCTGTAGACGAAAGAAAGCCTCTTCCCCAGTATCAGAACGACCTTTGATAAACTGTGCCACACTCACTCTCATACCGTGCCCCAAGGCACGTGCGATCATACCAAAAGCAGAGCTCGATTTACCCTTGCCATTACCGGTCAGTACCAGTAATAAACCTCTTTCTATATCTGCACTTGCAATAGCCTTATCAACGACCTCTTTCTTACGCTTCATGCGTGTGCGATGGCGTTCTTCCCGGTCAGGTTTATCCATTCTGATTTATATCGTTCGGTTGTTATGTGCCCTAAATGAGCCTTGAACAAATAAAAACATAGTATGGATAACGGCGGTAATACCAATATAGAAAACTAGGGATCCAAAATATTGGGGGAAATACTGCACCAAACGGTATCCAAATTCAATCAGAGTTGTTTCTTCAAAACGTCCCGAAAAGAAATAAAATCCGCCACTTGAAAAAAGCTCACAGACTGCTGCACCAGTTATTAGACTAAGAGAAAGAGGCAGTAATGTCTGCCATTCAAACTTATAGCGTCGTGCATACCAGCTACCAGCATACCAAATTGCACTATAAGCTGGTAACAAGAAAACATAGGATGAAGTCAGGCAAAAATTACTAGCACCTCCCCAAGTATAAGCTGAAAAATCTAGCGCCCATGTCAGTGCAAAAAGTCCCGCCAGTGGCCATATAGAACGCAAATATAAACCAGCCAGAAAGAAGATTGCCCAAGAAGCCCCAGGCAGACTATGTAAAGATGAAAAATGATATTCTCGTGTAAGAATCATTAATAACACAAGCCCAGCACCTATAGTCAGCTGATTACGAACAGATAAATTCATTATGATAGGTCCTTAACAGATTATGAAGGCTGATAACGCAGGGTAATAAAAAAGTTTCGGCCCGGTTGATTATAAAATGATGCTGTCTCGTAGCGCTCATTTGAAATATTTTCGATACGTCCCTGTAAACGCCAGTTCTGGTTCAAATTATACTCGCCACGTATGTCTAGTTTAACGTAACTATCCAGTTTACGCGTATTAGCCAAATCGTCATAGCGCTGACCCATAACAAGAAGTTGTGTGCCTATCGTAGATTTATTAAATGATAGGCCAAACAGTTTAAATTTATTAAATTTTCGGTTCACATCAAAACGAAAAGATTGTTTGGCGCGGCGTGCGAGAGTGTTTCCCCTATTAATTCCAGATGATCTATTCTGAGGATCCAATAAAGTTAAATTGGTATTAATTTGCCATTTTTTAATGCGTGTGGAGATCATTCCCTCAAAACCACGAATACGTACTTTGTCAATATTACTCAGCAAACCAGGAGGATCATAGCCAATGAGATTGTCAATCTGAGTCTCATAAACACTAAATGTCCAATTTGTCTGTTTAATTCTCCCACTGGTTCCGAATTCGTAACTCACGGATTCTTCTGGTCGGAGGTTAGCATTGCCTCCCCACTTGCCACCCCACCCCACTGGGTAATATAGTTCATTAAAGTCTGGGGCTTTAAATGCGGTCCCGAAATTTGCAGTAAACCGCAACCATTCTGTTACGGTATATCCCCAACCAGCACCGCCGGTTACATTTCCACCGAATTGTTCATTTTCATCATACCGTATAGAAAGCTCTAAATCTTGCCTAAAGACTGTTGCCTGATGCTGAGCAAAAGCCCCCCAATTATTTCGTGAAGTAACTGTGAAATCCTCACTGGAACTAACAGTATCATTTTTATAATCAGCACCTACTGTAAACAGGTGAGATTTGTTTAATGTAAAGTCATTCTGTAAGGTGATGCTATCACGCCGAGAATCAAACCTACTTTTAAAGTTCTTCTCTTGCCCCAGATAACTTCTGCTATTTTCCCGACTACGACCTCCGGCTAAAGTAACTTTCCAGAATGCAAAAGGAGAATAACTCGCCTTACCACCAAAGACTTGCTGAACTAGCTCTGATTTATTTAAGAATGTCCCATCATAATTAACCTTACCAGAAGACCGCATGAAGTTTGTTTCAATATCCAATCCGTTTTTAAACAGATACCCTGCTCGGAAAGAACCTGCTATATTTCGATACCCATCCCTATCTGGCTCATTGGTATAACATCCAGCTCCATTTGGAAATGGCTTGCCCGAACAGGCATTAAATCCCTTTGTTTTTTTTCCACTGATGTTCATATTAAACCAGCCACGTTTACTTCTTCCTGAGAGGCCAGCAGAACCGTTAAACGTACCGTAACTACCACCACCATAACTGAAACTTGGGGTAACCCCCTCTTTCCCTCCCTTACGGGTAAATATTTGAATCACACCTCCGATTGCTTCAGAACCGTATAAGCTAGATCTGGGGCCTCGTACAATCTCAACACGTTCGATCTGTTCAATCGGAATATTTTCATACGCAGCACCACCAGATGTTGCAGATCCTGCTCTGATACCATCTATAAGCACTAAAACATGGTCAGAGTTAGTACCACGTATAAAGACTGATGTGTTCTTACCAGCTCCTCCACTATTGGCAATGCTGATACCTTGTGTGCCGCGCAATAAATCCTCTACAGACCTTGCCTGCCGGCGTTCAATATCTTTACGTGATATAACAGTAACTGAGGAAAGTGTTTCATCTACTGTCTTTGCGGTACGAGTCGCAGTAACAATAACAGTCTTCCTCTGCTCATCATTACCTGCTAATGCAACCCCTACAAGACTCAGGTACAGCGCTACAACTACCGGAAAATGGTATCTGCTCATTATTCTTTTCCCTGTACACACCCGCACGCGTTAATAAATATTGCGGAAGGAATCAGAAATAAACAGTCAGATCAGGCTAGCAGCCTGTCATAGTGTTGTATATTGCCCAGCCGCAATAACACATATTGACTTCAGGCCGGTCTCCGGACTCATGAGCGGATTACTCCTAGATTTGCACCTTCCCATGACTAAGCACAGTGGCATTAAGCAAATCCTTTCCTCATTTACCGTTGCGGGGGCAGTGCCGGCATTGCTCTGAATTTAATCAAAACGCACCGGCTTCCCGTTTAATTCTTTAGGCGGATGCCGTCAGAACACCTCAAGTCGTAATCTTTACAATACAAGATCATATTATAAAGAAAGGAGAGATAATACTGAATTAAGAATTATTACGTCAAGTGATGCCCAAGGGCAGACAACATTGGGAACTGATTAATATTACTTCACAGATTTACTGTAATATTTCTCTAAATACCCTGCGACAATTTTTTCAACGGGTGCTGTCCCAATGCATTAATATTTACTTGTCCAGCAAGCTTGCCTAAGGAACAAGACAACAGCCATCATTGCTTTATCTGAAGAGTAATGTTTTTTTAGAATCTTTCTGAGCTGCGCTTTACAGCAAAAAAATTTAATTAGGTAACATACTGCCATGCAACTGCATTACTAGACCTTAGTAGGCCCGTTGTTTTCTTTATTAGCCGTAATGATACAAGCAAGTTCGCCAGAACCTTTACAAGTATTATTTTGCCACTGAAGAGGACGAAGATTATTTAAATTTTTTGAGGCCACATGATCTACAAACTCAATATGATCAATTTCCCACCCATACTGGGAATTTCTATTACTATAGTGTGAGAAATACATCCATGCACCACATTCATCTTTTCTGTACTCGTCTGGATTATTGCTTCCAACCACTTGTCCTTTAGCCCAGACATCCCTAATTAATTTTTCATTGAATGCCATAACAAGGTTATCTTTTGTTAATCCCTTGTTTCCTCTGTCCCGATAATAAGTGAGCGATTTGCCAATTATGCTCTTAGCAGAAATTTTATTTCGTTTCATATGGATAAGTTTACACTGTTTATTTCAATAAGTTTGTATATTCTCATCTGGCACAGGGTAGATATTCAAATTTTTAGATTATCTAGTATGGGAAATAACAAACAATCATACATATTATTGGAACTCAGAATACTTATTGCTAACTTTCCAAATAATATTTTGTGAGGGTAATTTTTCCCTAACCAAAGGTGCTTTATAACATACTGAAAATAATTCTCCAGGGGTAAGAATTTTGTGTGTTGAGTATGGTGTAGAACTCTCGCTATGATGTCTTGTAGAGTATTCCCCCTGATAGCTTGGAAAGGACTCATAGTCAACAATATTACTACTGGATCCCTTAGCTGTAACAATGATATTCCAACTAACCTTATTAACTATTTTTTTACTGTTATTTTTAATTTTAAAAGATAGTGGAGAATCTTTACTGCAAGAGCTAGGGTCATATGAAACAGCTACTGAAACTAACTTTTGTTCCTTTTCTTTTTGGTACGAAACTAAGTAATCAATTAATGCAACTATACAAATACCAACTAAGAGAACAAATAATAAGAGTCCTGTTTGCTTTGGATAAATAAACAGCAATACTATTATTACTATTGTTACAGCCCAAATCATCTGGACCTCCAATTGTGTTTTTCAGTATCAGCAATAATTACCATGTTTATCATCACAGTCACTTCTGGATAAACCATCAAATGTTCTTTTATGTCAGTGTACCCCAGAAATAAGAGCCTATGCTTTATAGCGTAGTCTAATCACTAATAACTATTTCTAATACAGAAAAATCTTCCAGAGGCATGCTCCAACCTAAATAGATTCCAACCAGTTGACAGTTTTATAACTACTATTCATTCCTTCATCAAGAGATACTCACTGATATAACAGAATGTTACTGAATAACAACAAAAATTATCCCTTAATTGACTTGATAGAAATCAATAATTTTAAAAATGATAGCAACGTAGCGTTGGCTTATATTTATTAGGAGCTTTAAATTTTTTCTGTTAATGAGTAACTGACTGATACTATTAGGTTTTATTTGTATTTTACTATTAAATATTTAGCGCGCTATAAAAATAATTATATTTAGGGAACAAAACAGGAGTTTAGCTTTCAAAGTAATATCCCCGTTGGACGGGATATAAGTCCTTCATTTTGGTTCCTCCCAATATTAAAATGAAGGCCGCCAGGCAAGATACCCTGGTGCTGTTACGGTGACTACCTGTCCAGTGAGTTGCTCCTAATCTGGGCAGCTGACTGGATACGGCATCACCCTCTAATTAGCTCACCGCAACACCTTATGTCTGTACTATTCATAATTAATGGCGTTTTTTAGATACAGGTGAATTCTTAGTTGGTGATTTTGCAAACTTTCGTTTCTTCGACATCTTAGGTTTAAATGTTACACCACGAGGTGCCCTACTACCTCCATTCTTTATTGGTTTAGCTTTAATTTTTGGATCTGGCTCAAATCCATTGATAACCATGCTAGGTAAATCGCATTTAATAACCCTCACAATGTCTGCCAGTAACTTGTGTTCATCCACACACACTAGTGACACAGCATCACCTTCTGCTCCAGCACGACCGGTACGACCAATACGATGGACATAATCTTCTGCAACACTAGGAAGATCGAAATTTACTACATGTGGTAGCTCGTTGATATCGATTCCACGTGCAGCAATGTCTGTTGCAACCAGAACTTGTAAGCATCCTGTTTTAAATTCTGCTAGTGCCCGGGTACGTGCTGATTGGCTCTTATTTCCGTGTATCGCAAGTGATCGTATGCTATTTATAACTAAATATTCTGCCAATTTATTAGCGCCATGTTTTGTCCGAGTGAATACGAGTACCTGTTTCCAACGATTTTTCTTAATAAGATGAACAAGTAAATTACGTTTTCGCTCACGATCAACCGGATGAACCACATGCGTCACCTTATCAGCAGTAGCATTCCGCTGTGCTACCTCAATCATAACTGGTTTATTGAGTAGGTCTTCAGCTAACAATTGAATCTCATTAGAAAGAGTGGCAGAAAAAAGAAGATTTTGACGTTGCTCAGGCAGTAATTTAAGTATCTTTCTGATATCACGAATAAAGCCCATATCTAGCATGCGATCAGCTTCATCCAACACAAGAACTTGAATATGAGACAAGTCTAAATTTTTTTGCTGAACATGATCCAGTAGCCGGCCTGGTGTTGCAACAAGAATATCAACTCGACTTCTCAGGCGTGAGATTTGTTTCTTAATGTTGATCCCACCAATCATTATCATCGAACTGAGTTTCAGATATTTGCTGTAATCACAAACGCTCTCTTCCACTTGTGCCGCAAGTTCTCGGGTGGGAACAAGAATAAGCGAGCGTATTGGTGGCCGACCGCTAGAAGGTCCTTTAATACTTTTATCCGACAGCTTATGCAGAATTGGCAAAGTAAACCCTGCAGTCTTACCAGTTCCAGTTTGCGCACCAGCAAGCAAGTCTCTACCAGATAGTATTGCGGGAATTGATTTCAGCTGAATAGGAGTAGGAATCGTGTACCCTCGTTCGGTGACGGCCTGAATAATTTCATCGGACAAGCCGAGAGAGATAAAAGACATAAAA
>JAAZZR010000034.1 GCA_014237605.1 Nitrosomonadaceae bacterium | reverse complement strand
CTATTTTTCTCCAGCATTTTCATCACACCATAGGGTGTGCAGGGTGGATATACAGCATAACCGGTAACAAGTGCACCTATATTGTTTAAATGGAAGCCATCCACGTCTTTTTCCACTCCAATAGAGGCAATTATTTTCTTATCCTCAAAGTGTCGTGGCAATGGTAACTGTACTAATATGCCATGTATTCTGGGATTTTTATTTAACTCCTGAATACAGTGTAAAACCTCAACCTGTTCAGTTCTTTCAGAGAATTCGTGTACTTCCGAATATATGCCGGTTTCACTACAGGCCCTGACTTTGTTACGTACATAAATACCGGAGGCCTGATTATCCCCAACAATAATCACTGCCAATCCTGGTTGTATACTTTTTTCTTGTAACTGCTCAGCACGAGTCTTCCATTCAGCTCGTAGTGCCTTAGCAATTTCTTTCCCATCTATAATCACAGCACTCATAATTTTCTCTAAATCTTCAGGTTTCTAAATAATTCTAATTTTTTAATCACAATACCCAACCCTGCCATTTATTCTGTCAGGGGCACAATTCAAGATTAAGATCACGACTGCGGTGAAGCTTTACTAAATTATTTTTTGAATTTTACCCGGTATATCAAAGCTCCAATGATAAATGTCGGCACTACAACCAATGCAGCGGCAAGTAACCCCATTGTCAATGCGGCCATTAAACTACCTGATGGTGAATATATCGTAGAAAAAAACAATGCTAGAAATCCAGCACCCCCTCCGCCAAGGAGCATGAATTTCTTACCCCGGCTATAAAAGCGCCAAAGGGCTCCGGAAACACGCGTCTCATCACGATACTCGTCAAATATCATGTCTAAGCTATTGTCATCCTGCTTAGCCTCATAACCAGCAGCTACAGCAAGTGTTTCACTACTCTCTTCCCCCCGAGAAAGGTCTTTCAAAAGTGCGACTCTTTTCGCCGCATTCTTATTACTCATTCCGGTTTTTAGCAGCATTTTATGCAATGATTCCATCGCATGCTCACGTGGGTTTGATACTGAATCCAGGCTTTCGCCATGGCGCCACATAACCCCAATTAAATAAAGATGAATCGTCATTATTTTAAATGGGGGCGCAAAATCATATCCCTTGCTTTCAACATGAGATAACTGCGAAGCTAATATTTTTTCGCCATGCAGCACACAAATATCGTGCGTTCAAGCGTCAGTTTCCAATTTATTGTCCAATATCGTTATATTGAGCTATGTTAGGCACAATTTATAGTTTATTAAAGGACCTCTATTATAACTGACACCCAAGCTCTTAAAGCAAGATGGCTTAATCTTAACTTTCCCGCTAAATAAAACTTATGCTACAACCGTGTAATTAGATTCTGCATCATAAGAAGCTTATAAAGCTTTTCAAAGAATCTGTGTCTTGCACCTACCAAATAGTGACGTCTCATGCTTATTATCTGTAGCTTGCTATATCTTATTCCTATAAGCCGCTCCCATTCTTGATTTAATTGCGATACAATCGTCCGATTAAGCTACTCAGGAATATAGCAGGGTAACTGGCTGATCAAAATATAAAATTACGGAGACACTATGAATAAAGCATATGGATGGACTTTACATCTAAAATGGATCGCTGTGCTGATATCAATGATGGCGCTGCCGGCTTATGGGCAATTAATGATTGGCCATATGGGCCATTCTTCAGGCGATGACTGTAATATAAAAACAGGTCCCATCCCTTTAAATTACAGTGTCTATGAAAAACCAAAGGGGGCGCTTCCACCGACAATGGCCCATTGTAAACATGTGCCAAATATGGGCGAACATTTTGTAACGGTCGACCTTCAGGGTAATAAGTACCGTGTAATACCAATTGGTATCCGTCTAGTCTTAGTAGAAGGAGGGCAGAATAAAACTATCATGACCAAGGCTCCAGAAAAATATACGTCTGGAACTATTAATTTCGGACTCAATTTTAAAGAGTTGGGTCAGTATAATATACTATTAGAGACTCTAGAAAATGGCAAAATGACTACTAAAGTTACCCTTCCTTTGCATGTTGGTGAAGGTGGCGGCCATGGTGGCCACTCTGGTATTGGTATGCTTGAGATTGGCCTATTGTTAGGGGTAGGAGGTATTGCTGGCTTCTTCTGGCTCCGTCGTAAATCAAGTAAGGATGAGGAAAATACGCGCCTCCTTGCAGAAGCAGAAGCTAAAGCTAAGGCAGAAGCTGAGGCTAAGGCAGAAGCTGAGGCTAAGGCAGAAGCTGAGGCTAAGGCAGAAGCTGAAGCTGAAGCTAAAGAAGCTAAAGCAGAAGCTGAAACCAAGACAGAGTAGACTCTTTATTAGCTTTGAATCTTATAGCACTGTAGCGGAAATTATCTTCTGATAAAAATATCTGCTACAGTGTTTTTTAGTAAATTATTACTGGCACCACAGAGTTCTTGGAATAACTAATCAAATAAAATTCTTCTTTTAGCTGCCCCTCTTAAATCTTTTAGCGTATCTTTTGCCGGCAAATAGGTCAGCTCTGTCACCGCCCGTTTATTAAACTGCCATACCACAATGTTGTAATAGCGCATCTATTTTTGGCTCCCGCCCACGCAATGCTATAAACGATTCTAATGCCTTACGGCTACCGCCCACAGCAAGAATTTCATCACGGAAGCGGGTACTAATTCTCTTATTTATCGTCCCTTCTGTACTTTCCTCAAACATACTATAAGCATCCGCAGATAATACTTCTGCCCACTTATAACTATAATAACCAGCTGCGTATCCCCCTGCAAAAATATGTGAAAAACTATTGGGGAAACGATTAAATTTTGGTGGAATAATAACTGCCACTTTCTTGCGAATGCTATCCAGCAAATCTAATGCTGTCTTACCCTCTTCCGGACTGAAATCAAAATGTAAGTGCATATCAAACAGTGAAAACTCTATTTGACGTAGCGTCTGCAGACCACTCTGATAATTTTTTGCGGCAATCATTTTGTCGAATAATTCCCGAGGCAGTGACGCTCCGCTATCGATATGCTGCGTCATACCAGACAATACATCCCATTCCCAACAAAAATTTTCCATATACTGACTAGGTAGTTCCACTGCATCCCATTCCACTCCATTGATCCCAGAAACACCTAATTCCTCTACCTGAGTAAGCAAATGATGTAAGCAATGGCCAAATTCATGGAATAAGGTTATGACTTCATCATGAGTAAAAAGCGCCGGCCGTATTTGACCGTTCATATATACCGGTTTTGCAAAATTACAATTAAGATATGCGACCGGAGTTTGAATATTATTTTCTATTCTCCTACGGGTAACAGCATCATCCATCCAAGCACCACCTTGTTTACCAGGACGCGCATAAAGATCAATATAAAATTGTCCTATCAGTTTTTCATTAGTATCTTTTATGCTGAAAAATTTTACATCAGGGTGCCAAAATTGAGGGTCAAGTCCTTCTTTTGAGGAAGTAATACTAATCTGGTAAAGATCTTTAACTAACCCAAACATACCCTCCAATACTTTGGACTCAGGGAAATATTTCTTAATTTCTTCATCAGAAAAAGCATAATGGTCAACCCGCAGCTTCTCACTAATATATGCTAAGTCCCATGCCTCAAGGCCTTCCAATCCAACCTGGTCAGAGGCAAAACGTTGAAGCATCTCTAAATCATTCTTAGCATAGGGCTTAGCTTTAACTGCTAGGTCACTTAAAAACTCTAAAACTTGCTTAGGTGTTGAAGCCATTTTTGACGCCAATGATACTTCAGCATAGCTGTTAAATCCGAGTAGCAGCGCTTTCTCTTTACGTAATTCAAGTATTTTTCTTATAAGTGAAGTGTTGTCCCAGTCAACCTTGCAAACAGAATGAGTCTCAGCATCCGTTCCTACCTCACTAGCACGTGTAGAATAAGCTTGGTACATTTTTCTACGCAACTCTCGATTATCAGCATACTGCATGATTGGCTGATAAGATGGGGCATGCAACGTGAATTTCCAGCCAGAAACATCATCCTTTTTGGCTATTTCTTTTGCTGCTTGAAGCACATCATCTGGAATACCAGATACCTCTTCTACATTTTCTATATGCAGTATAAAATCGTTAGTGGCATCCAACAGGTTATCGCTAAACCTTGAGGTGAGTGCAGATAATTCCTCTTGTATATTAAGAAATCGTTTTTTTTGCTCAGACTTTAGCTCTGCGCCGCCTAGCTGGAAATCTCGCAACTCATTTTCAACTATCATTTTCTGAGCACAACTAAGATTCTTAAACTCACTACTATTGTAAAGTTTTTTAAATTTCTCATACAGCGCCTGATTTTGCGCTAGTCCTGCGTAGTATTTTGTAACTATTGGTAGAGCAGTGTTATATGCTTCACGTAATTCTGGGTTATTCATTACCGAGTTTAAATGTGACACCTGTCCCCATGCACGAGATAATTGTTCATGTGCATCTGTCATCGGCTGAACAAAATTTGGCCATGTTGTCTCAGAAGAATCACTAAGAACCTTTTCAACAATTGAACAACTGCGATCTAGTAGCTCTTGTACGGCTGGGGCAATATGTCTAGTTTCAATGTCGGCAAAGTGCGGCAAATCAGAAAAATTAAGTAATGGATTGGTCATATTGATCTATAAATAATTGCTACACATGAATACTTATCTCAAGTTAGAACTTAGTCTTCGTATACGATAATGCCGTTTGCCAAAGTATATTTCACCTTTCCCTGCAATTCCATACCAAGAAACGGTGTATTCTTACCTTGGCTTCTAAGCATTGAAGCCTCAACTCTCCAGTGCTGCTCTGGATCGAAAATACATAAATCAGCTGCCGCACCTACAGACAAATCACCGGCCTCAACACCAAGTATTTTAGCTGGCTCTGAGGTAACTTTGGCCACCGCCACAGCAAGAGGAATATTTATTTCTTCCGCCCATTTTAATACAAGCGATAACAATAACTCTATGCAGCTAGCACCTGCCTCTGACTCGCCAAACGGTACTAGTTTTGCGTCTTCATCAACTGGCGCATGATCAGAACATACTGCATCTATAGTTCCGTCGACTAAACCAGAACGTAATGCATCCCGGTCACTTATACCTCTCAGCGGCGGAATAAGATGACAGTTAGAATCAAAAAAACTAATATCCATTTCTGAAAGATGTATGTGATTAACCGCCACATCACAAGTAATAGGTAGTCCTTGCTGTCTTGCCTCTCTAACCATAGCAACTCCTTCTGCACTGGAGATCCGACAGACATGAACCTTAGCACCAGTTCCTTTTGCTATTAAAATAATTTTCGACAGCGCTATTGTTTCAGCACATACAGGGACTGCTGGCAAACCTAAACGGGTTGCCACTTCCCCATCATGGGCCACTCCACTATCAGCAATGCCGTCATCCTCCGGACGCAACCAAACTCTGAAATTAAAAGTAGAGGCATACTGCATTGCCTGCATCATCACTCTTGAACCGAGTAATAACTTATCAGATTGACTGAATGCAACGCAGCCAGCTTCATGTAGTTCAGCCATTTCCGTCAACCGCTCTCCCTTCAACCCTTGTGTCAGGGCACCAATAGGGTAGACATGGGCCTGATTCAGGCTTCTGGCACGATCCTTTAACATCTCAACTAAACCTGGCTCATCTAGCGGCGGATCTGTATCAGGAGGACATGCAAGACTAGTAATCCCCCCTGCTGCGGCCGCTTTCATTTCAGACTCAAGTGTAGCCTTATACTGAAGCCCCGGCTCACGTAACCGTACAGATAAATCTACAAGACCAGGGCATACCACTAACCCCCTAGCATTTATAACGTGATTAGCCTGAAAAGAATCTGGCCCATCACCTACAGCAACAATCTTTCCCGCAACGATGTACACATCATTTACGGCATCCATACCGTTTTCAGGATCAATTACCCGCCCATCTTTAATAAGGATTCTCATAAGGTTCTATTCTAGATTCCGTAACAAACCATAAATTACTCTACACATTATGCAAAATATTTCCTCTTATTAATAAATTCAATTCCCAGCCAAAATTGCCATTACCGCCATCCGTACCGCAATTCCAAAAGTTACTTGTGGAAGAATTACCGATTGCTTCCCGTCAGCTACAGCTGAGTCTATCTCAATACCACGGTTCATTGGACCAGGGTGCATGACGATAGCATCATGTTTGGCTAAGGCTAGTTTTTCCTGTGTAAGCCCATAATGCTTAAAATATTCCTCAGCACTAGGAAGACGTGCACCCAACATACGCTCATTCTGTAAGCGCAGCATTAATACAACATCTACATCTTTAAGACCCTGCTCCATATCGTGGTATACGTGCACACCAAGCCGCTCAACTTTAGTTGGCAAAAGAGTCTTCGGCGAAATTACTCGTACCTCAGGTACACCCAGAGTAGTTAGCGCATGAATTTGTGAGCGTGCAACCCTTGAATGCAAAATATCGCCAACAATAGCCACGCGTAAATTATGAAAATCCCTCTTGTAGCGGCGAATGGTAAACATATCCAACAATGCTTGCGTAGGATGGGCATGCCGCCCGTCACCAGCATTTATAACGTGAATCTCAGGACGCACATGACGCGCTATCAAATGAGCCGCCCCACTTTGTGAGTGTCGCACAATGAACATATCAGCATTCATTGCAGAAAGATTGTTTACTGTATCTAGCATAGTCTCCCCCTTAGACTGAGAGGAAGCAGCAATATTAAGGTTCACAATATCTGCAGATAGTCGCTTAGCAGCAATCTCGAATGTGGTACGAGTACGAGTACTAGGTTCAAAAAAAAGATTGAATATAGCCTTACCTCTGAGCAATGGTACTTTCTTAATATCACGCTGAGTTACACCAACAAATGATTCTGCTGTATCAAGTATTTTTAATAAAATGGAAGCAGGAAGCCCCTCGGTAGTGAGGAGGTGTTGTAACTTACCATTTTTATTTAACTGGGGATTGTTCATTACTCTGAAGATATTTTATTATATAAATTCAAACTAAGTTTTCTATTATCTTTCTGCTCTAAAGCCAACATTTTATCCTCCGGCAAAACAAGATCTGCCCCAATATAATTCGCCGCAATAGGCATCTCACGCGCACCCCGATCTACTAGAGCGGCAAGGCGGATGCTAGCAGGTCGTCCATAGTCAAATAATTCATTAATTGCAGCACGAATAGTACGCCCAGTATAGAGCACGTCATCTATTAATATGATATGGCGACCCTCTACCTCAAACGGAATATTTGAAGGTTTAACCTGAGGGTGCAGCCCAATTTCATGAAAATCGTCACGGTAGAATGAGACATCTAATGTCCCCAGAGGGAGTGTGCACTCCAAGTCTTTATGTAATCGCTCTGCTAACCAAACTCCGCCGGTATGAATACCAACCAGCACAGTGTCTTTAGTAACGTCTGATCGAATTTTATCAGTTAGTTCAGCTAGCAGCTGTTCGGGATCAGGTAAGTTCATTTTTCTCTATCAAAATATGATTGTAATATTTGTTGAGCCGCTACTTGATCAATAATAAGCTTTTGTTTTTTCCATTTAATACCTGCTTCTCTCAATCCCATACTTGCAGTAGCTGAAGTATAGCGTTCATCCACAAGCTTAGTGCCAATCTTAAAGCGGCCTTCTAATTGACGTGCAAAACGCTTACTCAAGTTTGTCAGTTTATGTTCAACACCGTCAGGATGAACAGGCAGCCCCACTATTAACCGTACCGGCTCCCATTCCTCAATTAACTTAGCAATGGCATCAAATCTATTTTTTGTAGCTTCTCCACTTACTGTAACGAGTGGATGAGCTAAACCCAGCTCTAATTCACCAACCGCCACACCAATCCGCTTCTCACCAAAATCAAAAGCCAGAACAGTTCCAACAGAGGGCTCTACGCTACAAACAAAACTCTCTGGTTTTATATTAGCTATAGGACTAATCATTAAATATAATGCTCCTAGGCATGCCCTACCTCGCCCGATAAACTAGAAAGATCTATGCCAAGCATTTGCATGGCCACAGGCAATCTTTCAGCCGGTGATAGATCGAAAATTATGCTGGGTGAAGCAGTAACCGTAAGCCAGTCATTCTGAGATAGTTCATGCTCAATTTGACCTGGGCCCCAACCTGAATACCCTAGTGTAACTAGCGCCTTCTCTGGACCTTTTCCATCAGCAATGGCCTGCAGAATATCAGGTGAGGTTGTAAGCCCCAATTCATGATTTATTGATAGCGTAGCCTGCCAGTCACCGATTGGCTGATGTAGCACAAAGCCACAATCTTGCTGAACTGGCCCCCCAAATAATACAGGGAGATTTTTAGGGTCTGAATTGTTACAAGGAATTTCAAGCTGATCAAACAAATTTTCCAAAGTTAGGTCAACAGCACGGTTTATTACTATTCCTAGCGCGCCTTGCTCATTGTGCTCACAGATATAAGTAAGAGTTCTGGAAAAACAGGTGTCTGCCATGGCCGGCATGGCAATCAGAAAGTGATTGGTTAGATTAATGCTTTGCATGGATAAGCTATTGCCATACCCTCTATTGTAAACTGGTTACTGCTTATCTACAATTATTCCGGACAAAAATTAATAACAATTCATATTTTCCTAGGTATAGAATGCTTGGAAATCTTTAGGGAATTAAAGAGAGAGCATAAGATGAGAACTGATTCTTATCGCCTTCATGCTAAATTTTACTACTTTCATTTTATCATTATCTGTCCTCATTCCGTCTTGTGCATCAGCACTAAGCACTTTTTAATCGATCCAATTCCGAATCTAGGAATGCACAAATATCGTCAGACTCATATAACCATCTAATATTTTTAGCATCCGTCTCAATGCGTAGACATGGAACCATATGCTTTCCACCTTCCCTGACTAATTCATTCTTAATTTCAATATTATCCCTAGCATCTCTTAACTCAATATTTAATGAACGTCTGCGTAGGTGTCTCCTAACTTTCACACAAAAAGGACAGGCCCTAAATTGATAAAGAGACATTCCTGACATTGCCGCATCAATTTTAGCCTGCTCCACCTGACCCCGAATTACTGGTTTAGGTCTGGTAAGAAAATTTGCTAAAAGTAGGATTCGACCAACTACATATCTAATTAATTCCATTTTTACCTTACCCTCTCATTCCGCCATGATGGGACATATGGCAAAATTTCTTGTGTATTTTATTTCCATTCTTCATTTTTCAAATCCTTTGTATAATTTTATTATAGTGATCCATCTAAAATGTACTTTAATATCCTTACAACCTGATCCTGATCTTTTGCTACTGCACAGGAAGATGCATCCACCTCTTTAAGCGCATGCTGATGTTCGTCGTTATGAATAACAATAATTGATTTATTTAACGCTGAAGCATAACCCGCATCAAAAGCAGCATTCCATTGTTTAAACTTTTCCCCAAATTTAACAACTACTACATCGCAATCTTTGATATATTTTTTGGTTCTAATAGAATTAATTTTTGCGCTTTTACTATCTCTCCAAAAGTTCTTTTCCTCAGATCCAAGAATTTCAACTCCACAATTATCTGAAGATTCATGATTTGTATTTGGCGAAGAAAATTTAATATTCAGATTCTCTTCTTTACAAAGTTGAATAATTTCCTCTCTCCAATCGGAATGGATCTCGCCTGATAAATACACATTTAACATTTAATACTCCTTTCTATACTTTGCTTCATTGTTTTAGGGCCCTAAAACAATGGAATTGAAACCCCCTTTACCTATCAGGTTAGTTAGTCGTCCCACTCACCTTTCATCACTCCGTTCTTGTAAATTCCTTTTTCCCTTACCTGTCCATTTGAGTAATAAATAATCCACTCGCCTTCTTCTTTTCCATTCTTAAAACTTACTTTACTCATTAACTGTCCGTTACTCCAATACTCAACCCATTCACCTTCTTTTTTTCCGTCCTCTATTTTTCCTTGTTCTTTCCCCGTTACTTTCCCTGTAAAAGGAGTTTTACTAAGTTTCTCATAATAAAGACCATCTCGTTTCACCAGTTCACCCATAGTTTCACTAAAACAAGAAGTAGAAATAAGAGACAAGAGAAGTATTGGAAATAGGAATAGTGTTTTCATTTTCATAGCTTACCTAACTCGATTAAGGAAATCATTTAACAATATAGTTTGTGCGGTGTAAGGGGGTATTTTTCACTACTGATGTAACATTTAATTCCTCTATTACATGCCGCTCTCTTCGGCAGTCAATATTCTTCCAACAGATTATTTCTGAACATCATAATTATATTAATGCAATCAAACTTATGAAGGAACGGGTTCAGGTCGATACAGGACAGTAATGCCGCCGATTTGATGCAGCACCTCAGCATTCAACTGATGTTCTATTTGCGCACATTGTTCAGTACGTTCATTTTTATCTACACCCCTGATACGAACTTTAATCAGTTCATGAGCATTGAGAGCGACATCAATCTCAGCAAGAACAGCATCAGTAAGACCGTGTTGACCAATCATGACAACGGGCTTTAGTGAATGCGCTTTTTTTCGTAACGCTTTTTTTTCAATATTCGAAAAATTTTCTTTCATGGCAAATAACTAAATTATGTATGCGTTGAATGCTATTCAACAGTTAATGCTTTTGCAAGATTCTGAGGTTGGTCATTATACAGCGGTTTGAATAGATTTTAGGTCGGAAATTTTTGATAAGACTCTCATTAATCAAGTTTAAAAAGGTTAGATAAGGTAATTAATGGACGATATGTTTCATAGGAGAAATATCGGCAGTAGAAATAGTGTTCTCATTTAATCACTAACCTTCTCTCCGTTCTTGTAATTTCCTTTACTACTTACCTGCCCATTGTCGTAATAATAAACCCAACCACCATCTCCCTTTCCGTTTTTGTAATTTCCTTTACTACTTATCTGCCCATTATCGTAATAATAAACCCACTCCCCATCTCCCTTTCCATTCTTGTAATTTCCACTATATTTTAACTGTCCATTGTCGAAATAATAAACCCACTCACCTTCCTCTTTTCCGTTCTTGTAATTTCCTCTATATCTTAAATCCCCATTGTCGTGATACCCAACCCACTTACCTATTTTCTTTCCGTCCTTTACTTTGCCTTTTTCTTTCCCAGTTACTTCCCCAGTAAAAGGTAATCCACTGAAACCGGATTCTGCATAATAAAGACCATTTCGTTCAACTACAGAATCTGTTTCAATCGAACAAGAAATAAGAGATAGAAACAGTATCGGAATTAGGAATATAGTTTTCATTTAATCGCTACGTAGTATATGAATCTAGAGAAGGTCAATAACTTATTCCACTGTAACTGATTTAGCTAGATTTCTTGGCTTATCAACATCAGTATTTTTTTGTAACGCAACGTGATAGGCGAGAAGCTGGAGTGGGACGGTATGAAGAATCGGACTGAGAAGTCCTGCGTTCTCAGCCATACGAATAACATGAAGCCCCTCGCTTTCCTGAATTTGGGAACCGGCATCTGCAAAAATATAGAGCTCCCCACCCCGCGCGCGTACTTCTTGCAAATTTGATTTTAGTTTCTCTAGTAACGTATCATTCGGAGCAATTGCAACTACGGGCATGTCCTTGTCTACTAAAGCAAGAGGCCCATGTTTCAGTTCGCCTGCGGCATATGCTTCTGCATGAATATAGGAAATTTCCTTGAGCTTGAGCGCACCCTCCATAGCAATCGGATAATGCATCCCACGCCCGAGAAACAGCACGTGACGTTTCTGGGAAAACCTTTCAGCCCATGATTTTACCTGTCCCTCCACTTCAAGCGCATGCTGCAATGCAACAGGTAAATGTCGTAGCGTAGTAATCATTTCAAATTCACGCTCAACTGACAACTTTCCACGTAGCTTTGCAAACGTCATAGTAAATAGCATCAATGCCGCTAACTGCGTAGTAAATGCTTTAGTAGAAGCTACTCCAATTTCTGGCCCTGCGCGCGTGAGAAAACATAAGTCTGCCTGTCTCACAATCGTGCTTTCTGCAACATTGCAAATCGCAAGACTATGAATATTCCCTAATGACTTAGCATAATTGAGTGCAGCAATAGTATCTGCTGTCTCTCCAGACTGTGAAATTCCTACTACCAATGTATTGGGTCTAGAGGCTGGATTACGATAACGGTATTCACTTGCGA
>JAAZZR010000033.1 GCA_014237605.1 Nitrosomonadaceae bacterium | reverse complement strand
GCTTTGACTATGCGGGCAGAGTGCTTGAGAAGATACTTACGCTTAGGGTCAAGAGCCGTCTCAGAAAGCCAACATAATATTGTATTAATCTTTTTGCTAACATGCGGGGCATTCTCAGTTTTTACCAACATATCACCACGGGAAATATCGAGATGATCTTCTATAGTTAATGTTACTGACTGTGGCGCAATAGCATGATCAAGAAGCCCATCGTAAGTAACAATTTCTTTAATGCGAGAACTCAACCCAGAGGGAAAGACTGTTACTTCATCTCCAACAGAAATCTGGCCTGATTCAATTCTTCCCATGTAGCCACGAAAATCATGGAACTCTTTCGTTTTTGGACGACATACCAACTGTACTGGGAAACGAAAATCTTCAAGATTAATATCGTTGTCTATAGGAGTATTCTCCAGCACCTCCATTAAAGTCGAGCCTTTATACCAGGAAAGATTATCTCCACGTTCTACTACCATATCTCCATTTAAAGCAGACATTGGGATATACACAATATTCTCTAAGCCAAGCTTGGCTGCAAATTCGGCAAATTCCTGACTAATTTTCTTAACTACATCACTAGAGTAGCCAACAAGATCCATTTTATTGATAGCTACAACCAAATGAGGAATGCCCATCAAACTAGCTAAATAGGCATGGCGGCGAGATTGTGTAAGTACCCCTTTCCGCGCATCAATTAAAATAATTGCAAGATTCGCAGTAGATGCGCCGGTCACCATGTTACGAGTATATTGCTCATGTCCAGGGGTATCAGCGATAATAAATTTTCGTTTCGGAGTAGCAAAATAACGATAGGCCACATCAATAGTAATACCTTGCTCACGTTCTGCCTGTAAGCCATCAGTTAATAATGACAAGTCTACGTCCGTCATCCCGCGTTTGTGCGAAGTGTTTGTAATCGAACTTAACTGATCTTCAAATATCGATTTAGAATCATATAATAAACGCCCAATTAAGGTGCTCTTGCCATCATCTACACTACCGGCTGTGATAAAGCGTAATAGCTCAGTATCACTAAACGAAATTTTATTATTTCCTGCCATTTATTATCCTTCTGGAAGTTCGGATTGCTGTGAATTTCTCTGATCACCTACTTTAGGTGAACCACTTACTCTAAAAATATCCCTCTTTCTTACGTAGTTCCATGGATGCATCTGATGTTTGGTCATCCATACGGGTAGCACCCCGCTCAGTAATATGTGTAATCGCTGTTTCAGTAATAATTTCCTCTACATTCACCGCATCAGATTCTACTGGGCAAGTACAACTCATATCTCCTACTGTACGGAAACGAACCGTAATGTTTTCTGATTGTTCACCGACCTTAGGTTGAACAAGATGAGATACTGGCAACAGACCATTTTCACGTCGATACACATCTCGTTTATGTGCAAAATAAATATGTGGCACCTCCAATTTCTCACGCGCGATATATTCCCAGACATCCAGCTCGGTCCAGTTACTTATTGGGAATACACGAATATTTTCTCCTTTATGCACTCGTGTATTATAAATATCCCATAATTCAGGCCGCTGATTCTTTGGATCCCATTGCCCGAATTCATCTCGAAAAGAAAATATACGTTCCTTTGCCCGAGCTTTTTCTTCGTCGCGTCGTGCGCCACCAATACAAGCATCAAGCTCAAGCTCTGCGATTGAATCTAGTAGCGTCACTGATTGAAATGAATTTCGACTCTGATTTTCTGAGCGTAGAACCACCCTACCTTGTTTAATAGAGTCTTCCATACTGCGCACAATTAAACGCTCACCTAATTCCTTAGCTCTCCTATCACGGAATTCAATTACTTCTGGAAAATTATGGCCAGTATCTATATGCAGCAATGGAAATGGAAAAGGACCCGGACGAAATGCTTTTTCTGCGAGCCTTAGCAACACAATGGAATCTTTTCCCCCTGAAAAAAGTAAAGCAGGATTCACACATTCTGCTGCAACTTCACGCAGAATATGAACTGATTCACTTTCCAGAACGTCTAAATGACTCAACTGGTCTTCGGTCCGTCGTTTAATAATTACTGGCTCATTTTTCATCATAATACCTAGAACTGGGGTAATAAAATCTTACTTATCATTTATTAATATATCCATCTGCTAATTCTCTTAAATCATCAAATAAATTTATATTATTTCTTATCTCTAAGATGCAAACCACACTCTTTAGTTTCAGGGTCTTCCCACCACCAACGTCCGGCACGAACATCTTCACCAGGTGTTATTGCGCGGGTACATGGCGCACAACCAATACTGCTATAACCTTGATCATGCAATGCATTATATGGAGCATTAAAATCTTTAATGTATGCCCATACGTCAGACAAACTCCAATTTAACAACGGACTAATTTTCTGAAGACCGTTATCTGCATCAAACTCTGACTCCTCTAAATCTCTTCTAGTTAAAGCCTGATCACGCCGCAGTCCTGTTATCCATGCACGGTTATCCTTTAACGCTCGTTTTAATGGTTCAACTTTCCTCATAAAACAACAGGCTTTACGCAGGGCTATACTGTCATAAAACCCGTTTAGACCATTTTCAGCAATATATTTCTCCACTGCAACAGGCTCAGGAAAATATATTTTAGTTTCTATATTATAGCGATCCTCAACTTCCTTCATCAGACTATGAGTCTCTTCAGGGAGGCGACCCGTATCAAGAGTAAACATAGAAATATTTGGAAAATTTCTCCCAATTAAATCAGTTAGCACCATATCTTCTGCACCAAAGCTGTTGGCAAAAACAACCGGGGTATAGCTTTTATTAACTGAATCTAGCAGCACCTTAACTTCTTCAACCTTCTGACTTAAACTCATGTTCTCCCCAGACCTATAGGTTTATAGAAATTTATTGCCTCATGTCAGTTGGTTGCTGAGTCTTCTGATCCTGCAACTGACCAGGCATAGCTATCTGCGGTAATGCTCCTGCCAAATCAAGCTGATGATCAAAGCTTAGGCAGAGTTCTGCAGCCTCCACTGTCCATTCATCCAACTCTAAGAACCATTTATTTAACTTAATAACATCTAACTCTTCAGCTGAGCCCATAAAATACTCTGAAAATCTAGTTAGCTGTTCGGATAATTTTGGTTTAGTAGGTAATGCATGCCCTAACGCTTCTGCCTGTTCCTTCAAATTATCTTTCTTAGGTCCGCCAAATAATTCTGTTACTCCCTGGCTAATTAAAAGAGCTATTTCCTCGGCACATTTAACAGAATCTCCAAATTTACGCTGGAATTTTAATGCATCCCGATAGTTTCTCTCATGTGCCGCCTCAAAAAAACTTGAGCCGATTTTTACTTGACTAACTCCCGCACACTCTCCCCCACCTAATTGCAGAACCTTAAAATCACTTTCTTTTCCATGGTCACGTAAAACTAGTTCTAGATCTTCGGCTTTAACATCAGTGACACACTTCAACAACTCAGTTATGTATTCTTTACCAACTCGTCTTACCCAGAGAAAAAATGTTTCGCCTGATTCGCACTCTGAGCTATATGCTGCTTTTATAAGGTTCAAAGCCTCTTCAATACGTGCAGCAGGAACTGCCGGGGACTTAATTGCCAATTCCCCATTTGCCATCCCATTTCCTCCTAGGTACATTTGATAGTGCGGTACTAATTTACCATGCATACGTTTACCTACTCCGTACATACCAATATCACCAGTTTCAGGCTGTGCACAACCATTATGGCACCCAGAAACACGAATTTTTAAATCATGTTCCCCTCCACTTAATTTCGGTCCAAGAACTGTGCTAGAAGTTATTCCCAAACGACAAGTCGAAGTACCTGGGCATGCAACAACATCATCACCCATTTGTGGCTTACCCAAATCTAGTTTAGATACGGCAGAAAGCAGAGTATCAGTTCTGCCCTTTTCTACATTTATTAGAACCATATTCTGATCTTGAGTTACACGAATCTCATTTAATTCAAAATTATCTAGAATTTCAGCAAGTCCTCGCAGTTGTACTACGTTTAAATTACCCATTGGGGTACTAATTGGGAAAACACAAAGCCCAGATTGCTTCTGATCAAATAATTTACGTGGCGCACCAATCCCAGGAATCTCACCATCAGTCCCCGCATCCCACTCTCCTTTGGGATATTCCTGTGTTGCCAATGCTGCCTTGGTACGCACTAATTCCTCATGGTACTTATCAATGAATCCTTCCCGCCCAAATTTATCAACTAAAAATTTAATTCTTGCTTTAGCACGCTTAACACGATCTGAATATCGGTTATGCAGTGAGACAATTGCCTCCATTACTAATAATAAGTCTTTCTCTTCAATAAATTCTTCAACTACTATGGCTTCATGTGGTTTATGCCCAAGTCCTCCACCAGCTAAAACCTTAAAGCCAAATTTCGCACCCTTTCGTACTGCAATAACCCCCATATCATGCATCATTCCCTGTGCACAATCTGATTCACAAGCCGAAAAACTAATTTTAAATTTACGCGGCATTTGTTGTGTTAGTGGATTGCGCAAAAAATGTTGGACAGCCCCATCTAGGTGCTTATTAACGTCAACATGCTGGCGAGGGCATACCCCAGACAAAGAACACGCAGTAACATTACGTATAGTATTACCGCATGCTTCACGTGTTGTTAGCCCTGCTGTGGCAAGATGCCGAAGTACTTCAGGAGTATCCCCAAGTGGAACATAATGAATTTGTATGTCCTGACGTGTAGAATATGAACGTGTTGATATTTTTCTAAAATATCTGCTATTACTGCCAATTGCTTCGAATTCAAACGGCCACCCGGCAGCTTGATACGAATCATATTGACCCCTTCCTGGCGCTGGCCATAAATACCCATTTGCAAACGGGCGGCTGTAAATCTATCAGCGTCCATGCTCTGGTTTTGAAAGTCCTGCAGCGCTTTATCAAATAAGGTTATTTCATCTTCATTGGCAAGATTTACTAGCTCATCCATCTAATTTCTCCACAATTTACTACCATATTAATCTTCCCCCAATTATGACCAAAATTGCCGCTAATGTTGGCCGCAATATTCGTTCTGGTATCCGCCCACCTATATGGCTCCCAATATAAATTCCTGGCAGAGAGCCCAATAATAAACTACCAAGCAACCCAAAATCTACTGTTCCAAGATAAACATGCCCCATTCCTGCTATTAAGGTAAGTGGAACTGCATGGGCTATGTCACTACCAATTAGATTTATAGTAGGAGTGCGCGGATATAAAGTAATAAGCGCTACCATGCCTAATGCTCCGGCACCCACCGATGTCATGGTTACTAAAATTCCTAAAACAACACCTGTCGTAATCGTTGCAGTAACTATATTCTGATCACGCCACGTTACTAGAGTGCTAAAACGGGATTTTCCAAAATGCGCCAGTTGATTACGAAAAAATAATGCTAACGCAGTCAGAATTAAAGCTATTCCAAGCGTACTGGTAATTAAATCTGAGAAAATTTGATTTTCAACCCCTAACGCATTTAACCCCAGCACAGTCAATAATGCAGCAGGTAAACTGCCTATTGATAGTCTTTTAACAAGTTTCCAGTCTACAGTACCACGACGACCATGCACCCATACTCCACCTGCTTTTGTCAACGAAGCATACAATAAATCTGTACCTACAGCAGTAGCTGGGGAAATACTAAACCCCAGTATTAACAAAGGTGTCATAAGTGACCCTCCGCCTACTCCGGTGAGCCCTACAATAAATCCCACCAGCAAGCCTGATAGAGTGTAGCCCCATTCCATACCGTTTGTCCTAATCACCCAAAATTTTGAAGGCTGGATATTAACAATAAATTGATATATTATCTAATACTATTAAATTAGATTGTTATAATTATTAGTTATAACATTAATTAAAGCGAGAATTATGAAACTACAGCAATTAAGATATTTATGTGAGGTTGTAAATCAAGACCTTAATTTATCCAGAGCTGCTAAGAAACTACATACATCGCAACCTGGAATAAGCAAACAAATTCAGCTTTTAGAAGACGAGCTTGGTGTAGAAATTTTCATTCGTAATGGCAAACGAATGGCTAACATTACCTCCCCAGGACAAACTATAGTTGAGATAGCCGAAAAAATTCTCAGAGAAGAAAATAATCTGAGATGTGTAGGCCAGGAATTTACAAATAAGGACGTTGGATCTTTAACTGTTGCCACCACTCACACTCAGGCACGGTATGCTCTACCCCCTACAATAAGAAAATTTACTACCCATTACCCAAAAATAAAATTAACAATACGTCAGGGAAATCCAACTCAAATATCTAAATTAGTGACTTCTGGAGAAGCAGATGTTGCAATTGCAACAGAAGCCATTGAATTCTTTCATGAACTTGTGATGCTTCCATGCTATCAATGGAATCGATGTATCATCACACCACCTGAGCACCCGCTACTTTCACTCCAAGAGGTTTCACTTGAAGCCATTGTGAAATATCCCATTATTACCTACGATTTTGCATTTACAGGACGCTCAAAGATCAATCAAGCTTTTGAGGCCCGAGGCTTAGTACCCAATGTTGTATTAACTGCTTTAGATGCTGATGTCATTAAGACATATGTAGAACTAGGGCTAGGTATTGGAATAGTGGCGCAAATGGCGTTTGATCCTAACCGAGACCAACACCTTCGCTCCATAGATGCAGGACACCTTTTTGAGTCAAGCACTACACGTATTGGCATCAGAAAGAATAGCTATCTTCGCGAATATATACTCGATTTTATTCAAATGTTCTCTCCTCAGCTGAATAGAGCTACTGTCAAAAAAGCCATGGACAAACAACTATAACTCTTCGAAGAAGGCACATTGCATTTATTTTATTTACAAGATATAACATTGCTTTGCACAGTACATAGCAACTTGGAATTGTATAATTGCAATGACCCCGTTTAACTACTCTTTAAATCTGTGATTAAGCTCCTGCCCGACCTTATTATTAATCAAATTTCTGCCGGCGAGGTAATTGAGCGGCCTGCTTCAGCTCTTAAAGAGATACTTGAAAATAGTGTGGATGCTGGTGCTCTAGAAGTAAAGGTACAGCTTGAGGAAGGCGGGGTTAAATTAATCCGTGTAGCCGATAATGGCAACGGGATTTCAAAGAATGATTTGCCTCTTGCCCTTACGCCTCACGCCACAAGCAAAATTAAAACCTTGGAAGATTTGCAAAAAATAGGAAGCCTTGGATTCCGAGGTGAAGCACTTGCAAGTATCGCATCAGTATCTAATTTAATTCTAGCAAGCCGGAAACTAGAAGAAAAACATGCCTGGCAAATACAAGCTAAAGCAGGGAGACTTTCACGACCCGAACCCTCATCACTTGTTGATGGAGTCACGGTTGAAGTACAAGACCTCTACTTCAATACTCCTGCACGCAGAAAATTTCTAAAAACAGAGGCCACAGAGTTTAGCCATTGCGAGGAGACCTTTAAGCGCATTGCATTATCATCCCCTAATATTAGCTTTACACTACAACATAACGGCAAAATACGCCGTCATCTACGATCATCTGATGTAACACAACGAATTACACAATTACTTGGCAGCGACTTTGAGCAGGCTTCCCTACTTATAAGCGAACAAGCGGCAGATTTGCATCTGTATGGATCTGTCGCATTACCAACTTATTCAAAATCTTCCCGTAATGCACAGTATTTCTTTATTAATGGCCGCTTTGTACGAGACAAATTAATCGCACATGCGATTAGAGAGGCCTATCGTGATGTTCTGCATCTGGACCGGCATCCAACATATGTTCTATTTCTAAATATGGATCCAGAAGGCTTAGATGTTAATGTCCACCCAGCTAAAACTGAAGTGAGATTTCGTGACCCACGCGCATTACATCAATTCATTTTTCACACAATTAGCAAGTCATTAGCTTCTCCACACCAGAAACTAGAAACAAATAATTCCATGGCGGCTATAAATGAAGAGTCCACCCCTTCCGCAGCAGCCTATGTAAGACAAGATCCCATGCAGCTCGGGAGAGAAACTTCACCTCCCTTTCATTATCATAATCTATTTGGTGCAGGCATCAAAACACAAATACCCTCCTCCACTACTATCACTGAGCAGGAGCAAAAACAGGAAGAAATTCCACCCTTAGGTTTTGCGCTAGGACAGCTTATGGGCATATATATACTGGCCCAAAATAGTAAGGGCTTAGTCATTGTTGACATGCATGCAGCACACGAACGCGTAACTTATGAAAAACTAAAATCATCGCTTGATAACCACACAATCTCTATGCAACCACTGTTAATTCCTGTGACATTTCAGGGAGACGGATTAGATGTTGTCACTGCAGAAGAGAATAAAGAAATTTTAAGTAACTTAGGCTTTGAAATTGCCATTCTCTCTCCTACCACACTAGCAGTACGCGCAGTGCCGACTATACTAAAGGATGCCGACACCGTTAAATTGGCCAGGGACATTCTAAATGAGCTTCGTGAGTTTGACACAGGTCAGCTATTGACAAACAAACGCAATGAACTCCTCTCAAGCATGGCCTGCCATAATGCAATTCGTGCTAATCGAATATTAAGCCTGCCCGAGATGAATGCGCTGCTACGCGAGATGGAAGAAACTGAACGATCAGATCAATGTAATCATGGAAGGCCAACATGGTTTGAAATCAGCCTAGCTAATCTTGATAAAATGTTTATGCGAGGAAAATAAGGTCACAAAACTCAAGTCAATTCTTTAATCAAATGTAAAATTTCTACAGCATGATTTCGTGCTTTTACACTATATAAAACATGCTTCAATACGCCATGCACGTCAATGATAAAAGTAGAGCGTAAAATACCAGCCTTCATTTCACCATTTATCTCTGTGTCCCGCAAAACATCATATTTTGTACATGCTTCATTTTTACTATCAGATAATAAACATACAGTAATATCATGTTTATCTCGAAATGATCCGTGACTTAAGCAATCATCGCGACTAATACCAAAAATTACAGTGTCACAATCTGCAAATTTATCCTTCAAGGCACTAAATTCTAAAGCCTGAACCGTGCACCCAGGAGTATCATCTTTAGGGTAAAAATAAAGCACCACATTCTTCTTATTCCTATAGTTAGACAGGCTAACCATCTCCATGTCAGCATCAGGCAAAGTAATATCTGGCGCCATCTCTCCTACTAGTAACATTTATATCCTTTATGTTGGTTTTTGTAGCTAAAATACGATGTAATCAAATAATTTTAAACTAATTCTAGTTTACTTTAAATAAAAGAATATAACCTCTATGTTTAAATTTTTACAAGGAATTATTCTATCAATATTAATAACAAATGAAATCAAAGTAACCGTTTCATAAACTTACTATACCTCTATAAATTCAAGGCCCTCACTGCCTTATCTGAGAGTTTAATTTAGAGAAGGTTCCTTCTGTATGCTTTTTACAACCTTCTTCAGACAAATACGATACTTAACTAGACAATATTTATTAATTCTGATATTAATATGACGGTCCTTTCGGTTTTAGGAATTAGTTTCTGAATGGCCGAAACGCTTTAGTTATAAATTTATTATAACTTTATAGAATTACTACTCGTCATAAACAAATTGGGAGATTAAAAATGAAATACCTGCTCCTCGCTGCCGTAGTTACATTGTCACTATCTGCCTGCGATCTATTTAGAGAAAAGGAAGTCGGTCAGGGAAAACCTGGGCAATATCCACCTAGCCTTTGGGATAAACGTGATAGTGCTCCTCCAGGACCTGATGATGATACCGCTGGAGATGCTGGAAATCGTCACGAAGCTCCTGCCGAATAAATATTTGGCAAAACAAGAAAGCCGTCCTTCTGGGCGGCTTTTTTAATTGTTAATTGGAAACAAATATATCAACAAAATAGCTAAATAAGCCTAAATATTTGAGTAGTTTTAGCGCTTCTGCTATATTGCGTAAAATCTAAATATCTAACGGAATATAAATAATGAAATTTTATTCATTCTTGATTGTTACCCTGTTTGCACTTTCACTTAGTGCATGTGGTGAAGGTAAAAAAAGCCTTGATGGCCATGATATGGAAAAACCACCACCCTCAGCAGATGCAGCCCGCGATTCTGAGCCTAATTTTGATGATCTTGATAATCCTGATAAACAAGACAAACCCAATAAATGGTAAGCCTTATCAAGAAAAATTTAGACTTTCATTCAGCTCGATAACAGGAGTCTATTACAAATAGGACTGTAACGATTGAATTTAGAAATAGAAATTCCGATTTAATCGACAGTCCACTAAGGATAAGGGGGAATTTATAATCCTTTATAAGCAGAGGAAGATGCTTTTATAAGCGGCATTCTTATCAATACTCTTCTCATTAAATGCCCTTTAAATTAACCATAAAGTTTTATACTTGAGCAGTGAGCTACTTTAGAGTAAACTGCCCGACTCTACAACTTATTTATCATTACTACTAAGGAAGGAAATCAAACAATGAAATTTTCACTAATCACAGCTGCTTTAGTCGCGCTAGCTCTTACTGCTTGCGGCAAACCACATCAAGCCAATCCAGAAAGTATTGAAGGGTACGGCACCAGAACTGAAGAAGGTACTACGGTAGCTGAAGAACGAGCTCAGGAAGGAGCAAATTCAGGTGTAGCTGACCCTTCAAAATTTGAAGTTAAGAGTTCTGGCCAAGACCATCAAACTGATGCAGAACTTGCTGGTGAAACAGCAGAAGATCCAGAAGATGAATACAGTGGTAAAGCAGTACTTCCAGGTCATAACCTAGATGGCAATGGAAATCCTATCACTGACGGGAAAGATCCTACCAAACTAATGCACTAAAAGATTCGCTTCTTGCGATCTTAGAAATAGAAAAAGCCATCTTTATGATGGCTTTTTCTATTTCTGACTTAAGCTATAAACTTAAAACTTCCTAATTTATACTAACTGCCGCCAATCAAAACCATTACTCTGGTCTGCTACCCCGATCCAGTCTGGACTGCAGTTGATGGCCCCACTAAGTGCTGATTGAGCTAACTGCGGCGTATTATTAGCCTCACTCAAATGTGCAGCAATAAGATGCTGAAGCAAGCTACAGTCTAGTTTTGACAGAAGCATTGCTGAGGAAGCATTCTCAAGGTGCCCCAAACGCCCTCCTACCCTTTGCTTCAAACTTTTAGGGTACTTACTGTTTGCAAGAAGCGTAGCGTCGTGATTACATTCCAATACCAGACCATGACAACGATTTAAAATTGTTTCGATGTGTGTTGTTGAGCAACCCGTATCAGTCAGCACCCCTAACTTAATGGAACCATTACTAAAAATAAATTGTACCGGTTCCTGAGCATCATGCGGAACAGGATAGGGTTGAATATCAATATCACTAACAGAAAATGCTTGGTGGCTATCTATTATATTAATCTTAGATAATGTAGAAAAAGTTTTTTTTGCAGCACGTAATGTGCCGTGAGTGAGCCAAACAGGAAGATCAAATTTACGTGCAAACCGCTCTACCCCACTAATATGATCCGCATGTTCATGGGTAATAATAATACCGTCTAACATATTAGGCTGGATAGCAAGTCTGAATAGGCGGGCAATAATTTCTTTTGTTGAGAAACCACAATCTAATAGTAGCCTAGTATTCTTTTCTTCTACAATTAAACAGTTTCCTTTCGAACCGCTTCCTAGAGAGGCAAATCTCATATTTGTTGCAAATGAATATAAGGTTTGCCTGCAAAGAGAATATCTATATTAAATGCAGTATTCAGAACAAAATAAATCTTTAATAAAATAGTCCGCTCCTTCATCTTATTTTCTTCTAAAAATATGTTATCTAAGTTGCTCATAAAGCAAATTTAAAATCCGATCTGCAACATCAGATTTCTGCTGCGAACCATCCACATTTACTACCATTACTTCGCATCCAGATTCTATCTCAGTAATCTGAATCCTATATTCAACCGGTTTTTGATTATCTTCATTATCATCTTTCCAGGGGAGAAATTTGTCCCAAGCACCAGGCTCTACATTAATTTTATTCTCTGGATCAACATACCGCACAAAATAAATTCCTGCCGAACGATCCCGATCTTCAACAGTAAAACCAATACGATCAAGCGCTAACCCAACACGACGCCATGAACGATCAAACGCCTCTTCCATCGTTAAAACACCTTTATTCTCAAGGTTAAGATGAGCGCGATCTTTAATTTTTGTACTATTTACTATGGACCTTGCCTGATCTTTAGCAACCCCGAAATACATAATTAGTTGCGCAAGCATTTCTGCTTCTAGATCCGGGTCAGCGGGTTGCTCCATACGACGATGACTAATAAAAATTTCAGTTGTTTCTCCATCTCCTCGCTCTAAACGAGTTCGAAACTTATCAAGCTCGATAGTCGAAACCTTCCTAAGAAGGATATTTTGAGGAGTAACGGCTCTATTTTCAGCCCAGTCTGTTTCTATTACCCCAGCCTCTGGTATTTCCACCTTAATACTAAAACCCATCTCCTTCCAGAAGCCTTTAATAATAGGCCAAACTATTTCCGTTTCACCTTTTACTACTAACCATCTTTGTGTACCAGAACGTTCCATTCGTACCACCGACTCATCAGAGTTCTCAGGCAGAAGACGCGTATTGACTCCATTCTTTCCACCTGCACGTTCTTTGCTATAAGCAGAATATGTTTTACTCTCAGTTGGCTTTAAATCCGGGACAATATAGCGACCTTCTGTTGCAGGTCCAGTTAAATCTGGTGGAACTTCAAGAGGAGGAGTCTTATCTATGACTGTTTCATATTCCAATTCATTCTGATCGGCATTACCTGACACAACATTGTATAAGGCGCAGCCAGATACTGACATTGTCATGCCTAGCAATATAAATTTCCAACACCTAATTTTTATTATTGAATTTTCCGATCGCATAATGCCGCAATAAAATTTATAGCTGTATCCCTGCCTGAATCATGGCATCTCTGACAATCTCATGACGTTCCTCAGATAAACTTGTCAATGGCAGACGCAAACCTGTCTCCATCAATCCCATTTGCGCTACTGCCCATTTTACTGGAATTGGATTAGCCTCAACAAATAAATCGAAGTGCAGTCTCAATAATCTAGCATTAATAGAGCAAGCAGCAGTTACCTCCCCTGAGGATACTGCAACACACATTTCGTGCACTAATTTCGGCGCAACATTTGCTGTAACCGAAATTGTGCCATGCCCGCCTTGTAACAATAAGGCCAGGCTACTTGCATCATCGCCGCTATAAACTGCAAAATCTTTCGGGACCCTACATAACAAATCAAATCCACGGCCCATATGTCCTGTAGCGTCTTTAATCCCAATAATATTAGAAATCTTAGAAAGGCGTAATACCGTGTCATTATTAATGTCTGCGACTGTTCTACCAGGAACATTATATATAATTTGAGGAATATCTACTGCTTCTGCAATACTCTTATAATGCTGATATAAACCTTCCTGAGTTGGTTTATTATAGTAGGGAACTACTGAAAGGCTCGCATCTGCACCGGCATCCTTCGCATAAGTAGAAAGATCAATAGCCTCAGTTGTAGAATTTGCACCAGTTCCTGCTATTATAGGTATACGTCCTGCCGCATGCTTTACAGCAGTACTAATCAATAGATTATGCTCTTTAAAGTTTACTGTAGGAGACTCACCGGTTGTACCAACCACTACTATACCATCGGTTCCCTGCTCTACATGAAAATCAATCAGGGTACGAAAGCTCTCCAAGTCCAAGCTACCATCCTCATGCATAGGCGTGACAATAGCGACTAAACTACCTTTAAACATGACAATTCATCCAGAAAAATAAACATTTTACATGAATCTTGCGCTTCCTATGAATATTCACATTATCTGGCCTAAATATTTTCTTCTATAAAGACCAATTTACCCAATCATAGATGATTCTACAGTAAAATTTATCTCACACTGTATAAGTACTATATATCTGCAACTAATAAGCCCAAGAGAGCATGATGCCCTCATGCATATACTGCTATTATTTAATAACAGTTAGAATAACCAGCCTAATTAAAGTAAAGGTAAACATTAGCTAAAATAAAAACTATGGATTTAAATTCTGAAATTTTAAATAACGTTGCCAAATCTTTATCCGAAGATATTGGTGAAGATGACCTGACTGCACTTCTAATTAAGAGTGAAATAAGCGCTGTAGCAACCGTTATTTGCCGTGAAAAATCAATTCTATGTGGAACACAATGGTTTGATACATGTTTTAAGAAGCTCTCCCCACAGACTGAAATACATTGGTTTGCAGAAGAAGGTGATGTAATTCTTGCTGGACAGGAGCTATGTAAAATTAAAGGAAATGCACGCTCGCTGCTTACGGCTGAGCGATCAGCACTAAATTTCTTACAAACTCTATCAGCTATAGCAACTCAAACTAGATCCTACGTTGATGAAGTACTAGGTACTGGTGCACTAATAGTTGATACCAGAAAAACACTTCCGGGGTTAAGGCTTGCACAGAAATATGCTGTCAGATGCGGAGGTGGCTTAAATCATCGGTTAGGTTTGTATGATGGAATTCTTATAAAAGAAAACCATATCATGTCTGCTGGTGGAATTGAATCTGCCCTAAAGACAGCAGAATTAATTGCCCAGAAATGTCTAATAATACAGATTGAAGTTGAAACAAGAGATGAATTATTTAAGGCACTCAATGCAG
>JAAZZR010000032.1 GCA_014237605.1 Nitrosomonadaceae bacterium | reverse complement strand
CGAAGGTAACTTTCAACCCGTCCTTCTGTGGATTTATTTTACTAACTTTAGTTTTAAGATAGATTGCTTCATAGCGCTTCTTTATTCTTCTATATAGCGGCTTAATAAGATCTTTATCAGCACCAGAAATTAATTGATCCTTCATTTCTACCACGCTTACTTTAGATCCGAATGCATCATAAATTGTTGCCATTTCTAGACCAATGATCCCACCACCAATGATTAACATTCGTTTGGGAATATCTTCAAGTTCTAAGGCGCCTGTTGAATCAATAATTCTAGGGTCATTTTGGGTAATCCCAGGAGGATGGGCTACGCTTGATCCTGCGGCGATTACACAGTATTCGAATGAAACGGTTTTCTGGCCATTAGGTGTGGTTACTGAAATCATATTGGGAGTAATAAATTTTCCATTCCCTTGTATGACTTCTACGTTCCTTTTTTTTGCTAGTGCGGTTAGGCCATTAGTAAGTTTTTTAATAATTGACTCTTTCCATTTTCGCAGCTTATCTAATTCAAGCTTAGGTGCGTTGAAATTAACACCGGCATGAATGGTTTCTTCTGCATCAGTGACAACTTTTGCCATATGTAGTAATGCTTTTGAGGGAATGCAGCCGACATTGAGACAGACCCCCCCAAGTACTGGGTAGCGTTCAATCAGTATTACTTTCTTTCCGAGATCAGATGCTCTAAAAGCTGCTGTATAGCCACCTGGCCCTGCTCCTAATATAGCCACATCTGCATGAATATCACCACGAGGAATCGTAGTAGATTGAGTTGAAATAGGACTAGCTGTAGGTGGAGAAAATTCTGCTTTAGTATCTTTTCTGGTGTGAGGAGGAGAATCTGTTGGGTTGGTTATTGGTTTCAATGTAAGTATTATTGATCCTTCCGAAACTGTGTCGCCAATTTTTACCTTAATTTCTTTTACTGTGCCATTCTGAGGTGCAGGAATTTCTATTGTAGCCTTATCAGTTTCTAGTGTGATAAGAGAGGTTTCTTTTTCTACACTATCTCCAGGCTGTACTAGTATTTCAATAACAGGAACTTCTTTGAAGTCACCAACATTAGGGACTTTAATTTCGATAAGCTGAGTCATAGTATGCTATAAAAAATTATGTTGTTTACTACCGAATTTGACCATTTCCTAATACTATAAATTTCTGGCTAGTTAGTCCCTCTAGCCCCACTGGTCCACGTGCATGTATTTTGTCAGTAGAAATGCCGATCTCAGCACCTAGGCCATATTCAAAGCCATCAGCAAAACGAGTAGAAGTGTTTACCATTACTGAACTAGAGTCCACTTCTCGTAGAAAGCGTCGGGCACGAGAATAGTCCTCTGTAACTATGGAATCAGTATGATGTGAGCCATATAAATTGATGTGCTCCAAAGCTTGATCCAGGCTATTTACTATTCGTACACTTAAAATTGGTGCCAAATATTCAGTTTTCCAATCATCTTCTGTAGCTTGAGTCATTTTTACTACGATAGCGCATGAAGGTTTATCGCCTCGAAGCTCTACCCCTTTATCAAGGTAAATCTTACATAGGGGTGGTAGTACTTCTCGTGCCATTTTCTCATGTACCAATAAGGTCTCCATAGTGTTGCAGGTCCCATAGCGCTGAGTTTTAGAATTGTCAGCAATGCTGATAGATTTATCTAGATCAGCTCCTTCATCTATATAAACATGACATACACCGTCAAGATGCTTGATGACTGGAATACACGCTTCATCAGAAATACGTTTAATTAGACCTTTTCCTCCACGCGGAACAATTACATCTACAAATTCTTTCATGGTAATTAGTTCACCTACCGCATCTCGATCAATAGTATTTATTACTTGTATTACTGTTTCTGGCAGACCAGAGATTCTGAGACCTTCTTTTACGCATGCGGCAATAGCTTGATTACAATTATATGCTTCGGAGCCACCACGTAATATTGCTGCATTTCCTGCTTTGATACACAGTCCGGCTGCATCAGCTGTAACATTAGGGCGTGCTTCATAAATAATCCCAATTACACCTAGCGGTACCCGCATTTTCCCAACCTGAATTCCAGAAGGGCGATAGTTTAAATCGCTTATTTCTCCAACAGGGTCAGCAAGGGAAGCTATCTGTAATAGGCCCTCTACCATATTAGTGACGCCTTTTGAGGTAAGCGTCAGGCGATCTATTAAAGCCGAGTCGAGACCCTGAGCTTTTGCTGCCTCTAAATCATCTTTATTCGCAGCTAATAAATTCTTTTCATTTTTTTTGATTGACGCGGCTATTTCAGTAAGTGCTTTGTTTTTGGAAGAAGAGTCTATTTTCGCCATCGTATGTGATGCAGTACGAGCTTCACGCCCCACCATCTGCATGTAGGTCTTAATGTCTACATTATCCATTTTTTGGTTCCAAGTTTTCAGTAAATCAATAAATATTGATACAGTATAGCAAGTTAGGCTGCCAACAATGTTTCTGTAGTGTAATGATACAGATACTGCGGGTAAGGAAGGTCACATTACATATATAAAATATAGGAACTTAGAGGGAAGTCTAATTTAGATTAAGCAAGTCTATTAGATGGTTTTATACAATAATTAGAATAAATGAAATGACTCTATTTATTCTATAAGAATAAAATATGGTTAGCTTTTTTTAAATGCAAAATGTAATCCTAGCTGTTCAATTTCGCCCCAAGCATCCCCTTTTTTAACACCTTTACTTATTTTATCTATTTTCGCAGCATGTAATAATGCTTTTACCAGTAGTTTTAATCCAACTCGTTTAGCTGCATTTCCCATTATTTTTTGACGGTCTCCCCATACGTTTGCTTCTCTCATTAGTTGTGTATAAGTCTTACCAGAGTCTAATCCCTTACGAATAATGATCAATGAGCGGATTTGTCCTGCAAGTATTGCTAGAATAAATGGCACAGCAGCTCCTTCTCCTTGTAGCCCTTTCAGTATGAGGATGAAGCGGGCTATTTCTCCTGCCAGCATTGAGTCTGATAATTTAAAAATATCATATCTTGCCACCTCCATTACCGCATTCTTTATTTGAGTAAAAGATAATGTGCCTGGTGGATAGAGTAGTGCAAGTTTTTTGATCTCCTGATTAGCTGCCAGGAGATTTCCTTCTACTTTTTCTGCAAAGAAACGCAAGGTGTCCGGATCAGTTCTCTGGTTTTGTATACTTAGACGCTGATTAATCCAGCCTGGAAGCTGGTTAAACTCTATTAATGGAACTGAGATCATAGGTCCAGTTTTTTCAAGAGCCTTGAACCATTTTGTTATTTTTCCTTGTTTATCTATTTTGGGTAATGTGACCAGAGTTAGCGTGTCTGGTGGTAGTGAGCAGCAATAATCTTCAATAGCCTTGCAGCCTTCTTTCCCCGGTTTTCCTGAAGGAACGCGTATATCAATTAATCTTTTTTCACCAAATAGAGATAAGCTGTTACTTCTTAGTAGTAAGTCTGATTTTTTGAATTGATTATCTATTGTAAATATTTCTCTCTCAATATAGCCATCCATACGGGCCATTTTACGAATCAAGTCAGCAGACTCAATAGCCAACAGTGGCTCCTCTCCATATACGGTATAAAATGTTAAGAGTTTTTTCTGGAGATGTTGGGAAAGGTTCGCTGGTTGGATATGCATTACTTATATTTGATAAGAGAAATTTTCCAATGCAATCTATAAAAGTTACTAGCGTTGTTTGTTAGACAATTGTCATACGATTTTCTGGGCGGCAGTCAATGGCCTATCGAGAATTATTAATTTTACTGTCCTTTGAGCAGGAAATTTAATTTCTGTAATTATAAGCACCAGTTTTAACTTAGGCCTATATAACAATATTTACTAGTCTCTTGGGGACTACTATTATCTTTTTTATTTCGTTCCCTGCAACAAATTTTTTTACTTGCTCATTTTCTAGAGCAGTCTGCTCAATAGTTTCTCGTTCAGCCTCTTTGACTACACGTATCTGGCCTCGTAGCTTACCATTTACCTGTACTACCATTTCAATTTCGTCTTGTACTAGTATTCTTTTATCGGCTTCTGGCCATGGTTGATCAAGCAGCTCAGTTTCTGGCCTGAGTTCCCGCCATAATGTATGACAGATGTGAGGAACAATAGGTGAGAGAAGTAGTACTATGTTTTCTAACGCTTCCTGTATCACACTACGGGAGGATTTATCGGAGCCATGAATCTTAGCCAGAGAATTCATTAGCTCCATTACTGCAGCAATTGCTGTGTTAAAAGTATGGCGCCTTCCTAGATCATCACTAACTTTAGAAATAGTATGATGTAATTGAAAACGAAAAGATTTAAGTTCGGCAGACAGATTGCTACTAATTTCAGGTTCAACTATTCCAAGCTGTAGATGTCTGTAAACTTGATTCCAGAGCCTATTTAGGAATCGGAATGCACCATCAGCTCCTGTATCCGTCCACTCAAGTGTTTGTTCAGGTGGGCTTGCAAACATTATAAATAGTCGTGCAGTATCAGCACCGTATATATCAACTAATTTTTGTGGATCAACCCCATTATTTTTAGATTTTGACATGGTACCAACGCCCCCAAACTCTACTGGATTATTATCTTCACGTAAAATGGCATTACTACGTTTTCCTTGATCATTTGTTTGAATATCGACATCAGCTGGGTTGAAATAAGTAATTCGTCCGGCTTCTTCTTTTCGAAAGAAAATCTCATTTAATACCATGCCCTGTGTAAGTAAATCTGAGAAAGGCTCATCAAATTCAATCAACCCTAGGTTGTGCATGACCTTAGTCCAAAAACGTGAGTAAAGTAAGTGTAGAATCGCGTGTTCAATTCCGCCGATATATTGATCTACTGGTAACCAATAATTTGTACGTGAGTCAGTCATGGATTTATTCTGGTCAGTACATGTATAGCGAATGTAATACCAAGATGAATCAACAAAAGTATCCATCGTATCTGTTTCACGTCGCGCAGTTTTCCCACATTTGGGGCAGTCACAGTCATAAAATGACGACATTTTTTCTAATGGGTTACAAGAACCATCCGGAACCAGATTCTCTGGCAATACTACTGGGAGCTGCTCATCTGGAACAGGCACAACCCCACATGTGTTGCAATGTATAAGTGGAATTGGGCATCCCCAAAAACGTTGTCGGGAAATGCCCCAGTCACGTATACGAAATCTGGTTTTCTTATCTCCTAAATTTAATATAGATAAATCTGAAGCAATAGCATCAACGGCTGCTTGGAAATTCATGTCGTCGTATTTGCCGGAATTAACACACACTCCTTTCTTTGAGCTATACCATTCTTGCCACTGGTCGGTACTGAATTCAGGATGTGATTCTGATTGAGATTTGGCCGGTGCGGAAATAACTTGTTTTATAGGTAAACTATATTTCTTTGCAAATTCAAAATCACGTTCATCATGCGCAGGTACTGCCATAACCGCACCCTCGCCATAGCCCATCAATACATAGTTTGCAATCCATATTGGTAATTTTGAGCCGGTCAGCGGGTGAACGACAAATAATCCTGTAAATATGCCTTTCTTTTCTTGAGTGGCAAGATCTGCTTCCATCGTGACGCTGTTCCTGCACTCAGAGATGAAATTAGAAAGCTCAGGATTATCTTTTGCTGCATGTAGTGCTATTGGATGTTCTGCTGCGACTGCCACGTAAGTTGCACCCATTAAAGTATCTGCACGGGTTGTGAAGACTTTTATCGCTTGTAGGGTGTTTGCTGGAGCATCTGCAGGAAAAGTAATATTTACACCAAAACTCTTACCAATCCAATTGGCCTGCATCGTTTTTACACGGTCTGGCCAACCTGATAGCTTATCAAGGCCACTAAGCAACTCTTCTGTATATTGCGTGATACCAAGGTAATAGCCGGGGATTTCACGCCTTTCAATCAACGCACCTGTACGCCACCCGCGCCCGTCTATTACTTGCTCGTTAGCTAAGACAGTTTGATCTACTGGGTCCCAATTTACTACCTGGGTTTTTTTGTAGGCAATCCCTTTTTCCAGCATCCGTAGAAAGAGCCATTGGTTCCAACGATAGTAGTCCTGATCACAGGTAGCGAATTCTCTATCCCAGTCTATGGCCAGTCCTAAGCTCTTTAACTGCTTCCGCATATAATCGATATTGTCATAAGTCCATTTTGCTGGTGGTACTTTATTTTGTATGGCAGCATTTTCTGCGGGCAGGCCAAAAGCGTCCCAACCCATAGGTTGTAGTACGTTGTAACCTTGCATACGGTGATAGCGTGACAACAAATCACCTATGGTGTAATTGCGAACATGCCCCATGTGAAGCTTTCCAGACGGGTAGGGGAACATTGATAGGCAAAAATATTTCTTCTTGCCTTGTACTTCAGTAGCGCTGAAAGCACAGGTTCTATCCCAGTAAGACTGAGCACCTAATTCAATTTTTTGTGGATTATATTTTTCTTGCATAGAATTATTCGCTATTAAGCAGATAATTATAACGTGAAGATTATCTGATTGCCGTTAATTACAAGTATTTTTATTGTTGTAATATCAGATGTATAAAATATTTCTTTGTTTTAATGGTCACTTTATCCTTATAAAACTGATTACAAGTAATAAAATTTAATATGTTATGTCTGATTTCCTTGATCATCCAATAATAAAAGCCGTATCATGGCGATCTAGAAATCTTATTATTCTGAGATTAATGAACTTTTGTTAAAGTTAGAGAGGTAACGGGTAATTCTTTATCCGTATTATTATTACTGTTTCAGGAGAAATCTTGCATGTCAAAAAAACACCCTGTTATAGCTGTCACCGGATCGTCTGGTGCTGGCACCTCAACGGTAAAAAATAGCTTTGAGCAAATTTTTTGCCGTGAAAAGATTAATGTGGCTGTAGTAGAAGGTGATAGTTTTCATCGCTATGACCGTGCTGCGATGAAAAAAGCCGTAGCTAAATCAGTGGAAAAGCATGGCCGCCCTATTAGCCATTTTGGCCCCGAGGCGAATGAATTTAAGAAATTGGAAACACTTTTTAAAGAATATAGTAAGAATGGTAGTGGAAAGACGCGACTTTATTTACATAATGATGAGGAAGGAGCTCCTTATAAACAAAAAGCTGGCACATTCACTCCTTGGAAATCAATTACTCGTGGTTCGGATATGTTGTTTTATGAAGGCCTGCATGGCGGTGTAAAGAGTAGCACCGCAGATGTTGCTAAATATGTAGACTTACTAGTAGGTGTTGTTCCTGCCGTTAATCTTGAATGGATCCAGAAAATTTACCGTGATACAAGTGCTCGTGGTTATTCAGCTGAAGCAGTAACTGACACTATCTTACTGCGTATGCATGATTACGCGCATTATATTACTCCTCAGTTTTCACGTACTCATATTAATTTTCAGAGGGTGCCAACTGTAGACACCTCTAATCCTTTTATCGCAAGAGAAATTCCAACATTGGACGAGAGCCTTGTTGTAATACGTTTCCAGGATACTAAGAATGTAGATTTTTCTTGCCTTCTGTCTATGATTCATGATTCCTTTATGTCGCGCCCGAATACTATAGTTGTTCCTGGTGGAAAAATGGGATTAGCGATAGAGCTAATATTGACACCATTAATTCTAGAGCTGGCAGCTAAAAGGAAAAAGAAATAAATAGTAATATAGATTTGCTTCAGTGTTCAATGAATTGACGGAGGCTGTATAATTTCGGTTTAGAATATACTGCTGGGAACAGCCTCTTTCAATGTCTCTTCTACTTTCCAGCCTCAATAATGAGCAACTCAAAGCGGTTACTCTGCAAGATCAGTCAGCTTTAGTGCTGGCTGGCGCAGGTAGTGGTAAAACTCGAGTACTTACTACCCGCATTGCGTATTTAATCCAGTCTAGGCAGGTTAGCCCTCACAGTATATTAGCTGTTACTTTTACGAACAAGGCGGCTAAGGAAATGCTCATGCGTATTTCCGCTATGTTGCCAATTAATACTCAGGGTATGTGGGTAGGTACTTTTCACGGTTTGTGTCATCGTATGTTACGTGCTCATTATCAGGATGCAGGATTACCACAAGCATTTCAAATTCTTGACTCGGCAGATCAATTAGCAGTCATAAAGAGAGTGCTAAAAAACATCAATGCAGATAGTGAAAAATTTCCGCCACGCCAGGTTCAGTGGTTTATTAACAATGCAAAAGATGGGGGGATAAGAGGGTCTCAGGTTGAAGCATCTGATGATTTTACGCGTAAGATGGCTGAATTTTATCTAGTGTATGAACAGCAATGTAACAAGGAGGGAGTAGTAGATTTTGCAGAGCTTTTGTTGCGCAGTTATGAATTGCTAACTCGTAATGAGATTTTGCAGAAACACTATAGTGGTCGGCTCAGTCATATATTAGTAGATGAGTTTCAAGATACCAGTCAATTACAATACAAGTGGCTCAGGTTGCTTGCCGGTGTTGAAG
The DNA here is from genome assembly GCA_014237605.1 of Nitrosomonadaceae bacterium. Taxonomy (GTDB): domain Bacteria; phylum Pseudomonadota; class Gammaproteobacteria; order Burkholderiales; family Nitrosomonadaceae; genus BJGV01. Next base: position 6,453 of record JAAZZR010000032.1, on the reverse strand, counting down.
CTTCAGTATTTGTTGTGGGAGATGATGATCAAAGTATTTATGCATTTCGTGGTGCGAATACCGGTAATATGAAAGATTTCGAGCGTGATTTTCACATTTCAGAGATTATAAAATTAGAACAAAATTATCGTTCGCATGGCAACATACTAGATGCTGCTAATACATTAATACGTAATAATAATGGGCGTTTGGATAAGAATCTTTGGACCTCTGAAGGTGATGGTGAACTCCTAAGAGTATACAATGCGCCAACCGATCTTGATGAAGCTGCTTTTATTGTAAAAGAGATAAAGTCATTACAGGAAGAGGGAATAAAGTTATCACAGATCGGTTTGTTATACCGCTCAAATGCCCAATCACGCGTGTTAGAGCATGCTCTATTTAATGCTTCTTTGTCTTATCGAGTATATGGGGGTTTGCGTTTCTTTGAGCGTCAGGAAATTAAGCATGCACTAGCATATTTACGAATGATCGCTAATCCAAATGATGATAATGCACTGTTACGAATTATCAATTTTCCTGCACGTGGAATTGGTGCTCGTAGTTTAGAGCAGTTACAAGATAGCGCCAAAGAGAAAGGTGGAAGCCTATGGCAGGCAGCAATAGAAAACAGAGGAGGGGCGGCCCTGAACCGGGGGTTGGAAGATGGGAATTTAGTTCCTAATATTGAAAATAGAGCTGCAGGTATTCCAAAAAAAGGACTTAACAATTTTGTATTTTTAATTGAGTCAATGCAGCAAAGCTGCCTAGAGTTAACGTTACCAGAAATAATTAAGCATATGTTAGCGCACAGTGGACTTGTGCCTCATTATAATAGTCAGCGTGAGGGAGCTAATAGGCTAGAGAATTTGAATGAGTTAATTAACGCTGTCACAAGTTATATTCAGGAAGCTGAGGATAGCAGTCTCACAGCATTTCTTGCACATGCATCACTGGAGGCAGGCGAGCACCAAAGTGGTAATGATCAGGATGCAATTCAATTAATGACGGTACATTCTTCTAAGGGACTAGAATTTCATAGTGTTTTTCTTAGCGGATTGGAAGAGGGTTTGTTCCCTCATGACAATAGTCGTAATGAAGCTGGCGGACTAGATGAAGAGCGCCGCCTCATGTATGTGGCTTTGACCCGAGCACAGCGGAGAATGTACCTGAGTTTTACGCAGAGCCGAATGATGCATGGTCAAACTCGTTACAACATTCCTTCTCGTTTTTTAAAGGAAATTCCTGAAAATTTATTAAAATTTTTGCACCCTGTACAAGAGCCTGCATATACTGGACGGTTATCTGGAGAAAAGAGTTATAGCGCTGGCGCTCTGATTTCAAATTCCAAACCCAGAATGAAAGGATCTGCATCAGGTATTTTGGATTCGGATAATTCAAAATGGAGTATAGGGCAGAACGTACTTCACGCAAAATTTGGAGAAGGCATAATTGTAAATTGTGAAGGTGGCGTATCAGATGGTCGCGTTCAGGTTAAATTTAGCCAATATGGAATAAAATGGTTGTCACTAGAATATGCCAAACTCACTCCTGCTTGATTGTATTAATTCAGTAATTTTTGGCCAAATTATTCATTCTCAGATGCGTGAATTTTCTGAGTTTCTTCTTTAGGGTCTTCATTAATAAATATGGCTTTGTAGCTCGCATAGACTGAGGCATAAAGTATTGGCATAAGGGCGAAATTTATCAGGCCGAAGCTCAAAGAAACAAGGCCAAATAACATATAGGGCAAAAGAGCTATGACTACCAGTAAGAATGCAGAGGTAATAAAAATTTGGAGGGGTATGAGATTTGATAAGCAGGCAATAAAACTTAACCTCATGGCTGCATATGGGGTCATCTTATCAAATACTATCAGCAATGGCGCAAACCAAACAGCCATGATAAGTGGCAGATGAAGTATCACTCCAGCAATAAGAGCTGATAGCATATTATCAGATGCCTTAATCACCTCGGTTTCATCATTAGTTCTTGCTCCTTCTATTACATAATCCATTGCCACATCACCTGCAATTGTTGAAATTATTCCAAAAATTAGCAGCTGTCCTACCAGTGAAATTGCTCCCAAAGTAAGTAATGGAACCGGGCTTATTTTGAATCCTGCAAACAAATGAGAGAATTGTAATTTTGTCCCTTGTTCAAGTGCTCTGCAACCGATCCATAATCCAGCCTGGAGACTTGGAAATAATATTATGAATACGAGTAGGCCATATAATTCAAGTACAAACGATAGCGTTGCGATGATTGCATATAATGTGCCGCAAAGTATGATCCAGACTAGGGGGTTCTGACGGAACTGGTATACGCCATTCAGAATCCATTGTAATCCTTGTCGTGTTCCAACCGGTTTCACTTTCATTTCTTGGTATCTCCTGTTTGCCGGGAGCGGGAAGTTAGTATCCGTCCTTGATTAACTAAATTTTTCTCAAACCCAGATTTCGGACAGTCTGGCCTGAGTTAATAAATGTCCTTGTAGTATTTGCTTAAAATGAGCTGGATTTTTAGCATGAGTAATCTCTCCTTCTCGCGGCAAATGGTAGTCATATAACCTTGACATCCAGAAGCGAAGTGCTCCGGCACGTAACATTATGGGCCAGATATTCTTTTCACCAGAAGTGAGTGGACGTATGTGATGATATGCTCGAAGTAAGGATAGCAAATTAGCGTCATTAAATTTCCCATTTTTAGCCATGCACCAGTCATTTGCTGCAATAGCAAGATCGTACAATAATGAATCGTTACAGGCGAAATAAAAGTCTATTACGCCACCAATAGTATCGTTATTGAATAGTATATTGTCACGAAACAGATCTGCATGAATTACACCTTGCGGGAGATCTTTAAATTGGTACAGTGATTGAAACTGTAGTTCTTTCTCAAGAAGGTTTGCGTCTTCTAGCGGAAGCAGCGGTATGAGTTTAGGTGCTATGGATTCTCGCCATTTAGGGCCACGTGGGTTATTCATCTTTTCAGGAAAAGACAGGGAGGATAAATGCATTTTTGCTAGTAGCGCCCCTACATGCCCGCATTGCTCTGGAACAGGGTGTTCAATTTGGCTTCCGGGTAAATAGGTAACGAGGCTTGCTGGCTTATCATTCAAGCTACCAAGAAATCCATTCTCAAGATTCTTAATCGGGCTAGGACACGGGATGCCATGACTCGAAAGATGCATCATAAAATTAAGATAGTAGGGCAGCTCAGAGAAAGAAAGTTTCTCAAAGAGCGTAAGGATATATTTGCCGTGTGAAGTTGTGACAAAATAATTTGTGTTCTCAATGCCTGAGGATATGCCCTGTAAATCTATTAGCGTTCCTATGGAGTAGCCTTTAAGCCAAATAGAAAGTTGATCTTGAGTAACGGTGGTGAAGACAGACATAAGTTAGGAGGTATATAAAGATATGGAAATTAAGCGGTAAGCTATTCTTTCCTATTGTTTGTAAAATTTAGAACGTAAATATTGACCACATTGGTGGGCGGACTCCATCATCAAGTACGCCATCACTGATGTATGATGCATCTCCGGTATCATCATATAAATAATATGGGAAACCAATGAGGGGAGTTACTTTGATCACTTGTATTCTTCCGTCTATTTGATATTCTTCAACTTTATCTTCTCCACGTTTTCTGATGATAACAAGAGGCTCCTCTAAAAGGGGATCTTCTGTTTCAAGTGGCTCAGGTTGTAATTGAGGTAGATCTGGTGGCTGCAGCGGCACTAATTCCTGCGCAGTTGCAGGAGCTGCAAAAATTAGTAGTAGCATAAGAAGAATTAGATGAATGGTAGTCCATAGCTGGATTTTTAGACCAATACCAGTTGATTTTTCTGAATATGTTACTTTGCTCGTTACTTCCATGGAACTAGGGCCACCACCTAAGCTTACTAAAGAATCTGTATCAGACAATTGCAGCGTAATTTGTTCTGTTAGTCCATAGTATGGGCGGTTGGCGGGAGTGCGTACTCTGCTAAAAATATTAACATCAGGTTTAATGTAGCTCAGGCGCTCTACTCCTTCAACAAACTCTGCCATAATCCCAAAAACATGCCACGATTCTCGGCTAGACCAGTTATTATCTAAGTGGTCAGCTGCTATGTTATTAAGTGATTTATTTTGCCAAATCATGAATAATTTTTAAAAAGAAGCTTATGAAAACTCTGTTGTTAATTGATGGTTCATCATACCTGTATCGCGCTTTTCATGCTTTACCTGATTTACGAAATCGCCGTGACGAACCAACTGGAGCTATCAAAGGCGTAATTAATATGCTACGTCGTTTACATAATGATTATCAGGCTGATTATAGCGCGTGTGTATTTGATGCAAAAGGTAAGACTTTTCGTGATCATCTGTACCCAGAGTACAAAGCGCACCGGCCACCTATGCCAGACAATCTTGTGGCACAGATTATACCTCTTCATGAATGCATACGTGCCCTAGGTTGGCCGATGCTTATAATTGAAGGAGTAGAGGCAGATGATGTCATTGGTACATTAGCCAAGCAAGCCGAGCAAGAAATGATGCAATGTATTATTTCTACTGGTGACAAGGATATTGCACAATTGGTAAATAAACAGACAACCTTGATAAATACCATGAACAACGAAGTTCTTGATGAGGCTGGTGTGCTCACCAAATTTGGTGTTGAACCTGAAAGAATACTTGACTATCTGACACTGGTAGGCGACAAAGCAGATAACGTTCCTGGCGTGGATAAGGTGGGTCCCAAGACGGCAGTAAAATGGCTTAAACGTTATGGCACAATAGATAATCTTATAGTGCATGCTAAAGATATCGATGGTGTAGTCGGAGAAAATTTACGTAATACACTCGAATGGCTGGAGAAAGCACGTGGGTTACTTACTATTAAATGTGACGTAGTTTTGCCAGTTCGTGTGAAAGATCTTGAATTGCAGCCGAAGGACACAAAAAAATTATTTGAGCTTTATGAGCGGCTGGATTTTAGTACTTGGCTACGTGAATTACAAAAAGATACAAGCCTGGATTTGAAAAGCTCGATTTCCTTGGGAGCAAATGCCACACAGTCTATAAAAGATGATCAAGAGATAGATGTAGATCAGAAAAATATTGTTGAAGACTTAAGCACAGATTATCAAACTATATTATCTAAGTCCCAGTTGGAGGAATGGATTGAGCGCATCAAAGAATCGCCTTTAGTTTCCATTGATACAGAGACTACCGGGCTAGATCCTATGCAAGCAAAACTTGTTGGCATATCATTTTCTGTCAAATCACATCATGCAGCTTATTTACCATTAGCTCATTGTTATACCGGAGCTCCTATACAGATGGAGGTAGGTTATGTACTAGAGAAACTTAGACCCTGGTTAGAAGATCCTAGCAAGCCCAAATTGGGGCAGAATCTAAAGTACGATAAACATATTTTTGCGAATCATGGCATAGCTTTTAGGGGCATCATGCATGATACGTTATTGCAATCTTATGTATTAGAATCACATCGCCCACATAATATGGACAACCTTGCACTACGGCATCTTGATATCAAAACTATCACTTACGATGAGGTTACTGGAAAGGGTATTAGCAGAATCAATTTTGATCAGGTGGATATAGGAATCGCTACGAAATATGCAGCGGAGGATGCCGATATTACGCTTCGTCTGCATCAGCATCTGTATCCACAGATTATGTGTAATTCTAGGTTAGATAATATTTATCGCTCGCTCGAGATGCCAATATTAGAGGTATTATTTGAGATGGAGAATAATGGCGTTTTATTGGATATAAATATGCTAGAGATCCAGAGTAGAGAGCTCGGTGAGAAAATGCTGTCACTTGAGGAAGATGCGTTTTTAATTTCCGGGCAGCCCTTTAATTTAAATTCGCCCAAACAGATCCAGGAGATATTATTTACTCAACTCAAGCTTCCCATAGTTAAGAAGACCCCAAGTGGGGTTCCTTCTACGAATGAGGCCGTACTACAGAAACTTGCATTGGATTATCCGTTACCAAAAATATTGCTTGATTATCGTAGCCTTGCTAAGCTTAAATCAACTTATACAGACAAACTTCCGCGCATGGTAAATGCTGCTTCTGGAAGAGTACATACTAATTATTCTCAGGCAGTTGCTGTAACTGGCAGATTGTCCAGCAACGAGCCTAATTTGCAAAATATTCCAATACGGACTGCCGAAGGACGCCGTATTCGTGAGGCATTTATTGTCGCACAAGGGAATTTCATTATCTCTGCTGATTATTCGCAAATTGAGCTACGTATTATGGCCCATATCTCAAAAGATAAGGGATTGCTTGAAGCATTTGCGCAGGGAGCAGACATTCATCGCGCCACTGCCGCAGAAATATTTGGTGTGTCACTAGATGCAGTAGATAGTGAGCAACGTCGCTACGCTAAGATTATTAATTTTGGGCTGATATATGGGATGTCTGAATTTGGCCTTGCTTCACAGTTAGG